>NCFI01000008.1 GCA_002281095.1 Thiotrichales bacterium 35-46-9 | reverse complement strand
ACAAAAGGGTTGGGGGCTTGGGGGAAGGGTTACACTGTAACAACTTGCAAGCCATTGATTTAATTCCTTCCACCAACCAAAAAATGAAAATAGGAAGATCAGAATAAAAAGCGAAGCGCCTTATTCAGACCTTCCCTAGGCAATTAATAGTCTGACGGATGTTCCAAGCTATCTTGAGCCAAAGCAGCAATAAGCCCCTGCATATCATCTGGCAAAGGCGCTTCAAAGTGCAACAGCTCACCCGTTAAGGGATGTTCAAACGATAATTCAGCGGCATGTAAGGCCTGACGCTTAAAAGCACGTAGCACATCGCCTACTTCCTGACTCATGCCACGCGGCAAATACAGTCGCTTACCATATTCAGGATCACCCAATAACGGATAGCCCAAATGCGCCATGTGCACCCTAATTTGATGCGTACGCCCTGTTTCTAACTGACAACGTACATGAGTATGTGCGCGAAATTTTTGTGCAATGCGATAATGCGTTACCGCATCACGACCCGTCATATCATTCACCGTCATCTTGGTTCGATCCGTTGAATGTCGCCCAATACCCGCTTCAATTGTACCGCCAGACACCAAACAACCCACCACGACAGCATCGTAAATACGTGCCACATCGTGATCTTTTAATAAGTCGGTCAAAGCCAGCTGAACCGCCTCGGTTTTTGCCACAACTAACAAGCCACTGGTCATTTTATCCAAGCGATGCACAATGCCCGCACGTACCAAGCTCGCCAAACTCTCATCATAATGAAGCAAAGCGTTCAATAGAGTGCCATCACTATTGCCCGCTCCAGGATGCACGACCAAACCAGCAGGCTTATTAATCACTAAAACGCCTTCATCCTCATAAACCACATCCAGTGGTATGTCTTGCGCTTCGTAAGTCAACACTTCACGTTCAGGCAATTCAAGCGACAACAATTCGCCACCCAACATGGTTTGACGCGCTCGCGTCACAACCTGACCATTGACCGTTACTAAGCCAGACTCAATACACGTCTTTAACCTCGCTCGCGACACGCCCTCGACCAACTGCCCCAAGACACCATCTAAACGCGTTCCGCCCATTTCTAGCGGCACACGACTTGTCCATTCACTCATCTTTTTGCCTTCGTTATCATTTATGCGCTAGAATGATGCTCTCTTTGAAATCATCTGTCCAGCATTAAGGGTTTGCATGACTAACTTTTCTCATTTTTCGTCCACTAAAGGGATGATTACCAAAATCGCCATGGTATTACTGGCGATGCAACTACTCAATGGCTGTTCTTTATTCACCAAAGAAGTCGAGCCCATTCGCAGCGTCGAAGAGTATTTTAATCGTGGTCATAATGCGCTTAATGATAGCTCATGGGATGAAGCCATTAAAGAGTTTGAAAAGCTACGTTCTGTCTATCCCTATGGTGCATGGTCTGAGCAAGCCTCACTTGAATTGGCTTATGCTTACTTCCGCAACAACGAACCTCAATCAGCAGTACGTGAGCTAGAAGAGTTCATTCGCATGTATCCTCGCCACTCACGCTTGCCCTATGCCATGTACTTGAAAGGTATGGCGCGTGAAAGTACGACGCGTAGTTTTTTAGATCGCTATATCTCTGACCCTGCACGTCGTGACAGCGAACCGATTCGCCAAGCTTACCAGGATTACCTGAACTTAATTCAACGCTTTCCAAACAGCGAATATGCTGATGATGCCAAGCTACGTTTGGTCAGGCTACGTAATAATCTAGCCCGCCACGAGTTACAAGTTGCTGAGTTTTATGTCGAACGCGCCGCTTGGTTAGCGGCCGCTAAAAGGGCACAATATGTGCTAGAAAATTACCCGCAAACAGCTAGCAGTCAGCGCGCATTACAAATCATGGCTAAAGCTTATCAGGAATTAAAGCTAGATGCTTCTGCAGAAGAAGTAAAACAAGTCATGCAGCTGAACAAAATTCCTGCTCAATAAGACGAACAAACTGCCATGAGCAAAAAATTCATTGCAGGCGTAATCATTACCGTGATTGCGCTGTTTGTTTGGTTTAAATGGCAAGCCAAAACGGTTGAGGCCATTCAAGTTAATCAGGGCGATATTAGCCAAACTATCGTTGCCACAGGACGCGTGGCACCCATGGCAAAAATTGAATTAGCTAGTTTGGTTACCGCTCAAGTTGCCCAGATTCATGTACGTGAAAGCGAGAGTCTTAGCAAAGATCAGCTGCTCATCTCATTGAGTGATGCCAGCGTCGATGCTAACCTACTACAAGCACAAGCCAATCTACGTGAAGCAGAACAGCGTCTACAAGAATTGACTCAGCTCACTCGCCCACTAGCAGAAAATAACCTTGCTCAAGCCAAAGCCAACCTAACCTTAGCAGAAGCGGAATATCATCGCTATGCCAGCTTACAGCAACAAAACCTAGCCTCTAAGTCTAGTCTAGACAGTGCTAGAAAAACACTCGACATTAACCAAAAAGCTTACGAAGCAGCCCTCAAACAATGGCAAGCAACCCAAAGCAATGGCACCAGCACGCAATTACTGCAAAGTCGTTTAGCACAAGCACAAGCTGCATTAGCTGTTGCTCAAGCGAAACAATCTCAACTGAACATTCGTGCTCCCAGCGCTGCTGTTCTATTACAACGACTGGTTGAAGTGGGTGCGACGGTGCAACCAGGCAAGCCTTTACTGATTTTGGCCAGTGACGGCGAAACGCGTATTGAAGCACCCATCGACGAAAAGAGCATGCGATTTTTAGCAACCAACCAAATCGCAAAGGTCATTGCTGATGCCTATCCTCAACAACCTTTTGAGGCCAAGCTGGCGCTAATTTATCCTAGCATTGATCCCAACCGTGCCACGGTCAATATTCGTCTTATTGTCGAACAACCGCCCACCTTCTTACGCCCCGACATGACGGTTAGTATTGAGATGATAACCGGGCAAGCGACAAACACCCTAGTTGTACCCAGTGACGCTATTCGTGACGCTGCCAGTCAATCTCCTTGGGTGATGAAAGTAGAACAGGGTCAAACCGTCAAGCAACCCGTAACCTTAGGCATTAAAGGGATCGGTAACAGCCAAATTCTCAACGGTGTGACGGTGGGTGACTGGTTGGTGACACAAGCAGACATTCCTTTGGGAGCTCGTGTTCAGGTTAAGGCACGCTCACCCACACTACAACCCTAAACGGACGCCTCTATGTCACTGGCATTTGAATGGTTATTGGCAATTCGTTTCCTTAAAGAAGGTCGCATGCAATCATGGCTCATCCTCGCTGGCGTTACGGGCGGTGTTGCTATCATTATTTTCCTGACCCAATTAATCAACCAGCTTCAAGGCACGATTATTGACCGCGTCCTCTCTTCGCAAGCGCATATTGTGATGCGACCTGCCGAAGAAGTTGTATTAAGACTGAATCAATCCGAGACGCTCACTGCTGCTCTGATTCAACAACGCGGTCAACGCTTACGCAGTATCGATCAATGGGAAAGTTTTGCACAGCTGGCTCGCACAACGCCTGGCATCAAGGCAGTATCTCCATTAGCTACTGGCCCTGTATTTGCGCGCAACAATCTTGCCAGTAAATCAGTGGTGCTGATGGGCATTGTGCCAGAAGACTACCTTAAGGTGGTTGACATGAATCGTTATCTGGTGAAAGGACGCTTCGATGTCAGCAGCGAACAAACGGTGATAGGCACAGAACTAGCAAAAGACTTAGGCGTTGGTTTGGGCGACCGCATTCAAATCGTCAATGAGGTTGGCGTGGTGCAAAACTTGACCATCGTAGGTTTGTTCGACATTAACAACAAAGACCTGAATAAACGTTGGGTATTCACGCAATTGCGACTCGCTCAAAGCCTACTCAACATCCCCGGCGGTGTTTCCTCAATAGATTTAACAGTACACGACTTATTTGGTGCGAAATTGCTGGCGCAACGATTGAGCAAACAAACAGGATTATTAGTCGAGTCTTGGATGGAAACTAACTCTGGATTGCTCAACGCCCTCTCTAATCAAACCGTCACCAACAGCCTCATTCGTGTGTTTGTTGTCATTATTGTCGCACTAGGCATTGCCAGCGTATTGGTAGTCTCGGTGGTGCAAAAACAAAAAGAAATTGGAATATTGCGTGCTATGGGGGCGACACAACAACAGGTATTACGTATTTTTCTCATGCAGGGCGCACTATTCGGCAGTCTGGGTTCACTGATGGGCGTATCTCTAGCCTTTGGACTACTCACTCTATTTGCAACGGTATACAAATCTCCCGATGGCAGCATGATGTTTACCGCTCAGCTTGATCCAAATTTAGTGGTCATGGCCAGCATTGTTGCCATGCTAGTAGGCATTCTGGCTGCATTACTACCGGCTCGCAGAGCTGCCCGCATGGATCCCGTTCAAGCGATTCGGAGTTAATCCATGAATCCTATTTTACAGCTCAAACAAATTCGCAAATCCTACAATATCGGTACCAGCATTGAAACCGAAATTTTACATGGTATCGATATTGAGTTATCAGCTGGCAGCTTCAGTGCGCTGACAGGCCCCTCAGGGTCAGGAAAATCAACCTTGCTCAATATTATCGGACTGCTAGAACCCCCTACTTCTGGCGAGTTGGTGATATCAGGGAAAAGCACTCAAAATATCAGCGATGACCAACTCACCAAATTGCGTGGCTTAAATATTGGCTTCGTATTTCAGTTCCATCATTTACTACCCGCCTTTAATGCGCTGGAAAATGTAATGATGCCATCCATCATTCATCAACAATTAGAAAAAAACAAAGCAGAAAGGCGTGCTCAACAACTACTCAATGCCGTTGGTTTAGCAAGCGCAACACAAAAGAAACCAAATGAGCTCTCTGGAGGTATGCAACAGCGGGTTGCGATTGCACGCGCACTGATGCTTAATCCACCGTTAGTTCTAGCCGATGAGCCAACCGGCAATCTAGATACCCACTCAGCCGATGACATTTTTAAGCTGCTAGAGCGCATTAATCAAACAGAAGGCATTTCCTTTTTAATTGTCACTCACGACATGAAACTAGCCCAACGTTGCTCCTCTCGCTTTCACTTGGTCGATGGCTGCCTTAGTCAATCATTTGAGACTTAACAACGACTTTAACTGTCTAATGGACTTAAAGAATTCGTAACTTGGTCGCTAGATATATGAGGGCAATTAAGTTCTACGCACTCTTGCCACCACGAAAGAACACAAAAACGTCATTTTTACTGGATTGACATTGCGTATAATTTCGATAAAGACCACTGGTTTTAAGCTTAGAAATCGTTATAATGAAAACAAAGTTGATTTGCTCATCAATCAGATAACACAAAATAGCCACAACCACCAAGTGAGCACTTATTCCGCTAGCCATTGGAGATTCTTGAATGGATGAATTAATGCAGGTGTTTCGCCAAACCTACCTTGAAGAAAGTTTTGAGGGATTGGCTGCCATGGAGTCCAACCTACTGACTCTACCTGAAGGCACACCCGATACCGAAGTGGTCAATACCATTTTTCGTGCCGCCCACTCAATGAAAGGGGGTGCAGGCACCTTCGGATTCTCCGAACTCATCCACCTTACCCATATTCTAGAAACATTGCTAGATGAAATGCGTTCTGGAAAACGTAACGTCACCTCAGAAAATCGTGAAGCACTATTACAATCTGTGGATGTGTTACGCATTATCTTGGATGCCTACCAAGATAATCAGCCGATTGATATGACACCAGTCAAAGCGATGGAGCAACGCTTAGAGGCTATTTTGAATCATGGCGCACAAAGCCTTGCAACAACAAGCAACACAAACAATACTGCCACAGATCAGCCTGAGTTAATAGGGTACCAAATTCATTTATCGCCCAGTGATGATTACTTCACTTCTGGTATTGATTTACTGAAATTGCTCCATGAACTAAGTCGTATTGAAGGCGCTGAAAGAACACACATCAAAGCACGACTTAATGAAGGCAATCCTCTGCAGGTAGAACACTGTTTGATCTCATTCAACGTTGTCATCGACGGAGAGGTTGAACTGGCCGATATTAATGAAGTATTTGAATGGCTTGATGAAGACAGTTGCCATATTAGTATCAGTCCTATATATCGAAATGGTGATAGTTCAACTGGAGTGACCGTCGAAGCAAGTACCGCTACTAGCGGTGTTGTTGTAGCGACTGAGGCACCGACAGCCCTAACCCAACAAACAGCTGTTACAGCCACAGCTCCAGCGGCAACCAACAATGGTGCGCCACGAGCTGCTGTCGCAACTGGTGAAAAACAAGAAAGTTCTATTCGTGTTTCTATCAGTAAAATCGACCAGATGGTCGATATGGTCGGCGAGTTGGTTATCGCTCAGTCAATGCTATCCCGCTTCGGCCTACTTGCAGATCAGTTGAACGCTCCCTGGGCAGATGAGCTGAAAGAAGGTTTAGTCGATATTGAGCGTCATACACGTGCCATGCAAGAATCAGTCATGTCAATTCGTATGATGCCGATTAGTTTTGCGTTTAACCGCATGCCACGCATTGTGCATGATGTGAGCGCTAAACTCGAAAAAGATATTGAATTGGTGATGGAAGGTGAAAACACCGAAGTGGATAAAACCGTCCTAGAAAAACTCACCGATCCGCTCGTCCACATTATCCGCAACTCCGTTGATCATGGTATTGAAAAGCCAGATGTCCGTGAAGCAAAAGGCAAAGCACGTAAGGGTACAGTACGCTTATCTGCCTTCCACGCTGGTGGTAACATTGTCATCCAAATTAAAGATGATGGTGCTGGCATTAGACTGGATAAAGTGCGCCAAAAAGCCATTGATGCGGGTATTCTCACAGAACACCAAGTGATTACCGAAAAAGAGAACATTGATCTCATTTTCCATGCTGGCTTCTCGACTGCCGACGAAGTAACGGATATTTCCGGACGTGGCGTCGGCATGGACGTCGTACGTCGTAACATTCGTGAACTGGGCGGTACCATTGAAGTTCAAACTGAACAAAACCTCGGTTCTATCTTCACCATCCGTC
This sequence comes from Thiotrichales bacterium 35-46-9, assembly GCA_002281095.1. Taxonomy (GTDB): domain Bacteria; phylum Pseudomonadota; class Gammaproteobacteria; order Thiomicrospirales; family Thiomicrospiraceae. Next base: position 26,611 of record NCFI01000008.1, on the reverse strand, counting down.
TGCCATTAACCTTGGCCATTTTGGATGGTCAACTGGCTAAAGTAGGTGACGAAACCTATATTTTCCCATTAGCATCCATTGTCGAATCGGTACTGCCTGCCGAAGACAACATTAAGAGTGTTAAAGGTACCTACCTCTATCGCCTACGCGATGTTTATATACCCATTGTGCGCTTAAATACGTTCTTCAACCGTCCCGTTGGCAAAACTGAATTAACGCAAGGATTGTTAGTTGTCGTTGAAAATGGTGATAAGCGTTTTGGCGTGTTTGTCGATAGTTTAGAAAGCCAACAGCAAGTGGTGATCAAATCGTTAGATACCAACTACCGCAAAGTAAACGGTATCTCTGGAGCAACCATTATGGGTGATGGCCGCGTTGCCATGATTCTTGATCTCACTGAACTCTCGCACGAAGTTGAATAAGGGCATGACAATGGAAAACACCAAACAATTGCTTACCTTCATTCTCAATAATGAAGTTTATGGGGTGGATATTTTACGTATTCAAGAAATTAAAGACGTAGAAAGATGCACACCTATCCCAAATACCCCTGAATGGACGCTTGGCGTCATTAACTTGCGTGGCTCAGTGGTACCCGTATTTGATTTACGCAAAATGTTTTTCGACTATGAATCAGACAAAGGTGTCATTATCGTATTACGTGTTGATAATAATGGCAAAACAAAAGTTGTCGGCATCGTCGTTGACTCAGTATCCAATACTGAGTTTGCTAACTTGGACGAATTGCAACCCGCCCCCAAAAAAGATGGTGAAGCCAAAAATGTCTTCGTTGAAGGACTGGTTTCCATTGACGGTCGTATGGTAATTTTGACAGATATTGATAAAATAGATTTCTTTAGGGAGTAACTCAGCCATGGAAGAACTCACATACAAAAGCATCATGACTGACCAAACCGCTTTTGACAGCTGGCTACAAACAGACAACCTGAAAGCCAATGTGCGCACAGTCGAAAAAATTGATACTGCAGGCGCGCAGGTCATTATCGGCCTACTCGAACAACAAAAAATAGCGTTCACCGATTTATCGGATGCACTGCAAAACGAATTATCATTTTTAGGAGTAAGTAATGGCTAAGAAAATTTTAGCGGTTGACGATTCAAAATCTATGCGCCAAATGGTTGCGATGACCTTAAAAAGCGCTGGATTTGATGTGGTTGAAGCTGAAGACGGCGTCGATGCCTTAAACAAAGCCAATGCAACTCAGTTTGATTTGGTCTTAACTGACATTAACATGCCAAATATGAACGGCATCGAACTCACCACAAAGCTACGCGCTCTGGGTAATTACCGTATGACACCGATTATCTGCCTAACAACTGAATCTTCAGATGACATGAAAGGCAAAGGTAAAGCAGCAGGTGCAACAGGTTGGATCGTCAAACCTTTCAGCCCAGAAAAGTTACTCGCGACCATTAATCGCGTTATCTAAGCCGTTAAAAACAGTGAAGCTGGATTGCTCCAGCTTCAGGTTCATTCTCTTCGTTCGTATGATTAAGTAGTCCCTTCCATCATACTCATCAGCATGTGATTGTTCGCTTGAGCGTCCAGCAAAGCGACAGCCGACCAAAACCAGCCACCTGTGCGCAAAAAGCGTCTGGCGACATAAAACATCTTTTCGACGCGAATAATGGCCACTCCGCCCGCATATTCCCGAACAAGCTTAGCATCTGCCTCCTCAAAGAAGCAGCAACGTTGATTCAAAGACCAATGTAAATAAGGGTCGAAAGGCGCTAATGCTCCCCCGACTTCTGCCAACACCGCATCTAATTGTTGCAGTAACGCCGTATCATCACACTCTTTTTGAATTTGCATAACTCTCTCTTATTACTTGATCCATCTTAATAAGGGGCAACTCGATATTTACCTGACTGAATCAATACTCTCACCGCTTGCCCAGCCGTAAACGTTTCATCTCCAGCCTGCACAATCGACATAATTTGTCCATTGTCATCCATTTGTACCGTCAACTCAGCTGCATTTTCTTTGTTCGTTGCTTTTTGTGCTGCTGATCCGGCTATCGCACCGACTGTCGCACCAATCAATCCACCCAAAACGGCCTCTGTACCACGCCCTGACCCCATCTGAGAGCCAGCAACGCCGCCAATCGCACCACCGGCAACCGCTCCCGTATTGGTGTTAGAAGACGTTTCGATTTGCACCGGACGTACTGAAAGCAACTTAGCCAGTCGTACCTCTTGAGGTTTAAGCGCCTCATTAGACTTATAAATCGTACCCGAAGGTGCCGAAGGTGAACAGCCAGTCATCACCAAACCCGATGCCATCACAGCGATTATCAACCATGGTTTTGCTAACACAATACCTCCTTGTCTATTTGCTCGACTCAATCGCAACAGTATGCCAGTGACGCAACGACATCACAAGAGGGAAGCATAACAACATCAAACTTTTTACAAAACCGATAAAATACCGTGCAAACCAATCCATTATTGTCTATAATGCTGTATTTACTATATTTATCGGCTTTGGGCAAATGAGCAAAGAAGACGTCATCGAATTTGAAGGCACAGTCAGCGAAGTACTACCAAACACCATGTTTCGTGTTACCTTAGAAAATGGTCATTCGGTACTAGCGCATATCTCTGGAAAGATGCGCAAAAACTATATCCGTATTTTAGCGGGCGATAAGGTTAAAGTAGAACTAACACCCTACGACTTGACTAAAGGACGCATCACTTTCCGCGTGAAATAATAAGCCTAGTTAAGAAATAACTTTTCTGCAGCAAAAAGCCCCACTCTCAGAGCGGGGCTTTTTATTAGCACTGCGAAGAAGGCTGCATCAAAACGTCTACTACAACAAGAAAATTGTTGCCAACCCTAAGAAAGTTAAGAAGCCCATCACATCGGTAATGGTCATTAGGATCATACTAGCCGATAAGGCAGGGTCAATGCCCAAGCGGTCGAGTACAATGGGAATGAACACCCCAGCACCCACAGCAAGGGTCATGTTAATGGTGAGTGCGGCGGCAATGACAGCACCAACACCGGGTTCAAAGATCAACCAAGCGACTAAGCCCATCATGCTTGCCCAGAGCAAACTGTTGAGCAAGCCAACACCCAATTCACGACGCAGTAGCCAACGCATATTCGACAGACTGACCTGCCCTAACGCTAAACCACGTACCGTTAGCGTCAGGGTTTGACTACCCGCAACACCACCCATACTCGCCACAATAGGCATTAAGATAGCGAGTGCCACTAACTGCGCAATACTCGCCTCAAACTGTCCAATCACCCAAGCGGCTAAGGAAGCCGTACACAGGTTAATCCCTAGCCACAAGGCACGACGTTTGGCACTGGTAATGACGGGGGCGAAAATATCCGCTTCTTCATCCAAACCCGCCATACCCATTAAGGCACGCTCAGATTGACCGCGAATCACGTCTAACACATCATCAACCGTAACACGTCCAATAAACTTACCAGCGGCATCGACCACCGCGACAGAAACCAAGTCGCGTCTATCGAACAAGTGCGCCACTTCGTCTTCTTCCATATAGGCAGGAATGGCTTGTTCGCTGGCATCCATTACCGATTCCACACGCGCACTACCCGGCTGCGTCACTAACGTAGAAAGGTTGAGCTTACCTAAGTAGTAGCCATCTTCATCCACTACCATTAAGCCATCGGTCTGATCGGGAAGAATTTTATGACGTCGTAAGTAGCGCAGCACGGTATAAATATCAATATCGGCACGCACTTCAATCGCATCGAAACGCATTAAACGCCCTGCTGTTCCCTCCGGATAGCTGAGCGACTCTTCAACATCGGCACGGGTTTCATGATCTAGTTGTTCTAAGATGGCATCTGATTTAGCTTCTGGAACATCTTCCAGAACGTAGGCGATATCATCCGCATCTAAGGGTTCTAGCGCATCAACCAGTTCCTGATGCGGCATAATGGCAATCAGTGACGCCCTAACCTCATCATGCAAGTGCAAGAGCACATTACCCTGCTCTGAATTTGGAATCAGCTCCCAAACTTTTGAACGTTGATGCGCGGGTAAAGATTCAAGCAAAACAGCCAAATCAGTTTCGTGCTCTGCCTGTAACAAATCGGCTAGAACATCGTAATGCCCTTCTTCGAGCAAAGGCAGCACTTGAACCAGTAAGGGTTCATCACGCTCGCGAATGGCATCAACTTGGCTGCGTTCAGACATTGGTCATATCTTCATCAACAGTGACAATGGCTACAGACTCAACGCGACGATCTTTCATCGCCATCACCGTCAACTTCAATGATCCCTCATGCAACACGTCACCTACCTCAGGCATTCGTCCCAAGCGCTCCATGAATAGGCCAGATAAGGTATGCACCTGCAATTCCGCTTCGATCACCAAACCCGTTAGCTTACGTACTTCATCCAAATCCGACAAACCATGAGCTTTCCAACCCTGCTCAGTTGCTTCAATCGGATATTCAGCCAAACGCTCATCTAACTCATCACCGATGTCACCAACCAATTCTTCCAAAACGTCTTCGAGGGTGATTAGACCGACAATTTCACCATATTCATCGACGACCATCGCTAAATGCGATTGATTGCCGCGCATTTGTTCAAACAATTGGGTCGCATTCAAACTATCGGGCAACATTAACGCCGGACGACAAAAGTCTTTCAAATGCGCCCAAGGCTGTTGGTCACCTGCTAACAAAGCACGATACAAGTCCTTAACGATAACCACACCATGCACTTGGTTAAAGCCGGCTTCAATCACAGGGAAACGCGAGTGTTGTGTATCTAAGATGAGCGCCAGCAGGCTTTCTGCAGGGTGATCAATATCCAACGCATCAATGTCATTGCGGGGCGTCATCAATTCACGTGCGGTACGATGCTCCATTTCAAACAGGTTAGTGAGCATATCGGCTTTTTGATGCCCCATTTCACCACTGGCACGAGACTGGTCAATAATGCCTTTAATTTCTTCATCGGTGAACACTTCTAAGTGACTGGCTGGACGCACACCCATGCTCTTTAAGATCAGTGCTGAGGTTTTATCCAATAAACGCGACAAGGGATAAACCATGACAAAGAAGCCACGCAACGGCCAAGCTACCCACATAGCGACCGGTTCTGGCACGCGAATGGCAAGGTTTTTCGGCACCTGTTCACCAATAACAATGTGCAAAGCTGAGAAAATAATGAAGCCAATTAAAAATGCCACCGTATGCATGATTTCAGCTGGTAGACCCATCATGACAAACAAGGGTTCAATTAAGGCGGCAACGAAAGGCTCACCTACCCAACCCAAGCCCAGTGATGCCATGGTAATTCCTAGCTGACAGGCGGCTAGATAAGGCTCGATGTTTTGATGAATTTGGTAAGTCAGGCGCCCTGTCGCACTTTGGTCAGCAAGCTGATTAAGTCGAACTTGTTTTGCTTTAACTAAGGCGAACTCAGCCGCCACGAAGAAGGCATTGATTGCCAATAGCAGAATAATTTGGATCAATGTGATCCAGTGTGACGTTTGTATTTCCAAACTATCGAAAACCTCTAAAAACCCTTATGTAAAGGGGGTCTGGGGGAAGGGTCACAAAAAATAACACGTAACGCATTGAATGAATCCCTTCCACCAGAGGTAAAACAAATATGGGATGTCTAAAAACCAAGCGAAGCAAGGTTGTTAGACATTTCCCATCATCTTAACGGATTTTTATGAAGATTGCATGACAAGCAACAACTTCAGCTTGGCTTTCAAATAGCTTTGCGTAGTAACATCAACCCATCACGCAAAGGCAAACATACCGCAACCGCATCGACTAGCTGGCAAGCTGCTTGATTAAATTGATCTACCGCATCGGCACGACTAGAACGCTGCTCACTGGTAACGTGACCACCCCACAGGATATTATCTGCCACCAACAGCCCACCCGCTGACAACAAGCGCCAGCAGCTCGTTAAATAATCCGGATAGCGGTGTTTATCGGCATCCAAAAAAATAAAGTCGAAACTAGCATCGGCTTGTTCGGCTAACCACTCATGGGCAAAACAAGTGACGCAAGTGACCTTATGACCGTGTGGACTCTGGGCTAAAAAAGGCGCGGCGAAGGCTTGACTGAGCGGATTGGCATCCAGCGTCACAACCTGACCATCATCCGGTGTACCCTCTGCCATGGCCAAAGCAGAATAACCGGTAAAAGTACCAATATCCAACACCCGTTTTGCTTGCGCTGTGGCGACCAATAATTTAAGCAGCTGCCCGACACTACGCCCCGACAAATTAACTTGATAATCCGCTCGTTTTTCGGCCGTAAACGCCGCTAAGTCCCTGAGCGCAGCAGACTCAGCGGAACAATGGGCTTCACAATAATCAGCAATATCAGGCGCTAAAAAAGTACGTGGTGTTTTGCTTTCTTTCACCTTTTTGCTGGGAGTTTCACTCACGCCACCACCCCTTCGCAACGACGGAATACCCATTCCGTTTCGGTTGAGACTTCAGGTGCATAAGCATAACCCGCAAGGTTAAACCCTTTCAGTGCCTGCACATCATCAATCGCTTGTTCGGCGGCGTAACGTACCATTAATCCGCGCGCTTTTTTGGCATAAAAGCTGATGATTTTGTACTTTCCGGCTTTTTCATCTTGAAAAACAGGCGTAATAATCGGTGCTTGAATGGCTTGGGCTTGGATGGAAGAAAAATACTCGGTCGAAGCCAAATTCACCAATACGGGTTGTGCTTGTTGTGCCAACAAGCTATTCACCGCTTGAGTCAAACGATCACCCCAAAAAGCATACAAGTTTTTACCCCGACTATTGGCAAAACTCGTCCCCATTTCTAGGCGATAAGGTTGCATATAATCCAGCGGACGCAATAACCCATATAAGCCAGACAAGATGCGTAAATGGTCTTGTAACCAATGAATCTGGTCTGTACTTAACTGACTGGCAGACAAGCCTTCGTAAACATCGCCATTAAAAGCAAACACCGCTTGCTTGGCGTTATGGGCGGAAAAAGGCAAGTGAAAATCGCGATAGCGCTGCACATTCAGCTCGCTTAATTTAGCGGACAAGTCCATCAGTTTAGCGACATCTTCAACCGATAACTCGCGCAAGGCATCGATTAAGACTTGTGATTGATCTAAAAAGTCACACTGAGTCGCTTCCTTTAAGGGGGCTGGTGAGTCCATATCCAATGCTTTGGCAGGCGAAATAAGCATGAGCATCATTCAGCATCCTTTGATAAATAATCGTTCAAATATTGTAACCGCTGCACCGTACCCACATCCAGCCAAAATCCACGATGATGTTCACCACTCACTTGATGCGTCTGCATCGCTTTGCGTAACAACGGAGCTAAGGGAAAAGTGCCCGCATGACACTGGGCAAATAAGGCGGGCGAAATGAGTGATACGCCGGCAAAGGTTAAACTCGGTACATCACTAACCATACCTTGGCAGCTAAGACTAAAATCACCCTTCGGATGATGCTCCGGGTTATCGACCAAACACAGATGCGCCAGCATCTCCTCAGCCAAGCCTCTTTGCACCAAGTCCACCAAATTGATATCGGTAAAAACATCGCCATTCACCAACAAAAAAGGCGCATCACCTAGTAACGGCAAGGCATTGAAAATACCACCACCCGTTTCTAACCCAAAATTGCCTTCGGCAGAGTAGTTAATTGTTAATCCCCATCGACCACCATCACCCAAGGCGTGCGGAATCTGCTCGCCTAACCAAGCATGGTTGATAATGACTTCTTGAATACCGGCACGCGCTAAGGCTTCTAAGTGCCACACAATTAGAGGCTTTCCTCCCACCATTAATAAGGGTTTCGGCGTGTTATCGGTTAAGGGGCGCATACGCTCTCCCCGACCAGCGGCTAAAATCATTGCTTTCAAAGCAATCTGTCTCCCACTCGCTTTTCAAGCCAATCGGCCAAATTCGATAGTTCAGGATAACGACTGGCCACGCTTAACACATAATTCAGCACAAGCGGCATATCTTTAAGGTAACCCTTTTTGCCATCGCGATGAAACAAGCGCGCGAAGATACCCAACACTTTGAGATGTCTTTGCACGCCCATCCAATCAAAGGCTCTGACAAAGCCCGTCCATTCATCCTTAGTTAACCGCCCTGCCGACACCAATGCCAAAAAGTAAAAACGCAGCCATTCGGTGACTTGATCCTCATCGAAACGCACATAAGCATCACGCAATAAAGAGACGGCATCATAAGTCAGCGCACCACGTACCGCATCTTGGAAATCAATAACACCCAAAACGCCTTTATCCGTGACCATCAAATTACGACTGTGGTAATCACGATGTACCAGCACTTGCGGTTGCGCTAAGGCATGACCACTGAGTAGTCGCAACCATTGCTGCCATTCGCTCTGCTCAAAAGAAGACAAAGGCGCATCACAATGCACTTTCAATAACCAATCGGGCAATAGCTGCATTTCGCGCACCAATAAAGGCGCATCATAATTTGGTAAGCTTTGCGCCACTGCTGGCTGTTGCTCATGCGTTTGCCAATTCACCAATTGCGTCAGTGCTTGCCGATACAGCCGATCAATCGCTACCTCATCAGCTTGAGCCACTGCTTGCGCCAAGGTGGTATCGCCAAAATCTTCCAGCAACAAAAACCCTTGCTCTATCGACTGAGCGTAGCAAGCAGGCACCGCCACCGACAAGCTCGCCATGGCTTCACGTACCTTTAGAAAAGGACGCACATCCTCTTGTGGCGGCGGCGCATCCATCACCATCGCCGTTACATCATCTGCTCCTTGCCAACGAAAATAACGTCTAAAACTAGCATCGCCCGTTAAGGGCGTGAGCTGACCTTCTCGCCAAGCGGCTTGTCCAGCTAACCATTCTCGCATCGCCTGAGCACGAATATCTTGCATAATTTCTCCCTAAGCCGTCATTGCCTGATAAAATACTCGTTTTATCACGCCATTGACAAGTTGATGTTGTCCTTTTCTCGTCTAATCGCTAGCTTAATGTTAACGAGTGCCAGCTTCTCTGCAGCTTACGCTGAGGATGTCTGTCGCTATTCGTGGCTATTTGCGCCAGATAGTTGGCAACTTTCTGCCGGACAAAAAGAACTGGTTGGTGAGAAACTAAGCCACCCTAATAGCGATTTGTTTACCCTATCTGGCGATGCCAGCGTCACCTTGTCTGACAAGAAACTCAATGCCGACCTCATTCGTTACCATCAAGAAAGTGATAAAGCTTACGCCTTTGGTCATGTACGCATCCAAAACAAGCAATACCTAGCAACAGCAGAAAGTGCCGAGCATGACGAAAAGTCCCAAACCACCCAGTTAGAACAACTCAACTATCAACTGCTTGAAAACAAGGCATGGGGAACCGCCGACAGTGCGATCGTGACGCAAAACAATGAACAAGTTGCCTTTCATAAACTGCGCTACACTGGGTGTCCGATAGGTGAAGAATCTTGGTGGATGTCCTTTGATAAGCTCGTTGTTGATGACAAGGCCAAACTGGCAACGGGAGACCATGCTGTCTTACGTTTCCATGATGTGCCCGTATTTTACTTCCCTAAGTTTCAATTTAGTACGGCAGATAGGGCGTCAGGGTTTCTCATGCCAACCATTACCACCTACTATAACGAAACTGCGGGTGTCAGCAGCACCAAGTCCATTGTCAAAATTCCTTATTATTTTAATATTGCTCCTAACATGGATGACACCCTCACCGTTATTCAGGTAGCCGACCGAGGGCAAGCGATTGATAACGAATTTCGCTATTGGTTTAACAGCCAAAAAGGTAACTTAACCACCACTTTCTTACGAGACGAAACGACTCGTCAAGACCGTTATCGTATCTGGTGGAATGCCAGCCAAATCTTGCCGCAACAATGGCAATTGAACTGGTCTTGGCATGATGTGTCTGATCCCGCTTTCTACCGCGAAACGCAGCTAACGGATTTTTACTTGCGTAACATGCTTTATTTACCTCGCCATATTAATTTAAGCAAGAGCTGGGGTAATCAACAAGTTAGTGCTCAATTACTGGACTTTAAACAAATGCTTTATGGGCAGCCTTACTACAGTGCGCTACCAAGCATTCAACATCAATGGAAATTTGAACCAAGCAATTCGCCCTACTATGCTCGAATGAGTAGTGAACTTAGTCATTTTTTAGCGCCACAAGCTCGCACCCCTATCGCCACAGGTAACCGGATTCATCTAGCCCCGACCCTTGGTTTTGATCTGTGGAAACCTTATGGCTTTTTACGGGGTAAAACACAACTACTCATGACGCAGTATGATTTAAGTGACAATACAAATAATCAACTCAGCCGCACACTTCCTTTAGCCAGCCTAGACGCTGGAGTGACATTCGAAAAATCCCTTAATTTATTCAATAAAGGTTATATACACACCTTAGAGCCACGCATGAAGTACCTATATGTGGGCACGCAAGACCAGTCTCAATTTCCGGTATTCGATACCATGTTGCGTAATTTTGATTATTTGCAACTCTATGCCGATAACCGTTTTACTGGGTTAGATCGCATCGGCGATACTAATCAAATTACCAGCGGACTGTTTAGCCGACTGTTTCATGAAAGTGGCAAGGAGTTTTTAGAACTCGGCGTCGGCCAAATTACTTACTTTCAGAATAGACAGGTGCAATTAGCCAATCAAGCACGCGAAACCGGTGAGTTTTCTGACATTATTGTCACTGCTTCTCTGGTACAAAATCGCTGGCGCGCCAGCTTAACGCAACAACTGGATAGAGACAGTAAAAAACTGGTGCAAGAAGATACTAGCCTGCAATATCTCGCCGACAATAACAATCGTCTTGTTGTGCGTCATCGTTTACGCCAAAAAGGCACTGCTTTAGAAGATGAACAAACCACCTTTGGTGGCAAGCTTCGCTACAACGGATTACTGAGTAGTATGCACTTTGTCAATTATAATCACTCTAGCCAACAACTTCGCGGTGCAGTCAATGCCGTTCAATATGATAGCTGTTGTTGGGCAGCACAATTGATTTGGGAACATAATCTCTATATTAACCAAGTGCAGGATGATATCATTCGTCTAGCATTTATCTTTAAGGGACTCACCACATTCGGCAGCACAGCTGGCGACAAGGTTGACTCTCGACTTTATTTTGAATGAGGCTAACACCGCATGAACACTCCCCGTTTGCTCACCATCACAGGCCTACTCATGAGCAATCTTTTTGCATCACTTGCTTGGGCTGACGAACTGCTCGATCGGAGCATTGCGATTGTCAATCGTACGGTCATTACCGAGTCTGAGTTAATGAATGAAAGCCGCGACATTGTGCGTAACTTGTCTACACAAGGGGTAAAATTGCCGCCTGCTCAGGAACTTTATAAACAAGTATTAGAGCAAATGATCCTAAAACAAGCACAAGAGGATCTCGCATCACAACTCGGTATTCGTATTCGTGATGAAGAAGTCAATGAACGCCTACAAGCGATTGCCCAGCAAAACAACCTAGACCTCATCACCTTGCGCCAACGACTAGAAGCCCAAGAACCGGGTAGTTTCACACGCCTACGTGATTCAGTGCGTGACGAACTATCGATTGAAGAATTGCGCAACCAAGAAGTGGTACAGCGCATTCGCGTCACACCCGAAGAAGTCAAAAATTTCGTCAATCGCAAAATAGGCAATACAGGTAACACGACGCGTTATAAAGTACAACATTTGCTCATTGCCCTGCCTGAGTCACCTACACCCGAGCAAATCTCGACCACGCGCGACAAAGCTAAAATGGTCTGGCAAAACCTCAAAAATGGCGATGATTTTGCTCAGCTGGCCATTCGCTATTCAGCCGATTCTAAAGCGCTTTCGGGTGGAGATTTAGGCTGGCTAGAAACTTCTGAATTACCAGGCTTTTTAGAAGAAACCATTGTTGGGCTAGGTGAAGGTAACATCAGTGAACCAGTACAAAGTGGCTTGGGTTTTCATATTGTCAAAGTAAATGGCATCGAAAAAAATAACAACACCACGATTCCTGCTGATGTTGAACAACAGGCAATTCGCGTGTTGCGTCAGCAAAAAGGGAATAGCCTTTATGAGCAATGGTTACGTCGCGTACGTGATGAAGCCTATGTCAACATTTTAGCACCTGAATACAAACGTGACGGTTCTTGATCACATGACCGCACCAGTATTACGCATCGCCATTACACCCGGTGAACCGGCTGGCATTGGCGTTGACCTAGCCGTCGCTCTCGCACAACAGGATTGGCCGCATCAGCTGGTAATGATGGTTGATCCAGATCTCTTACAAGCCAGAGCCGAACAGCTAGGTAAACCCATTCGCATACGCCCCTTCGATGGCAGTCAACCAGCCACAACCAGCCTTGCTGGCGAGGCCACGGTATTGCCTATTTCTTTAGTGACTGAATGCAGCGCAGGTCAACTTAACCCAGCCAATGCCGCTTATGTATTAGCGACCTTACAAGCGGCGGTCGATGGACTAACACAAGGCCACTTTCAAGCGCTCGTTACAGGGCCTGTGCATAAAGGCGTGATTAATGAGGCCGGTATTCCCTTCACTGGTCACACCGAATGGTTAGCCGAAAAAGCGGGCAATGTGCCAGTGGTGATGATGCTGGCTTGCCCCAGTTTACGTGTGGCGCTCGCCACTACCCACCTGCCCTTGCGCGCCGTAGCCGATGCCATTACGCAACCCAGCCTCAAGACAGTGCTAACCATCTTACACAAGAGTTTGCAACAGGATTTTGCGATCGAACACCCCCGCATTCTCATGTCGGGACTCAACCCTCATGCCGGCGAAGGTGGTCATTTGGGACGTGAAGAAATCGAAGTGATTGAACCAGTTTGTCGCTGGGCGCAAGCTCAAGGCTGGCAAGTTTCGAACCCCTTGCCTGCCGACACGCTGTTTACCCCACCCTACCTAGCGCGCACTGACGCTGTTTTGAGTATGTATCACGATCAAGGATTAAGCGTGCTCAAACATGTTGGATTTGGTCATGCTGTCAACATAACACTCGGCCTACCCTTTGTGCGTACCAGCGTCGATCATGGCACTGCGCTCGATTTGGCAGGTACAGGCAAAGCCGAAGTCAGTAGCTTTATTTACGCCATCGAAACAGCCATTAACATGGCACAACAACGAGCAAAGGCGAATTCATGAGCCATCAACATAAAAAACGTTTTGGTCAGCACTTTTTGCACGATCAATCGGTACTGGAGCGCATGACCCACGCCATCGCACCGCAAGCCAGCGATGTCATGCTCGAAATTGGTCCGGGAGAAGGCGCACTGACCGACCGACTGATCGACCGCGTCGCTTCATTTACGGTGGTGGAAATTGATAACGATCTGATCCCGACGCTCAACAAACGCTATGGCAATCGTGCTCACTTCAGCATTCGCCACCAAGATGCGCTCACCGTCGATTATGGCAGCATCGCCAACCCCTTGCGCGTGGTTGGCAACCTGCCCTACAACATTTCCACCCCGCTGATTTTTCACTTGCTTGAGTCGCGCCACGCCATTACCGATATGCACTTTATGTTGCAAAAAGAAGTCGTACAACGCCTTGCCAGTGAAGCTGATAGCGAACACTATGGTCGGCTCAGTGTTATGGCGCAATATTACTGCGCCATTGAAGATCTGTTCCATATTGGTCCAGAGGCCTTCGATCCACCACCGAAGGTCGATTCTGCTGTGGTGCGTTTAGTGCCTTATCAACAGTTACCCGCAGCAGCACAAAACGAAGCGACCTTTGCTCGCATCGTTAAGCAGTCTTTTTCTATGCGTCGTAAAACGCTACGCAACAATTTAAAAGGTTGGCTGACGGCGGAACAAATCGAAGCCTGTGGTATTCAGCCAGGACACAGAGCTGAAGTATTAACTGTAGCGGATTTTGTACGTTTAAGCGATGCTTATGATCAGGAGTCTACAGCCCATGAGTGATCATTACCTTCCCATAGCCCCCATTCACATCGAAGTAGAGACCCACTACTTGCCTGAACAATCACTTCCCATGCAACATCGTTACACTTTTGCCTATCAAATTACCATTCGTAACGATGGCAAAGAACCCATGACTCTGCGTCGTCGCTATTGGCAAATTACCGATGACAACCAAAAGGTCGAAGTGGTGCAAGGAGCTGGCGTCGTTGGTCAACAACCGACACTAGATGCCGATGAAGCCTTTATCTATGCTTCTGGCGCACAATTGAGCACCCCTTACGGACAAATGGAAGGTTACTATGTGTTTGAAGATGCACAAGGCCACGCTTATCGTGCGCCTATTTCCCCTTTCTTGTTAAGTATCCCAAGGACACTGCATTAAGATGAATGACGCCCCCAGCAGCGATAGCAAACGCTATGTGATTGGCGATTTACAAGGTTGTTTTGACAGTCTTGAACTGCTGCTGAGTAAAGTCGGCTTTCGCGAAGGTCATGACCATGTGTATTTATTAGGCGATATTATTAATCGAGGCCCGCAATCACTCGACTGCTTGCGTTGGGCGGCTCACACACCGAATGTCACCAGCGTACTAGGCAATCACGATTTACATTTACTCGCCGTCGCTACCGGCAATGAGCGCTATCATAAAACGAGCGACACACTGATACCCATTCTGCAAGCCCCTGACCGAGCTGTTCTGCTCGACTGGCTACGTCACCGCCCCCTACTGATTCGTTTGAACGATGTGAACACCACCTTAGTTCATGCGGGTATCGTACCTCAATGGTCGTTGGCGCATGCTCAATACATGGCCAATGCCATCGAGCAGCGCTTACAAGCCGATGATTGGCAAGCCTTTGTGCATCAACACCTCTATGGCAACGAGCCAGCGCATGAAAGTGAAGCTGACAGCGAAATCGCCCAGCTGCGTTATGCCATCAACAACTTCGCGCGTATGCGCTTATGTCAAGCAGACGGTCGCCTTGAGTTCAAACACAAGCTATCGCCCGATCAAGCCCCTGCTGGTTATGCACCTTGGTTTAGCTGGCCACGCCGTGATGATAGCTGTGGAAGGATTTTATTTGGTCACTGGTCAACACTCAGTCAAGACACTCACCTAGCACCACACCCCAATGCGGTGTGTTTAGACAGTGGCTGTTTATGGGGTAAAGCACTGACCGCACTCTGCTTAGAAACCAATGAATTCACCAGTATTGATTGTCCTCAATACGCCAAACCAGGAAAGGTTTAGGTTATGCGCACAAAAAAACTAACTCCACCCAATGTTAATGAGTTGCTCACTAAGCTCGCATCCGTAGAACTTAACCGTTTAGATGCGCAACAACAGTTGATTCAATTAAGGGCAGGAAAAGACCTCAACTTCTTTATTATCCCGATCACTGTGCTCATTCTATTGGCCGGAGCCGCTATTGGACTTAATTTGGGCAAAATGATTTGGGGCTTTGTCGCTGGTGCTGCCTTAGCCCTATTAGTAGGCTATGCTTATCATCTATGGGATGTACAATGGCAAAAAGCGGCTACCGATCAAGTATTAGCTTACATTAATGAATTAGAAGGTGAACAAGGCTTCTTACCTTGGTTTAAGCCCCTACTGGCTAAACAAAACTATCGCCGTTTGTTTTACAAACTCAATAAACAAGGACAAGTTGAAATCGACGATTATGTGCGTGCCATTAAGCGACTACAGCAAAAGGACAGCCAATTTTTATTGACTCAACTACAAGCGCTTTATCCGGAAGCTTCAGTGAGCCATGAAGACCAGCCCACACCGTAAGATTTTTTATAAAGGTCACCCTAAGTAATGCGCATACATAGGTAATGGGCTAGTAGTTAGATTATTAATCCAGCGTGTTTTAGGATAACAACTTAACAGGAGGTTTTCCCTGTCCTAAGTCAAACACCTGAACGCGTGCCAACATCTCCGACGCTTGCTCACGTAACGTATTGGCTGTACCGGAAATTTCACCAATGAGCGCATCGTTTTGCTGGGTGCGTTCATCCATCTCATGCATCTTAGAACCAATTAATTCCATGCCATTACGCTGTTCCGTTGTACCCTGAGCAATGCGCTCAATAGCACTATCAGTTTCACGCAAACGCGCTTCAATGGCTTGAAACGCTTTTACTGTTTCCGCAACCAATGCATCACCACTGGCTGTTTTTTCAATCGACTGATGTACCACACCTTTGATTTCTTGCGCAGCCTGTGCTGATTTCTGCGCTAAAGCACGCACTTCACTGGCCACTACGGCAAAACCACGACCATGCTCACCAGCACGAGCAGCTTCAACCGCCGCATTCAGTGCCAACAAGTTCGTTTGGAAAGCAATTGAATCAATTAAGCCAACAATGCCGGTGATCTTTTCATTCGCTTGACGAATATCTTGCATTGCTTGCACCGTTTGATTCATCGTCACCACACCAGCTTCAGAGGCTGTTAAGGTATCCGCTGCCAATTGGCGCCCTTGTTCTGTTTGTTTGACGTTGCTTTGCAACAATTCCAACACTTGGCGCATCGACAAGAGGGCATTTTGTAAATCCACCGCCTGTTCATGACTGCGATGCGAAAAGTGCTCATTACCCGAAGAAACTTCATGACTGGCCTGTTCAACAATTTGTGCCGCATGGGCAATTTCCATTAAACTCGACTGCACACGCTCCATACCCTGATTCATCGCCACGGCAATGTCATTCAACTCACCCAGGTACTGACCTTGCATACGCGCGGCAACACGTCCTTGCGATAACGCTTGCGCCAATTGCAAAATATCATTCACCGCTTTCGACAGCCCATCCGCCATTTGGTTAATGCTATCGCTTAAACGTCCCAAATCCCCTTGTGCATCCGCGCTGACACGGGCACTAAATTGACCGGCAACTAAAGCGTGCATGGTGCGGTTAACATCCGAAACCACCGCATCCAATCGACTCGCTGTATCCATACTCAATTGAACCAATTCACGATAGCGCCCCGATAAACGTTCATTAACGCTATGTACCCTAAAGTCACCTTGCTGCAATGCCGTCAGGGCATTGGTTAAGCAGCCCATACTGGAAGAAATAGCATCAACTGACTCATTCACTTTATCTTTTAGATGCAACAGATCTCCAGACAACTGACCATGCACGCGTTGACTAAAGTCACCTGTCGCCAAGCCATGCACGACCTGATTCACTTCACTCAACGACTGCCCTACTTGTGCAATTAAGTCATTGAATGCTTGCGCACTCTCTCCCAGCTCATCATTACGCTTACCTAAAGCAACACGCTGCGTAAAATCCGCACTGGCGGCTATTTCACGCATTTTATGAGTCAAAGCAGTGATAGGGGTTGCAATAGAACGCGTTAGCAATACACCAACAATACTCACAAAAATAGCCATCAAAGTAGCCAAAATAAACTGCAAGGCATTGGCAAATTTAAGCGCAGCAGCGAGATCCTGCTCAGACTGTCTCAAGTTCTGCTCCTGAATTTCGGTAAACTCATCAATCAGCTTAAAAAATCTGAGTTGAATTTCTCGCATAGATCCATAAAGCACATCGACTGCATCTTCTTTCATGTCCGCATCAAGGTTACTTAAGAACTCACCCAAGGCAGTATAGGTTTCTGCACCGTTGGCACGAATCTTATCGATCATTTCCGCTTCTTGTGCAGAAAGCGGCAATTCAGACAATTGTTTTAAGCGCTCACCATAACGATCTGCGGAGTCACGCATCGTTTGTCGTTCTTGCGCTTGTTTTTTAGGATCTGTCATGATGACGAGATTACGTTGCACTTCGGCACGGACAGCCGACTCGTATTGTATCTGACGCGCAAGATCATATTTAACTCGATGCTCATTGAGCATTTGATTCACACGAGACTCTACCTTAGTATTCATCACTAAAGTTGTGCCTGAACCTAACGCAACCAATACAAACACGCTGGCAAAGGCCACCGTAAACTTACCTTTAATCTTCATGAGCTATCCTAGTCTTATCTTTTTTGTCGTGGTATTTTTCAGGGTTTTCGTTGCCAACGCTGCCAAGTAAAGGAATAGGCATGTCGTTCATCAGCATCATGAAGCTGAGACTCCACACATTGCCATTGTTCAGCATTCCACACAGGAAACCAAGCGTCAGCTTGCGCCAAGCGCGTTACTACGTGGGTTAATACTAATTCACTCGCCTGCTCAAGACAAGTAGTGTAAATCTCCCCACCACCAATAATCCATACTCTATCTATTCCTTGCAACATCAAGCTGTTATAAAGTTGATACCAATCATGCGCAACTTCGATACCTTCATGTGTCCAATCCGTTTGTCGTGTCAGCACGATATTGCGACGATTCGGCAAAGGACGACAGCCTAAAGATTCAAAGGTCTTACGCCCCATCACCACCACGCCGCCCTGCGTACAGGCCTTGAAAAACTTGAGATCATCGGGCAAATGCCACGGCAGCTTATTATCAAAACCAATGGCTCGATTTTCATCCATGGCAGCAATCAGCGAGACAATCATACCGCCACCTTAGCTGAAATATGCGGATGTGCCTGATAATTTTCGATAACAAAGTCGTCAAACTGATAGTCAAAAATACTGTTAGGTTTACGCAATATTTTGAGGGTTGGTAGCGGATAAGGTTCGCGCGTTAATTGCAACTGTGACTGCTCGATAGTGTTACGATATAAATGCACATCACCGCCTGTCCAGACAAAGTCCCCCACCTCCAAATCGCACTGCTGCGCAATCATATGCGTTAACAACGCATAGCTGGCAATATTAAAAGGAACGCCCAAGAACACATCGGCACTGCGTTGATACAATTGACAACTCAGCTTGCCATCGTTCACCTGAAATTGAAATAAGGCATGACAGGCAGCTAAGGCCATACGACCCTGTTCAACATTGGCTTGAGGGGAAATACTCTCATCGGGTAAATCGGCCGGATTCCAAGCTGAAACAATTAAACGACGACTATTAGGACGAGCTTTAATTTGTTCAATCACTTGCGCAATTTGATTCAACTCTCGACCATCCGGGGTTGCCCAACGCGTCCATTGTTTACCATATAAAGGGCCTAATTCACCATCTGGCGTCGCCCACTCATCCCAGATACGCACGCCATGTTCTTTCAAATAAGCAATATTGGTATCACCGCGTAAGAACCACAACAATTCAATGGCAATCGATTTCCAATGCAGTTTTTTCGTCGTTAACAGCGGAAAACCCTGTTGCAAGTTAAACCGCATTTGGTGACCAAATATACCGATGGTGCCCGTACCCGTGCGATCATCCTTTGCTGAGCCTTGCGCCAAAATTAATCGTAACAAATCATGATACTGTTGCATGACGCTTACTCCAGAAAAACATTAAGAAGAGTCCGCCAGCAATCATTGGCAAACATAGAATTTGACCCATGGTTAACCAATCCCACGCGAGATAACCCAACTGAGCGTCAGGCATACGCCAAAACTCGACCAAGAAACGGAAAGAACCATAGCCTAATAAGAAAAGTCCCGATACCGCGCCAATACCGCGCTGTTGTCGCGAATACCACCAAAGAATGACGCCTAATACCAGCCCTTCTAACAGAGCTTCTAGTAACTGCGTCGGATATTTAGGCACCAAGGCTTGTAATTGATGATCATAAACCAGCATCGCCCAAGGACTATCTTCTGGTGCCACCTTACCCCACAACTCACTGTTAATGTAATTACCAATACGGCCAAAAAACAGACCGATCGTCACAAATGGCGCAATAAAGTCGGTAATTTCGAGCAATGACTTATTAATCTTGCGTCCATAAAGCCAAACCGCGGTAATCACACCCAATAGACCACCATGAAACGACATGCCACCCTGCCATATTTTCAGCATATCGAAAGGTTGATCAAGGTAGTGAGCAAAATCGTAAAAGAAAATGTAGCCTAGTCGTCCACCTAAAATAACCCCTAAGGCACAATAGAAGAGTAAATCACTCACCTGATCCTTATTCCAATTGCGCCAGCTATCACGGGTTCGGACCGTACCATAATACCAAGCGCTTAAAAAACCGATTAAATACATCAATCCGTACCAGCGAACCTGCACCACACCCAAATCAAGGGCAACGGGATCAATGGTTTGATAAGTCATCATATTGCTTCTTCCTACACCAAACTCTGAATAATTATTACCAATAACAATAGCGTCACACTCTCACTTAACTCGATACCCGCACCCAACGCGTCGCCCGTTTGCCCACCTAAACGCCACTGTAACCAAACACGCCATAGCAACACAGGCACTAACGCAGACAACAAGGCAGGCGACAGCATTAAACTTGCCAAGGTTAATGCGCCTACTCCCCACCCAAGCTGACTGACTTTGCCTTGCCAGGCGAAAGTTTCTCCTAAGCCGGGTTTAATGCTGGGCAAACTCAACGACCACCAAGCAGCGCCCATTCTCGCCCAAGCGGCAACAAAAACCAGCCACCACGCTGACATATCGGCGTAGGCAAGCAAGGTGAGCAACACCCATTTCATCAGCAGTTGCAACACCAGCACCACTACACCAAAACTACCGACGTGGGGATCTGACAGCACAGTGAAGAAGCGCTCTTCATTAGCGTGAGCGGCACCTAAGGCATCGGTCAGATCAGACAAGCCGTCCAGATGCAACGCCCCTGTCACCCATACCCACAATAACAATCCAAACAACCCCGCCAACAGCGGATGAATTAGATTACCCAGTGACCAAGCCACCGCTACCAGTGCACCCACCACCACACCCGCCAAGGGAAACCAAACCACCGCTTTGGCCATGTCACTGGGTTGAAAATTTACCACTTTCGGCATAGGCAAGCGCGTTAAAAACGTCATAGCGAGAATAAAACCCGTCGGTAAGCTCACTGGGCTTCCTTCGAAATTACTTTAGTGATGTTATCGCTTTCACGAGGTCCAAACAAACGATCTACCAACAACCCCAACAAGGCCGTGACCAGTAGCAAGGTCGAAGATAAGAAGATTTTTAAGGTGAGATTTTCTACATCAATAATGTCCCAAATATCGAGCAAACCAATCGTTAGCCCCGACACTAACGCAACCACAGCGGTATAGAAACAAATCTGTCTAAAGGTAGGCATAAGTAGCTCCTGTTCTATCAGAGGGCATATTAGCATATTTCTTTAGCTAAAGCGGTTGCCAAACAAGCCATAAACACGCTATTCTCAACGCTAATAGACCTGAAAAACCCATTTAAGAGAACTCCATGCCTTTCAATCTAGACCCTCGCCTTGAACAAGATAGCATTTTTATTACCGACTTACCGCTGTGCCAAGTTCGCTTAGAAAATGTGCGCAATTTTCCCTGGCTGATTTTAGTTCCACGCGTTGACAATCTAACCGAAGTTCATCAACTCAGCGTCGAACAACAAGCACAACTGATGGACGAAAGTAGCCGCTGCGCTCAGGCGTTGAATCAGTGTTTTGCACTCGACAAGATTAATGTCGGTGCCTTGGGCAATGTGGTATCGCAATTACACTGGCATGTGGTCGGGCGTCGCACAGACGATGATGCTTGGCCCAAACCCGTGTGGGGCTTTTCGCCTACCGATGAATGGACAACCTGCGAACAAACGGCTCTGCAGACCCAACTACAAGCCTTGCTAGCCTCATAACGACCAATTCAAAATCCGTCTAGCTGTTGTATAATTCAAAAACAGATTAAATTATGATGTAATGATGCTCTTAACTCAGAGACTGTCATGCATCATGCCTAAAATCACCTTCAAAGGCCATAAAAGCACACTCGATAGCAAAATCTGCCTTGTCTGTGCTCGCCCCTTCAGTTGGCGCAAAAAATGGGAAAGCTGCTGGGCAGAAGTGAAATACTGCTCAGAGCGATGTCGCACGCAAAAAAATAAGTCGCAGCCAGCATGAGCAAGCTCATCCTCATTTTGGGCGATCAGTTGTGTCTCGACAACCCTGCTCTAAGCCATTTCGATGCCAAGCACGACAAGCTACTGATGATTGAAGCGGTAGAAGAATCGACCCATGTTTGGAGTCATAAGGCACGTATTGTTTATTTTCTCAGTGCCATGCGCCATTTTGCGCAAAGGCTGCGCGACCGATACGGCGAACCAGCACTCGATTATTGGGCATTAGATCAGCACAGTCATGCACATTTGGTCGATGCCCTTGCTGCTGCCATAACACAACACGCCGCGACCCATGTGGTTTGCCAACGCGTCGGCGATATTCGCCTGCATCATGCCCTTACCAAGCTCTGCCAGCAACAAGCCATTGGCTTGGTTTGGACTGAAGATGCACACTTTTTGTGTTCACCAGCCGACTTTAGCACTTGGATGCACGGCAAAAAACAACTGCGCATGGAGTTCTTTTACCGTTGGATGCGTCAACGCACGGGTATTTTGATGCAAGGAAGCGAACCCGAAGGCGGACAGTGGAATTACGATGCCGATAACCGCCAATCGATTCCCAAACAAGGCTTAGGCTGGATAACACCACCGCAAACTTTTGCGCCCGATGCCATTACCCAAGCCGTTATCGACAGGGTGAATGAACGCTTTGCCACCCACCCCGGAAGCTGCGACGCTTTTAACTATGCCGTGACACGGCAACAAGCATTAACTGCTCTAACCGATTTCATTACTTACCGTCTGGCGGATTTTGGTCAATTGCAAGATGCCATGTGGACGAACGAACCCTTCCTCTATCATTCCTTGCTGTCTGCTCCGCTGAATTGCCAATTATTGCAGCCACAAGAAGTGATCGATGCCGCCTTACAGGCTTATGCGCTGGGTAAAGCGCCACTTAATAGTGTTGAAGGGTTTGTGCGACAAATACTCGGTTGGCGTGAGTTTATGCGCGGCATTTACCAGCATCGCACCAACGAGCTGATATATGCCAACCACTTTGGGCATCAACGCCCCTTGCCCGACTGGTTTTGGACAGGCAAGACCGAGATGACCTGTTTATCGCAAGTCATCGGTCAAACCCTTGCTACCGGTTATGCGCACCACATTCAACGCCTAATGGTGATAGGACTTTATGCCACCCTAGCAGAACTACAACCTCAAGCGGTGTCGGATTGGTTTCATGCTGTTTACATTGATGCTACCGACTGGGTGCAAAGACCCAATGTCATTGGTATGGCACTTTATGCTAACGGCGGCGAGTTCACCAGCAAGCCTTATTTGGCCAGCGGCGCTTATATCGACAAAATGTCGAACTACTGCCAACACTGCCGCTTCAAACCTAAGGAAAAAAGCGGCGCCAATGCCTGCCCCATCACGCAACTTTATTGGCGTTTTCTCATCATTCATTTCGACGAACTCAGTCATAATCCACGCACCAGCTTAATGGTCAGTCATGTGAAAAAGCTGAGCGATAGCGACAAGCAGCAACTGGTACGTGAAGCTGAACGCCATTTGAGCTAGGTTGAAAAAAATGCACAATGGCGTCCACTTAGTTTGGTTTAAGCGCGATTTACGCGTCAACGACCACCCTCCCTTACGGCAAGCCAGTCAAGCCGGCAAAGTGCTGCCCTTGTATGTGTGGGAAACGGATTTTTGGCAACAAGCCGATAGTGATAGCCAGCACGCAGCCTTTATCAGTGAATCTTTAGCCGACCTAGCGCACCAACTGCGCCAGCTAGGTTGTGAACTGCAACAAGCGCAAGGCGATATGATTGCCCTGCTCGATCAACTACATAAACAGCTCGGCATTGCCGCACTATACAGTCATGAAGAAACCGGCAACCTCTGGACCTATGCACGAGACAGACGCGTTAAGGCTTGGTGTTTAGCGCACCGAGTGCAATGGCACGAATGGCGACAAGATGGCGTCGTGCGTCGCCTAACCGACCGCAATGGCTGGGCAGATCATTGGCAAGCCTTTTTTACTGCCTCGCCCATGCCAGCACCTAATCAGGTTCATGGGGTTAGCCTGCCCGAAGGACTGGCCATCACTCACCCTCAACTGGTGCAACAAGGCGAGGACAAACCCTTACGGCAAAAAGGCGGTACAGCACGCGCCAGCAAACTGTTAGACACTTTCTTGGATCATCGCGGCCTTCCCTATCGTTATGCCCTGTCTAGTCCCAACACAGCGCCCAAACATTGCTCGCGCTTATCACCACATTTGGCTTACGGCACGTTATCCATGCGTCAAATTGTTCATGCCTTAAGAGATGCTCAGCAACAGTGGAAAGCCGAAACAGCTTTGCATCCCGACAAATCGGCATGGCTGAAATCCTTACGCTCTTTCGAGTCTCGCCTGCACTGGCATTGCCACTTTATGCAAAAGCTCGAAAGCCAGCCCGATATGCAAACACACAACTTGCATCCTGCATTAGACACCCTAGAGAGACCCTTCAACGCCGATCATTTTGCCGCTTTTTGCCAAGGTGAAACGGGCTATCCCTTTGTCGATGCCTGCATAAAACGCTTACAGGCAACCGGTTGGATTAATTTTAGAATGCGCGCCATGCTGGTGTCTTTTGCCTGCAATTTGCTCTGGCTGCCTTGGCAAGCCGTAGCCGCTTTTTTAGCACGACAATTTACTGACTACGAACCCGGTATTCACTACCCACAAGTGCAAATGCAAGCAGGTACTACGGGAATGAACACATTACGCGTTTACAATCCCGTAAAACAATCGCAAGATCAAGACCCAGAAGGCACCTTTATTCGCACTTGGTTACCCCAACTGGCACCAGTCCCTAACGACTACCTACACACGCCTTGGCAACTAACCGCCAATTTGCAGCAACGCTATGGGGTGACGATGGGCGTTGACTACCCGATGCCCATTATCGAACACAGCCACGCGGCTCGTGAAGCAAAAATGCGTATTTATGGCTTACGTGAGCAAGATGCTAACCGCACCATCACGCGCCAACTGCTGAATAAGCATGGCAGCCGCCAGCAGACAGCACGCAAGCCACGCACGCGACGATCTGATAAAACTAACAACCAACTTACCTTAGAGCTTTAAAACAACCAACCTTAGCGCTGCTGAGAAAGATAAACCTCAATCGCCTCATCTAGCTTCTGTAATGAATCTGTCAGTTTGTTCAATGCATTACTTTCAATTGGGAAACCTTTGCGATGCTGCTCGTAAATCTCCCGAGAAATTGCAGCTAAGGCTTTGGCACCCAAACCACCCGAGACTCCTTTCAACGCATGCAAAGCAGCAAACCCTTTTTTACTACCTTCCTTTAATTCAGATACGATATCGGCAAACTCTGCATGTAACTGATCCTTCAATTGAGACAAAAGGTCGGCCAACATTTCATGACTGCCACTGGTTAGGTCTAAGCCATAATCGATATCTAACACTTGCTCATCAACAACCGACTCATGCACAACAGGAACCTTAGTTGCAGGCGTAGCTCTCTTACACCAATGTGCAATAGTATGATAAAGCGCCAACGTATCAATTGGCTTACTTAAATGATCATTCATACCAAAAGACAAAGCTTTTTCTTTATCTTCAACCATCGCGGCAGCGGTCAGCGCAATAATCGGAATACGACTGTTTTGTTTGCGAATCAGCTCGGTAGCAGCAAAACCACCCATTACAGGCATTTGTAAATCCATTAAAATAATATCAAATGCATCGGGATTAAGTGAAAAGACATCAACTGCTTCTTGTCCATTATTGGCAATGGAGACCTGCGCACCAACTTTTTCCAATTTCAATTTGGCCACTTCTTGATTTAATAGATTATCCTCGGCCAACAAAAGACGCACACCTGTCAAATCCGGTAATGAGGGAGCGTGAAGCTCAGCCTGTATTTGCTCTTTTGTTGAGGACAATTCATCTAAAGCCACCATAAGACTTTGCCGAATTAATGGTTTCTGTAAAAAATAATCAATACCCATTTTTTGCAGATCTAAGCGCAAATTAGTCACATAACTCATCAACACGATTTTAGGTCGCTGAGCTTGTTGCTTGTTGAATTGATATAAACGTTCAAAAAAGGCATCATCATTGCGTTGCACTGTTTCCCAGTCAATAATTATTAGATCACAGGTATGATTGGCATTATTGTTGCCTTGAATGATGGCCTCTTGCATATCATTAGTGAAATTAACTCTCCATGGCAGTGGCTTCAGCATATCAGAAATAATGCAACGAATCATCGGTTGATCTTCCACAACCAGCAAGTTCCATCGAACATTGCTATTCATCTGACTACTATCATGTGGCGATGCTACAGGAGAAACAAGATCAAACTCAAACCTTGAGCCCTGTCCTACTTTAGAGCTGGCCGTTAATTCGCCACCCATAGCTCGCACTAAACGCTTGGAAATAACCAAACCCAAACCTGTACCACCATATTTTCGGGTAATCGAATTATCCGCTTGCGTAAAAGGCGTAAACAGTTTCTGTAATGCCATTTCATTCATGCCAATACCCGTATCTGTGACGCTGATGTGAAGACACACCGAAGTATCATCCAACTGTGTAGACGAAATACAGACCGTAATACCACCTTGATGGGTAAATTTAATAGCATTACTGAGAAGATTGATCAAAACCTGAGTTAACCTCAACTCATCACCCACCAGCATCGTTGGGGTATTTGGAGTGACTTGGAAGTATAAATCCAGTTTTTTAGACACAATGCTATCAACAAACATAGCTTTCAACTGTTGCAA
>NCFI01000007.1:27604-61287 GCA_002281095.1 Thiotrichales bacterium 35-46-9 | reverse complement strand
TAGCACCAGCCTTAATTGCCGCTTCAAACGTCTTCATTGAAGCCTTAATACGAGCATCCGAAGTCACTTTACCATCTTTAACTGGAACGTTTAAGTCCGCACGAATCAAAACGCGCTTACCTTTAAGATCCAAATCAGCCATACGAATAAAAGCCATACTATTTTCCTTTACGAAATAGGATTAACGAAATCACTCAAACGATAAAACACCTAGTCGAAAATAGACGACTAGGTGTTACACGAAATTACTTAGCGACGTGTTGAACCATACGCATCAAGTTGCAAGTGTAGCCATATTCGTTATCGTACCAAGCAACGACTTTAACAAAAGTACCGTCTAGCGCGATACCAGCACCAGCATCGAAAATAGATGGGTGAGAATTACCACGGAAATCAGTAGAAACCACTGACTCATCTGTGTAGCCTAATACACCTTTCAAAGCACCTTCAGAGGCAGCTTTCATCGCTGCACAAATCGATTCGTAAGAAGTCTCTTTTTCAAGCTCAACAGTTAGGTCTACAACAGAAACGTCTGAAGTTGGAACACGGAAAGCCATACCGGTCAATTTACCGTTTAGCGCTGGCAATACTTTACCAACAGCTTTAGCAGCACCAGTAGAAGATGGGATGATATTTTCTAAAATACCACGACCACCGCGCCAGTCTTTAGAAGAAGGACCATCTACCGTTTTTTGTGTTGCAGTTGCAGCATGAACCGTTGACATCAAACCACGTTTGATACCGAAATTATCTTGCAATACCTTAGCGACCGGTGCCAAACCATTCGTTGTACAAGAAGCAGCAGAAAGAATCGCCTGACCAGCATAAGTTTCATGGTTAACACCATAAACAAACATCGGTGTTTTGTCTTTAGAAGGTGCCGATTGAACGACCTTCTTAGCACCCGCATTGATATGAGCCTGACAAGTCTCTTCCGTTAAGAAGAAGCCTGTTGCTTCAACGACGATATCAGCACCCACTTCATTCCATTTCAAATTAGCAGGATCACGTTCAGCAGTTAAACGGATTTTCTTACCGTTTACAACCATGTAGTTTCCTTCAACAGACACAGTACCTTTGAAGTTACCGTGAACTGAATCATACTTCAACATGTAAGCTAGGTATTCAGGCTCTAACAAATCGTTAATGGCAACGATTTCAATTTCAGGAAAGTCTTGTACCGCAGCACGCAAAACCATACGGCCGATACGACCAAAACCATTAATACCTACTTTAATTGCCATGTGAATGACTCCTTAAGTTACAAATTAAAAATTGATAAATCTGGAAAAACGCTCACACTAATTAGGTAGCGTGAGCGTTATGAAAATTAGTGGCCGCCACAGCAACCATCAGTGCACGTATCTTCTAACAAATCAAGAACGGTGTTCACGACATTTTCGACTGTGAAACCAAAATGCTTGAACAGAACATCTGCTGGTGCTGATTCGCCAAAGGTATCAATACCGACTACTGCACCATCTAAACCAACAAATTTACGCCAGTAATCACTGATACCTGCTTCAATCGCAACACGCTCACGAATATAAGATGGTAACACCGACTCACGATAAGCTTCTGATTGAGCCATAAACATTTCTGCACAAGGCATAGAAACAACACGAGCTTGAATATTGTCTTGCGCCAATTGTTCAGCCGCTTTCATGGCCAAACCAACTTCAGAACCCGTAGCAATCAAGATAACATCCGGTTCAGCACCACAATCGCGCAGGATGTAACCACCCTTTTCAATGTTTTTAACTTGCTCTGGCGTACGCGACATTGGCGTTAAATTTTGGCGAGAGAAAATCAAAGCTGTTGGCGCATTAGAACGCAACACAGCCATCTTCCATGACACAGCTGACTCAATCGCATCACAAGCGCGCCACGTATGGAAATTCGGAATCGCACGCATGGTCGCAATTTGTTCTACGGGTTGATGCGTAGGACCATCTTCACCCAAACCAATTGAGTCATGAGTATAAACGTAGATAGTACCAATCTTCATTAACGCAGACATACGTAAAGCGTTACGCATGAACTCCATGAACATTAGGAAGGTTGCACCGTAAACTTTAAAGCCACCATGCAACACCATACCATTCATCATATGCGCCATACCGAACTCACGTACACCCCATGATAGGTAGTTACCGTTCGCATTAGATTTATTGACTTTGACCGTACCAGACCAATTAGTTAAGTTAGAGCCAGTTAAGTCAGCAGAACCACCGAACAACTCTGGCAACAAAGGACCCATTGCTTCAATCGCATTTTGCGAGGCTTTACGCGAAGCAATGTTTGGCATATCCGATTGCGTTTTAGCGATGAATTTGTCCATTTCAACTTCGAAATTCGCTGGCAATTCACCAGACATACGACGTTTAAACTCTTTCGCTAAATCTGGGTAGTTTTTCTCGTAAGAAGCAAACAATTCATTCCACTCAGCCTCTTCTTTCGCACCCTTAGCTGTGTGATCCCAACCTTCATAAACATGCTGGGGAATTACAAAAGGTTCATGATGCCAACCCAAATTTTCACGGGTCAAGGCAATTTCAGCATCACCCAATGGTGCGCCGTGGCAATCATGCGTACCGCACAAGTTAGGCGAACCAAAACCGATGGTAGTGCGCGTACAAATCAAGGTTGGCTTATCCTGAATCGATTTCGCTTCATGAATAGCTGCATCGACAGCTTCTGCGTTGTGACCATCGACGTTGCGAATAACGTGCCAACCGTAAGATTCAAAACGTGCTGGCACATCTGCTTCCATCCAGTCATCAATATGACCATCAATTGAAATATTGTTGTCATCCCAGAAGGCAACCAGCTTACCTAAACCTAAGGCGCCAGCCATAGCGCAAGCTTCATGCGACAAACCTTCCATTAAACAACCATCACCCATAAACACATAAGTATGGTGATTGACAACGGCATGACCTGGGCGGTTAAACTGCGCTGCCAAGGTACGCTCAGCGATAGCCATACCTACCGCATTGGTAATACCCTGACCTAATGGACCAGTAGTGGTTTCAATACCGTCTGCATAACCGTACTCTGGGTGACCTGCTGTTTTTGAATGAAATTGACGGAAGTTTTTGATGTCATCAATACTTAGGTTGAAACCTGTTAGGTGCAACAAAGAATAGATCAGCATTGAACCATGGCCATTAGATAAGACAAAACGGTCACGATCAGCCCATTTAGCATTTTTGGGGTTGTATTTCATGTGGCTATTCCACAGAACTTCGGCGATGTCTGCCATGCCCATAGGCGCACCTGGATGGCCTGATTTAGCTTTTTGCACTGCATCCATACTAAGTGCACGAATGGCATTGGCGAGTTCACGACGGTTAGACATAAAAAAGTCCTCAAAAAGTTTCAAAAGTAATAGGGTTACCTAGTGACAGGCGAATAGGGTTATTTTCACCGATTTAGCTAAAATCGGCAAGTATTCCGTCGCAAACTGTCGATATTAAGCATAAAAAAACCCCGCAAAAACTGCGGGGCTTTTTTCATCAATGCACGAAATTATTTAGTTCCGTCAATGGTGATTTCAACGCGACGGTTTTGCGCACGACCATCTTTCGTTTTGTTGCTAGCAACAGGCTTGTCAAAACCATAGCCTTTCGCATCAATTTTTTCCGCTGGAACGCCGTTTTTAATCAACGCATCACGCACAGCATTGGCGCGTTTGATCGACAACTGTTGGTTGTATGCTGCTGTACCGATATTGTCGGTATGACCTTCCACTAAAACCAAATTGATAGATTTTAATGCTTTTGCTTCTGCAGCTGTGTTAGCAATTTCTTGCTCTGCTTTAGGCGTTAATTTAGCGCTATCGAAGGCAAATAACTCACCCGCTTTCAAAGTTTTCTTAGTCACAATCGGCGCTGCGATTGGTGCTGCCGGTGCAGGAGCTGGCGCAGGCGCTGCAACTGGAGCTGGCTTAGCTTCTGGCGCTTTAGCACCTGGGCAAAGACCATCTTTCTCAGTCCAGAAAGAAGTACGCAAGCAGTTACCTTGACCGTCCTTAACAACGACATTGTTGCTATCGAACCAAAAAGCTTCACGAGGCGCTGCCTGAGCAGAAGTTGCTGCAACCATAGCAGCCAATAACACTAATTTACGCATGGTAAGATCCCCTAACCAATATGAATAAGATGCGCCTTATACTGACGCCGACTTGATCAGTTTAGCACAAATACGCAACTGTCGCAAAAAAACAACAGTTTTGATTAAAATTTCATGATAATTTCATAGAATCAGCGTTCACCAATCGTTGAATCCGTTCATTACGCATAGCCTTTTGAATATCACGTCCAATCAATCCTTGCTCAACAAATGACTGTGCTGTCACAGACTGTACCTGCTGTAACCAGAACCGCCAACGACTGCTTTGCGGATATTCAGCAACTTCAAAACCAGTTCGACCACGTGAATCAGCCTCACTCACCGCTAACAGCGCTTCAAATTGTTCTGGCTTACGCCAAACATCACACCCTTCCATTACCTGTAAACGTTGCTCAGGTGTCAACTCATCACTTTTATGAATATCACCATGCCAACGACAAACCAACTTGGCCAATTGTGTTACCTGTGAAGGCACACGATATCGCAGTCCCAGTTGCTCAACCAATGCAACACCAGCCTGTTCATGTCCGCGATGTTTAGGCCAAAGGCTTTGAGGTGTTAACCCCTTCCCTAAATCATGGCATAGAGCAGCCCACAATAAGGCAATATCGTTTGTTTGCTGACGCATAGCACCAAGTACCATCAGGGTATGAGTACCTGCATCCCCTTCTGGGTGATAGACAGGGTCTTGCGGCACGGAAAACAAAATATCCAACTCTGGCATTAATCGTGCCAGAGCTCCTGTTTCACGCAATACCTGAAAATAAACCTCTGGGTGATCGGTAATCAAGGCTTTTGCTGTTTCCTGCCAAACACGCTCAGGCGTTAACTGTGCCAACTCACCCGAAGCCACCATGTCGCGCATTAGTGAACGTGTCTCAGTTGCTAGAACGAAACCGAACCTCGCTAGTTTTGCCGCAAATCGAGCAACCCGTAGGACACGTAATGGATCTTCTGCAAAAGCGTCACTTACATGTCGCAAACACCGAGCAGCAATATCTTTCTTCCCCCCGTAGGGATCAATTAAGTTACCATCACACACTGCCATCGCATTAATGGTTAGATCTCGACGTCGCAAGTCATCTTCAAGAGTTACCTCTGAGCCTGCATTACAGCTAAAACCATGATAACCATGACCTTGTTTACGTTCAGTTCGCGCTAACGCATATTCTTCTTTCGTTTGCGGATGCAAAAAGACAGGAAAATCTTTACCAACCTGCTGATAACCTAATGCAAGCATCTGCTCGCTTGTTGCACCAACGACTACCCAGTCGCGATCCGTACTAGACAGTCCCAACAACTGGTCACGAACTGCGCCACCTACCAAACATATTTTCACACAATACGATCCGAAGCATCCCTTCCAGCCACCCGACGCAGGTCATCATAACGTTGACGCACACGACCTTTAGAGAATACTTGCATCGCGTAACTGCGCAGGCTTTTCGGCTGAATGGCAAATGGCATATCCTTGCTACAAACCGAAGGGACTTGCAAACTGAGGTAATTATCAAACGTCATCATAGGAGAAGGCATCCACCCCATTAAGCGGGCTGTAACTCGCGACAAAGCATCGGGCAGTGCCATAAAATCCACTTTACGTCCTGTCATCTCTGCGATCAGTTGCCACAACTCCATCAACGTATAAACTCGGCCGCCACAGAGCTCATAGGTTTGGCCAACAGCAGATTTATCTGCGAGCGAATTCACGATAACGCGCGCCACATCCTCAACCCACACAGGCGACAATTCTGATTTTGGACAAACCACAGGCATAATCGGTGTTAATGCCAGCAAGCGAGCGAATGAATTGACAAACTTATCACCCTCACCAAACATAACGGAAGGTCGCAAAACAGTAACGTCTAAGTCAGTAGCGGCTAAAACCCGTTCTGCTTCGGCTTTAGAGCGCAAATAACGGCTCGGCGCCTCTTCACTCGCTCCCAAGGCAGAAATATGAATTAGTCTCCTCACTCCTTCCACCTCGCAGGCAACCGCTAACTTACGAACTAAATCAACGTGCACTGATCTGAACGTTGTTTTTCCAGATTCATGCAAGATACCAATTAAATTAATCACCGCATCGTGCCCGCGTAACAACTTGCGTAATTGCAAGTCACTAAAGTGTTCAATCGGCAGCACCGTAACATTCGGAATCAGTCTCAAATCGCGCTGACGCTCGGGACGACGCACCGGCACAGTCAGCTGATGCCCTTGGGCAGATAATTGACGCATCAGTGCACGACCGACAAAACCTGAACCACCTAATACCAAGACGCGCATCCACAACCTCAAATCGTTATAATACAAAACATAGCCCTCAATTCTAGGTAGTCACTAGAGTTAGGTCAACCGTCATCACCCTGTTATGGATCTTATTTACTTAAATTTAACTGTAGGAATCTTTTCAATCATGTCTGTCGCTATTCCAACCAGCACCTATCGTCATTTCAAAAAAGAAGCCACCTATTTATATCTTTCACAAAAACTAGGATGGGAAAAGCTACCTGAAGCACTACAACAACAATTTCCTCAGTCACATCACGTCATTGACTTTGACATGACCGCCGATCGCAAACTGGCTAGAGCGGATGGTCAAAAAGTCTATGAATCATTATGTAATGATGGCTATTATCTACAATTACCACCGAGCGATCCCACTGCTTTACAAGCGATAGAAGATCGCTGGGTCGCTGAACAACAAGCAGCTGTTTCTAAGACTAGCGCTAACATCTAATCCTGAGTAAAATAGTCAGGTATTATTTTCTCTACGATTCAATTGGAGCTTTTGATCATGTCGCACACCTTGCCCGCTTTACCTTATGCTTATAACGCGTTGGCGCCTTATATTGGCGAAGAAACCATGACACTTCATCACACCAAGCATCATCAAGCTTATGTCGACAATCTTAATCGTTTGGTGGTCGGCACTGAATTTGAAGGCAAAAGCCTGGAAGATATCGTCAAAACGGCGCCTGCTGGTGGTATTTTCAATAATGCTGGGCAACATTGGAATCATAATCAATTCTGGACGATGATGGCGCCGCCAAGTGCTGGCGGTGGTGTTGCACCGACAGGAAAACTGATGGATGCGATCACAAAAACCTTTGGTTCTTTTGATGATTTCAAAGCTAAATTCGAAGCCACAGGCTTGGCAACCTTCGGTTCAGGTTGGGCATGGTTAGCTCAAAATGCCGATGGTAGCCTAGAATTAGTGAGCAGCTCAAATGCAGGCAATCCATTGCAAATGGGTAAAAATGCCTTATTAGGCGTTGATGTTTGGGAACATGCTTACTATGTTGACTACCGTAATCGCCGTGCAGATTACCTAAAAGGTTTCTGGTCTGTTGTTAACTGGAACAACGTAGCTGAGCGCTTTAACGGTTAATCGAAACGGTTTACTCAACGCAAACCGAGCCTAGCGCTCGGTTTGTCGTTTAAGGCGACAAAGAAAACGTCAAACCTGATTATGCGCACAGTTTGTGGTAAAATCTGAAAAATTTTAAGTTTACAGCAGGAGCCAAACATGGACTATGCCCTAGCGCACTTTAACATGATCGAACAACAAATCCGTCCATGGGATGTGTTAGATATGCGAATTCTAGACGTCATGGCAGCAACGCCACGTCATCCTTTCGTGCCGGATGGTTTTGAAAGTCTTGCTTACAGCGAAACTTCTATTCCATTAAGCAATGAATCAATGATGTTAGAACCTAAAATCATTGGTCGATTTCTTCAGGCAACAAACCCTCAACCGAACGAGAAGGCACTTGAAGTAGGAACAGGTTCGGGCTACCAAACAGCGCTGTTAGCAAAACTCTGCCGAGAAGTGGACAGCATCGAACTCGATGAACAGTTAGCACATCAAGCTAAATCCAAGCTAACGCAGCTGGGCCATCAAAATATTCATTGCACAACAGGAAACGCTTACGACTTGCCGCTGAACAAAGAATATGATGTTATTGTCGTTAACGGCTCTGTGGCCATGAAACCAGAAGCTTGGCTAAAGTCATTAACTCTGGGTGGCCGTTGTGTTGCGGTGGTTGGTACGGGTTCTGCGATGCAAGCCATTTGCTACACACGAACAGAAGACCAACAATGGACAGAAGAAACGCTATTTGAAACTGAGCTGACTCCGCTCGTTGGCCCTAAACCTGAAATGGTGTTTAGCTTTTAATCCTCATATTAAAGGAGTTGCTGGCTGATGAGGCCAGCAATAACAACTAAACACTAAAACTTTCGCCACATCCACACATATCTTTCACGTTCGGGTTAATAAACTCGAAGCCTTCATTTAACAGTCCGTTTTTTGCATAATCCAAGGTCATGCCATTCAATTGTTCCATACTTTTTTGTGGCACAACGACTTTAATTTCATCAAACTCAAAGACCAAATCAGAGTCTTTGACCTCATCAGCATAATCAACAACGTAAGCGAAACCCGTACAACCACTCACTTTCGTGCCTAAGTACAAACCAATACCATGACCACGTTTGGCCAGCATGGTACGAACGCGTTCTACCGCACTGGGCGTTAAATTAATTGTCATTGTTTGCACTCCTCTTGCACGCACTTAACGACGCAATATTTGCGCCACACTAATTTGTTGATTTAATCCACTACTTGCCAAATGACGCTTTTCTAACAAAGCAGCCAAGGTAATATGTGACAAAAATCCCGCAATCATCGCCGATAAATCATCCCACAATGCATGAGAAAGACAAGCCGTTCCCTCATGGCAATCCTCCGAACCTCGACATTGGCGAGCATCGAGATCTTCATTCATAGCCTCTACAATTTTCTGCACGCTAATTTCCGTTAACGGCGCACCAATCAGATATCCACCGCCAGGACCGCGTACGCTTTTCACCAACTTAGCTTTTCTCAGTCGAGTAAAAATCTGCTCTAAATAAGAAAGCGAGATACATTGACGAGAGGCAATATCCGATAAAGAAACAGCACCATGTGGCTGATGAATAGCAATGTCTAGCATAGCAGTAACTGCATACCGACCCTTAGAAGTAAGACGCATAAGTGGGTATCACCGACAGAATAGTTGACTAGCTTAGTATGGTATCAACCAGATCAAAATTCTGCAATACCTTAGCGCAACAGTCAGGTATTATGGGTTGAAAAATCGGCATTATGCTGTACGTCATTCGTTTTTGTTTCACAAGCATCCAACATACATGCATCCAAAGTAGGTAATTCCACTTCAGGTAAAACCGAACCCAAACGCACTAACTCCTGCTGCGCCATTTTTAACTGAGCATCAATGGCCAATACATGATCTGTCAATGCGTGAATGGCACGCTCAACTGGATCGGGTGCATCAGCGCCAACACCATAAGCATCAAAACCCAGCAAATTCTGCGCTTGTGCACGCTTAGCTTCATCAACCTTTTTAGATTTCACCACATGTCCTGGAATACCGACAACAGTAACACCTTCTGCCACAGGTTTAACCACCACAGCATTGGAACCAATACGTGCGTTATCCCCCACCAGAATTGGACCCAACACCTTAGCACCAGCGCCGACAATGACGCCATTGCCCAAGGTCGGGTGACGCTTACCTTCCTGCCAACTGGTACCTCCTAAGGTAACTCCATGATAAAGCGTTACGTCATCACCAATTTCTGCGGTTTCACCAATCACCACACCCATACCATGATCAATAAAAAAGCGTTGACCAATGGTTGCAGCAGGATGAATTTCCACGCCAGTTAACCAGCGAGCTATGGTCATTAACCAGCGCGCCAATAGCTTAAAGTTCCAATGCCACAAACGATTCGCGAGTCGATACCAAAATACCGCATGCACACCTGGATAGGTTAACAAGACTTCCAAAGTGGAACGCGCGGCCGGATCTCGTGCAAACACACAAGCCACATCTGCTTTCCATGACTGCCACAAACTACTCATTCGGTTTCCTTGGTTTGTTTAACACCTTTAGCCAAACCCGCGATACGTTGCATACGCCGCAAGGTACCGCGCAACATGGTGACTTCATTCGCTTCTAACTGTATGCGACCAAACAGGCGCTTCATGCGTCGCATAAAAGGTTCATGGTTGCGGTCATCGAGAAATTCAATAGCCTGCAAGGTTGATTCTAAATGTTGATAAAAACCTTGCAAAGCGGCGGAGGTTGCCAATTCCTTGGGGTGTTGTTCTTTGTCTGCCCAGCCTGCTTGCCGTTGCGCCTGCATCCACAACTCATAAGCAAAAATTTGTACACCCATTGCCAAATTCAAAGAACCATAATCAGGATTAGTCGGAACATGCCCCAAATAATGACACAAGTCCAACTCACTATTACTCAGACCTGAACTTTCTCGACCAAATACCAGCGCTGTCTGACCTGCTTGTTGTTGATGCGACAAGAGAACCTCTGCTGCACCCTTGGCATCCACCTGTGGCCATGCCGACACACGCAAGCGCGCACTGGTACCAATCACTAAGGTACAATCGGCTATCGCCTCAGACAAAGTTTCTACGATACGCGCTGATGCCAACACATCGGCGGCACCACTAGCCATAGCTGTTGCCAAACCATCGGGAAAGGTTTTCGGATTAACCAAGACTAACTGGCTTAATCCCATGGTTTTCATGGCACGAGCGACAGAACCAATATTGCCAGGATGTGAGGTTTCAACCAAAACAATACGAATAGCACTGAGTTGTTGTGTTAAGTCAGCCAGCGACACTTGTCAGTCCTTTGAATCTCTTAAATAAACGCAAATCATGTATAATACAACCCGTTTAATTGGATAATCTATCCAAGTTCTTTATTAAAATTTATGTTGTCTGTTTGTTAAAGGAAACCCATGCATCCTATTCTTAATGTCGCTTGTCGCGCTGCCACCCGAGCCGGAGATATCATCACTCGTCACATGCAACAAACAGACCGTCTGACCATCGAGAAAAAGTCGGAAAATGACTATGTCAGCGAAATTGATCGCATGGCAGAAGATGACATTATACAAACGATTCGTAAATTTTACCCCTCGCACGCTATTTTAGGCGAAGAAAGCGGCTTTATTGGCGACAACGATGAATACTTATGGATCATCGACCCGCTCGATGGTACCACTAACTTTTTACATGGCTTTCCACAATTTTCGGTATCTATTGCAGTACTACACAATGGCAAGCTGATGCACGGTGCGATTTACGACCCAATGCGTCAAGAACTCTTTTCTGCTTCACGAGGTGCTGGTGCGCAACTCAACAATCGTCGCATTCGCGTTAGTGAACAACGCACACTAGACCAATCCTTACTGGCGACTGGCTTTCCATTTCGTGACTTTGAACATTTAGACGTTTACATGGAAACACTGAAAACTTTTATGAAAGTAACCTCAGGCATTCGTCGTCCCGGTTCTGCCGCGTTAGATTTAGCTTGGACGGCGATGGGACGCGTTGATGGCTTTTGGGAATTCAAACTCAATAGTTGGGATATTGCTGCGGGCGCACTCATTGTGCAGGAAGCCGGCGGACTGGTGTGCGACTTTGCTGGCGGTGAGAACTTCCTCAACTCTGGCAATATTGTTGCCGCTAATCCGAAATTACTCGCTGCAATGATGAAAACTCTGGCGCCTTTGTTGCCAGAACAATATCGTAAATAAGGACGAGTTACAATAAAAAAAGGTCTGTAATATACAGACCTTTTTAATAATATTGGTCGGGATAGCAGGATTTGAACCTACGACCCCTTGCACCCCATGCAAGTGCGCTACCAGGCTGCGCCATACCCCGAACATCCGATCATTATAGCGGTAATACGGCCTACTATTCAAGTACCAATATTATCCCATCGGCTGATTGTGGCTAAATTATGACGCTGTATTTTCCGCAACAACAATTTTAAACTAGCTTCCAACTTTTCTAGACTGACTTGCGGCTTCTTACCACGAATGGCACTTTTAGTCGGTAAGGCAACCCCTTCAGGTAAACCGTGTGCCTTGATTTTAGTTAAAGCACCAGACAAAGTATGACCTTCGTGGTTAATTAACCTGTCTAGCTCCAGAATTACCTGCAGATCCTGACGCTGATAATAACGACGACCACTACGCTTGGTCGGTTCCAATATCGGAACCATCTGCTCCCAATAACGCAATACATGCGGCTTTAAGCCAGTCAACTGACTAATTTCACCAATGGTGTAATACTTCTTTTCAGCAATGGCCGTCGTGGTCATTTATCAGACTCCTTGGTGTTGATCCACCAATGCACGTAGTTTCTGTCCTGGCTTAAAGGTCACAACACGACGCGCGGTAATAGGCACATCTTCACCGGTACGCGGATTACGCCCTGGGCGTGGCGACTTATCTCGCAGCTCAAAGTTGCCAAAACCAGAAAGTTTGACATCTTCGCCTGTTTGTAAAATTTCACCAATCTGACCAAAAAAGTCTTCAACGATTTCTTTAGACTCACGCTTATTTAAGCCCAAAGTGTCTGCCAAAGTTTGAGATAATTCTGCTTTTGTAATCGTCATCGTCATTTCCTTTTAAGCACGTAGCTGAGCATTCAATTGCAGGCTCAGCTGTTCAATAATTTCATTCATACAAGCTTCAATTTCAGCATCAGTCAGTGTGCGTTCTAAGTCTTGGAACCACAAAGCAATCGCCAAACTACGCTGACCTTCAGCTAATCCCTTACCCGCGTAAACATCAAACAGTTCGGCCGATTGGAACCAATCACGCTTAACCGAGGCAATGACGGATGACACTTGGGCAAAAGTGACAGGTGCATCAACCACTACCGCAATATCGCGACGCACTAAGGGGAACTTAGAAAGTCCTTGGAAAGTGGCTTTTGCTGGTAAGGCGGTTAAATAGGCCAAATCAATACTAAACAGTACTGCTGGCATATCAATGTCCATTTGTTTAGCCAAACTGGGGTGCAAGCTACCGATAAGACCAATCACTTGCCCATTCAGCTGAATGCTGGCGGTTTGGCCAGGATGCAAGGCAGGGTGTTGTGCCGGCACAAAACTGACTTGACCCATCAATCCCGCACTCGCTAATAACGCCTCAACATCCCCTTTCACATCATAAAAATCAACCTGACGCGTCGCCTGACCCCATTGCATGGCAGCTGCACTACCACAAACAATGCCCGCTAGCGTTGGAATTTGCACTGGCAGTCCATTGTCATCCTGCTGCGCCAGAAAACGCAAGCCCGTTTCAAAGAAACGCACCCGTTTAGCTTGGCGGTTTAGGTTATATCGCGCGGCTGATAATAATCCTGTCCATAGACTGACACGCATTTGGCCTAAGGTTTCAGCAATCGGATTGGCGAGATCAATACCCACCTGATTCGGTTCTACCAGTCGTTGTTCTTTGCCATCAACAAAACTGTAAGTAATAGCTTCTTGATAACCACGACCGACCAAAAGGTGTTTTAATCGCATCTCTTGCTGATTACGGCCCGATGGCATGACACTGGTCGCGGGTAACGGCAACTTGGGTAAATTATCCAGCCCAATCATGCGCGCCAGCTCTTCGACCAAATCTGCTTCAATCGCCATATCGAAACGCCAGCTGGGCGCAACCACATCCCATCCCGTTGCATTGGCCGTCACCTTCATGCCTAAACCAGATAGTAGCTGAACCACTTGAGCATCGGCAACCGACATACCCAATAAACGCTCAATGCGTTCACGACGCAAGCTCAAACGATTCTCAGCGATGGATGTTACACCAACACCAACGCTAACCACCGCAGCGCACTGAGCACCCGCTTCAGCCAATAAGCTGAGTGCGCGCTTCATCGCTAACTCAGGCAATAAGGGATCAACACCGCGCTCAAAACGGTGCGAAGCATCGGTGTGCAAGCCCAAGCGACGCGCTCTGCCCACCACAGCGGCTGGTGTAAAATGCGCACACTCTAATACAACACGACGAGTCGCATCCGTCACGGCCGTTGATTGTCCGCCCATGATACCCGCCAAAGCAATTGCACCGGTATCATCGGCAATAACCAACATATCCCCTGCCAAGCTGACCGTTTTGCCGTCTAGCAAGGTCAAAGACTCGTTCGCCTGAGCATTTCTGATCTGAATCGCACCTTGGATCTTGTCGGCATCAAAGGCGTGCATGGGTTGTCCCAGTTCCAGCATCACATAATTGGTGACATCTACCACCAAACCCAAACTACGCAAACCTGAACGACGCAACCGCTCTTTCATCCAAAGTGGCGTCTGGGCGTTTTCGGGTAAATCAACACGACAAGCCAAATAACTTGGGCAGTCCTCAGCCGCATCTAACTTAACGTCAACCGATGCAGAAAGCACGACCTGATGTTCTGTTACGCTAGGTGCTTGAACCGAAACGCCACTTAATGCCGCCACATCACGCGCCACACCCAGCACACTCAATGCATCGGCACGATTAGGGGTTAGCGAAATCTCGATACTGGCATCATTCAGATTGAGTGCTTCACGCAAATCAGAACCAACCGTCAATTCGGCTGGTAAATCCCATAAACCGCTCTCTTGGCCTTCAATGCCTAATTCACCCGCTGAACACAACATGCCAGAAGAAGCCACACCACGCAACTCCGCGTCTTTAATGGTGATACCGGGTAATACCGCTCCCACTAAAGCCGTTGGCGCAACCATACCCACACGAACATTAGGCGCCCCACAGACAATCTGAACTGGCTCAGCACGACCAACATCCACGGTTGTTACGCGCAACTTATCGGCATTCGGATGCGGCTCGACCGTAAGCACTTTACCCACCACTACACCACTAAAATCACCAGCAACGGGCGTCGTTTCTTCTACTTCCAACCCTAAATCATTTAGCTTGGCACAAGTTTGCTCTAAGCTCCAACCGGTTGCAACAAAGCTCGTTAACCACTGATAAGAAAATTTCATGTCGACTCCTTATGCCTGAAATTGACGCAAGAAGCGCACATCATTATCAAACAGCATACGCAAATCGGGAATACCAAAGCGCAACATCGCCAAGCGCTCAACACCCAGACCAAAAGCGAAACCGGTGTATTGTTCAGGATCAATACCCGCATGTTTCAACACGTTGGGATGCACCACGCCACACCCTAAGACCTCGACCCAACGACCACCCAGCAAATTAGTGGCAATATCCACTTCTGCCGAAGGCTCGGTAAAAGGGAAATACGAAGGACGGAAACGCACTTTAAGCTCAGGATCATCAAAGAAGTAAACGAGAAATGACTCTAGCAATGCTTTTAATTGCGCAAAGTTAGCCGTTTTATCCACCACTAGCCCTTCAATTTGATGAAACATCGGGGTATGGGTTTGGTCGGAATCACAACGATAAACACGTCCTGGCGCAATAATACGCAAAGGGGGTTGTTGGCGTTCCATGGTACGAATTTGTACAGGCGAAGTATGTGTTCTCAGCAACAAGCCGCTATCGAAATAAAAGGTATCGTGCATGGCACGAGCAGGATGGGTTTCAGGAATATTTAAGGCTTCGAAATTGTGCACATCATCTTCAATTTCAGGCCCCTGCTCCACTGAAAAACCCAGCTGCGCAAACCAGTCGTTAATACGTGCGATCGTTTGCGTTACCGGGTGCAAACTACCGACATCGACATTTCGCCCTGGCAAGCTCACATCCAAAGACTCACTCGCTAACTTAGCGGCCAAAAGCGCATCAGAAATAACTTTCTTTTTAGCGTCAAAGGCTTCGTTAATGGCTTGACGCAGCCCACTCACTTTAGCACCGAGAATCGGCTTCTCTTCTGCACTGGCCTGACCTAACTGCTTACTCAGTTCGGTCAGCGCCCCTTTTTTGCCAAAGTAATGAACGCGAACGGTTTCTAAAGCTTCTAAATCTGATGCTTCATTAATTTGTGTTAACGCATCTTGTAAAAGACGATCCATGTCCATCAACGGACTCCCTATGACTATGACCCATTTATTAACGCTGCATATCGCGCATGAAACGCTAATGAATAGATGATCGCAACGATCAATAAAAAACAGGGGTCAAAGACCCCTGTTTCGTTCAATGATCACAATCAATTAAGCCGCTAATGCTGCTTGTGCTTGACGTGCAATCGCTGAGAAAGCTGCCATATCATGTACAGCCATATCCGCCAACACTTTACGGTCAATTTCAATATTCGCTTTTTTCAAGCCATTAATGAATTTGCTGTAAGTCATGTCTAGGCTACGAACTGCTGCGTTAATACGCGCAATCCACAACGCACGGAATTGACGTTTTTTCTGACGACGGTCACGGTAAGCGTATTGACCCGCTTTAATGACCGCTTGTACCGCTACGCGATAGACATTTTTACGACGACCACGGTAACCCTTGGCCGCATCGATAACTTTCTTGTGACGCGCTCTGGCGACTACACCACGTTTAACTCGTGCCATTTATTTCACTCCTTCTAATCGTTACGCGTAAGGCATCATTTGAACAACAGATTTAACGTCGCTCTCATGAACCATGCCAGGTGCGCGTAATTGACGCTTACGCTTACTCGTTTTCTTAGTCAGGATGTGACGCAGGAAAGCCTGCTTGCACTTAAAACGGCCAGAGCCTGTTTTTTGGAAGCGCTTTTTAGCGCTACTCTTGGTTTTCATTTTAGACATAACATTACTCAGCTACGCATTGATGGAAATATAAGACTAGAGCACCGAGGAATGGCTCTGCAAGTAACAGGAGCTAGCTCCTGTCCTCACGCGTCTCGTTTAGCTTTTTGAAGGAATGACCATCATCATCAGTTGGCGGCCTTCCAGCTTAGGCAACTGATCAATCGTACCAATTCCTTCAACATCGGCTTGAATGCGCTCTAGCACCTTCAAACCCAGTTCCTTGTGTGTGATTTCGCGTCCACGGAACCACACAATCACCTTCACACGGTCTCCCTCTTCCAAAAAGCGTTTCAGGTTGCGAAGCTTTACCTGATAATCGCCTTCCTCGGTTCCAGGGCGGAACTTTAACTCTTTGACTTGGATTTGTTTCTGTTTCTTTTTCGCTTCAGCATTTTTCTTCTGAAGTTGAAACTGATACTTGCCATAGTCCATGACTTTACAGACTGGGGTATCTGCCTGAGCGGCAATCTCCACCAAATCTAATTCAGCGTCCTCAGCAATGCGTAACGCTTCGGCCAACTTAACAATACCGATCTGCTCACCTTCTGGACCGATCAGTCGTACGGATTGCGCTCGAATCTCACCATTAATGCGCTCTTTGCGGTTGCTTTCTTCTGGTGCGGTACTGCGCACGATAGGTCGCTTGCTGATAACACTTACTCCTAAATAAGTTCAAATAATTTACACATTGCCTTTGGTAGCGACTTCATGTGCTAAGCGTTCCATGAGTTGAGCCATGCTCATATTACCCAAGGTTTCGCCACCACGCACACGAACGTTCACACTACCCGAGCTTTGTTCTTGCTCGCCTACCACCAAGGTGTAGGGAATGCGCTGCATTGAGTGTTCACGAATTTTATACCCAAGCTTTTCATTTCTCAAGTCTAATTCAACACGATAACCCGATTTTCTTAATTCTGCAACCACTTTTTTCGCATATTCATCAAAAACTTCCGAAACGGGAAGCACCGACAATTGCACGGGCGCTAACCATAATGGGAATTTACCTTCGTAATGCTCAATCAAAATACCACAGAAGCGCTCTAACGAACCAAACAAGGCACGGTGCAACATGACCGGACGTTTCTTCGTACCATCGTCTGAAATATAGTTCAGATCAAATCGATCGGGCAAGCTCATATCGACTTGCAAAGTACCGCATTGCCAATCACGACCAATGGCATCACGCAATACAAACTCAAGTTTAGGACCATAAAACGCACCCTCACCCGGGAAAAGGGTATAAGGCAGGTTCATTGCATTTAACGAGTCTGCTAAGGCCGCCTCTAAAATATCCCAAGTTTCATCGCTACCAATGCGGTTTTCTGGACGAGTTGACAGTTTAATATGCACATTGTTAAAACCGAACTCTTTATAGATATCCAACACCAAAGCGACCACATCCTGACACTCTTGTGCCATTTGCTCTGGCGTACAGAAAATGTGGGCATCGTCTTGCGTGAAATGACGCACACGCATTAAGCCGTGTAATGC
Organism: Thiotrichales bacterium 35-46-9; assembly: GCA_002281095.1. Lineage (GTDB taxonomy): Bacteria > Pseudomonadota > Gammaproteobacteria > Thiomicrospirales > Thiomicrospiraceae. The sequence continues at coordinate 43,054 of NCFI01000007.1, read as the reverse complement.
ACCCGATGGTTCATAACGGTGAACCTTACCAAACTCACCCATGCGAATGGGCAAATCACGGTAGCTCTTTTGGCCTTGCGCATACATAAGCATTGCACCTGGACAGTTCATTGGCTTTAAGGCATAGACACGACCATCTTCGGTAGTGGTGGTAAACATATTATCGCGATAGTTAAACCAGTGCCCAGAAATTTCCCACAAGCTGCGATCCATCACATCTGGTGTATTGACCTCAATGTAACCTGTCTCTGCTTGACGTTGACGCATATAACTGATGAGTTGTTGGAACACCGTCCAGCCTTTCGGATGCCAGAACACCGCACCAGGCGCTTCTTCATGAAAATGAAACAAATCTAACTGTTTACCCAGTTTACGATGGTCGCGCTTTTCCGCTTCTTCCATCATCACCAAATAGTCTTTCAGCTCTTTTTCAGTCGCGAAAGCCACACCATAAATACGTTGTAGCATTTTATTGTTGCTATCACCGCGCCAATAAGCACCCGCTACTTTGGTCAATTTAAAGGCTTTGGTAAAACTCATATTCGGCACATGCGGACCACGACACATATCCACATATTCTTCATGATGATAGAGATTCATTGCCGTTTGCGTTGCAGGAATGTCCCGAACCAACTCTAATTTGTAGGGTTCGTTACGCTCGGTAAAGACCTGAACCACTTCATCGCGCGGTGTCACTTTTTTAACAACGGCATAATTGGTTTTAGCCAAGACTTGCATACGCTGTTCAATCGCCAGCAAGTCTTCTTGTGTCAACGAGCGCTCATAATCCACATCATAGTAAAAGCCATTCTCAATGACTGGGCCAATGGCCATTTGAATACCTGGAAAGAGTTGCTTCGCGGCATGGCCCAACAAATGCGCACAAGAATGGCGCATGATGTGCAAGCCATCGGCATCTTTGATGGTGATGATCGAAAGACTGGCATCTTCCGTAATGAGATCACAGGCATCACACAACTCGCCATTAACACGACCTGCGATGCAAGCTTTCGCCAAACCAGCGCCAATACTGGCCGCCACATCCATCACAGAAATAGGCGCATCAAAATGACGTTGACTACCATCGGGCAAAGTAATGACCGGCATGATTCTCTTTCCTAAGTTAATATTCGTACAAGGTCTGCTATTGTAGCAGTTGCCCCTATTTTAGTGAACTCTCGACCATCACAAAACTTCATCCATTCCGTTAGATCGCGTTTGCAACACAGGAAACTGATGACGCAACTGATCGACTCGGCTAAGGTCAATTTCAGCACTAAAAACACCCGTAGCTTTTAGAGAATCCCGCAATACCTGCCCCCAAGGGTCAACCAATAAGGAATGACCATAGGTTTGCAAACGCTCGTCATGCTGTCCTACCTGATTCACCGCCAACATAAAGGACTGAGTCTCGATTGCTCTTGCTCTTACCAAGGTGTGCCAATGCGCGGCACCTGTTTCAGCAGTAAAAGCTGAAGGCAACAAAACCAATCTTGCTCCAGCTTGGGCGTAATAGCGAAACATGGCGGGAAAGCGCAGATCGTAACAAATCGCTAACCCAATGGCTCCCCATGGACTATGCCAGATAACAGGAACAGGGCCTTCATGAAACAATTTGTCCTCTCGGTAAGTCATCCCCGTTGGCGTAACCACCGAAAACAAATGCATCTTACGGTAATAAGTGACTAACACTCCATTAGGGTCAAATATACAGAGTGTTGCATAAACATGATCCCCAATGGTTAACGGCAAACTACCTGCTACCACATAAGCATTTAACTGCCGCGCCCACTGCGCACAAGCCGACTGTAAAGGGGCTTGCGAATCGCCCAATACTTCAGTATGCGCTTGTTGCGCCATCAAATTTGAAGACAGCCAAGCAAAGGCTTCGGGCAACACCAACACATCTGGCTGATTTGCCGCAATTTCTGGCACCCATTGAGAAACTTGCGTTAAGTTATGCTGAACATCTGCGCTTGCTGTTAACGATATCCAGCTCACTTTGAGTTGATTAAGGTGCGCTAATTTCATCCAGTATCGGCTCCTGCCAACTCCCTGTAATGCGGTAGTTTAGGGTAATAAAATTACCACCCAAAGGCGGAATAATTTTTTGTAACAAATAATAGCCAATGGCCGTTATCGGTGAAGCTCCCGACAACAACGCCATAGTCGGAATGGTATCCCCAATCAACGGCGTTACTTTAGCTTGCAAATTATGAGTTTCATTGTTAATGCTACTGGTACCAGACAAATCGATATTCATCGCTGAACTGGTAACCGCCAGTGACTCCACTTGTAACACTCCTCTATTCAAGGTTGACTTCAGTATGATTTTATCAAATGCCAATCCCTGATTCACCACATCACCCAAGCCCATTTTTAAACGACGGGTAAAGGCATCAAAACTGAGCAATCCCAGCAGACGACTAAACCCTCCAGGGCTAGCCTCACTCAATACGCCATCGTCTGCTCTCATATCTAAACTACCACTAATTAATCGGCTATCATAGCAATCCAATCCACCTGGCCATGACTGCAAACTGGATAATTCAATACTACCCGAGTTAATCGCATTATCGATACCCACTAATCGCGTTAAATCGATCGCTTGTTCTGCGCGTGCATTGATAAATAAACTGGAGCGCTGGCTAGCAATATCCCAATCCCAATCTAATTTAGCCGCTAAGGTTTTTGAACGAAATTCAATGTCTTTTGCACTACGCACCGAACCTTGTTGCTTAATTTGCGCTTTGATGTTCGTTAGCTCACTCGTAACAATACGTGACTCGCGCCATGTTTCCAACAGCAGTTTATCAATCGATACAGATAGCTTTGGCCACACACGGCTACTGGGCGTACGACACTGCGGTGCGCCCTCTGCCTTTTTTTCTGCCACACTTAGGATGTGATGCTTAAATAGTAAATTGGACAGGTGCAACTTCATATCCTCACCTTGCCAATTCAATGTACCGTTAACTTCGGGAGACTGAATCTTCAGCCACCCCGTATTTTCCTGCCCTTTTTGCCAATCGAGATTAACTGCGTGAAAAGACTGCCCCATCAAATCGAATTGAGTCATACTGATGTGACCACGCTCGGTTAAGTTAACGCCTACTGAAGTGGTATTAGCCTGATAGCGCTCCCACCAAGACAACCACATATCACCATTCACCTTTGGTAACACCAGTTTAATAGATTGCTTGGCGGGCGTATGTGTCGTTTTTAAGGGGAGCAGACTCAAATTAATGAGCCGCCAATCCGTTAGCGAATTGAGCCATTGCGTATGCAGTTGCCATTGTTTATCTTGTGCCGACAGCTTGAGTTGATCTTGCTGCCATACGCCTTTAACCTGCCAGACGGCATCATCCGACGTTGAAAACAAGTTTGCAAAAGGTGCACTGAGTTTGATCTGGTTAACATCAGCACTCGCTTGAAATTGTATCAACTCATTGGGTAAAAACTTCACTTCCGCACGCCAAGGGAGCGCGCCTTGTGCGATCTCTTGCATCGCTAACGGAGTTTGTGCCGTTAACAAAAGGCGCTGCTGCTCACTCGAATCACTGGTTAGTCGTGCTTGTATCGGCCCCTCGCGCCAGACACCAGAAATAGAACGCGCTTCAACGCCCATCTCTGAAACCAAAAGCTTGGTTTTCAATTCATGAACCACCTCATCTCGGTAGTGTAAGTGTGCTTTTTGTGTCTGAATAACACCACGCACACGCGTACTCACTTTATCGTCGTAACCCTGTAAAGGCAACCACAAGGAAAGCTGACCGTTAAACCCTCCCGTTAGCCGCAACTCACTCAGCAACTCGTTAATTTCCAGCTCTTTAGCTAAAGGTGATTGCTGCAAAAACTGGGTAATTTGCGGCAACTCTCCTTTCACTAAACCGTTAATACGCAGTGCCACCCTTTCTTGTTGATAAAGAATATCGGCTTTGACCTGATTTAACTGCGCACCCAGTAAACTGGCCCTTTCCGCTGTGATAGCTAGTCGATCTGGAAACCAAGTCAATAGAATATCGGCTTGATTGATGGGAGGATATTCCGAGTCGTAAATCAAACGAACTTGTTGTGCTTCAACTTGAGCACTAAAGTTTTCTGCATGCAAATTTCCAGTGAGCAAATCCGTCAACGCGCCATTAAATTTAATATTAGCCTTAGCTTGCGATCCATTCAGCTTAGAGGAAGCCAACCAATTCTGTAACTCTTGAGAAGTCAAACGCAGAGGCAGCAAGGGTAACACCTGCTGCAAGGTATCTGCCTTTACGGTCAACTGTAATTGTGTTGCCTCGGTTTCATGCACATGCATCATCACACTCGCTTCAACACCGGCGATATTCACACGCCAGGTGGGTAAAGACCAACGAGCAAAAACATTAGCTGGATCGACTTGCAACACTAAGGGATCTGCTTCTACTTTGAGTAACTCACCATTTTGCTGATGCCAGCGAATATCGCTATCCCCTTGTGGCACAATCGCTAAGCGTTTTTGTTCAGGCGCATAATCAAAAGTGAGTTGACGGAAGGTCATACCGGGAACTGCTTCATTTGATTGCCAACTCAGCTGATCAATCGCGCCTCGAATATCGTCCAGCTGACCGTCAGCGCGCCAATGTAAACTGAGTTGGTTAAGCCAAAGCTGAGGCTTCCAACGCAGCCACCAGGCTTGCCATTCTTGGGGCAATAAAGCTAACCACTGATCCGAGTCAGAAAGTCGTATCTTATTTAATGTCAGCAAGGCTCCTGTTTGAGGATGCAAACTCAAACGAGGCCAAACAGGTAACTCAATACTCTGCTCCGCCAATACCAATCGCTCAATCGTGATATCCCAAGTGCGCAAGTCATCACTCACCACGCGACCAACTAATTGGTGAGAAACATCTTGTGTCCATGCCTCTGTATCTCGAACTTCAACCAACAAAATCGAAGATAATTGTTCTCTGGTCCAATCTCCTTGCAAGCGAAACTGAACATCGCCTGATTGACCAAATAAATGAAGCCCCTCTGGTAAGGCACGAGCAGAAAAATGCACACTGGGATTAAATCCAAATCGATGTCGAATATTGGCATCAGCACTAATCGGAATCATTGGAAAGTTTGGATAATAAAGATTAGCCACCATATGAACCGACCAGTTTTCATGCATATTCATACGCATATCGATATTTTGTAGCGTCCAAGCCTCATCAGCCTGCCATACTACTTTGGCTTGACTAATCAGCGTATCTTCCCACAAACGCAACCAAGGAGAAGCCAAGGGATTACCACCAACACCTGCATCCAAAGCGGATAAGGTTAGTACAGGAGACTCTGCACGCATCTGCTTGCCCACGGCCAAGTCAGGCCATAACAAATTCCATAAATGCACATCAGCACTCAATGATGGCACTTCTAGCTGGCCACCTTGCCAAGCTAGAGTCAGCCCCTCTACTCGAATACTGACTGATGAAGATAATGGACGGGCTTCCGAGCTAAACTGCTTCATTTCCAGGCGAGCATCAGCCCAGCTAGCCAAAGTTTGCAATGTTTCAGGCCGCGATGCGAGTAATTGTAAAAACAAGACTAATGCAACCCAAGCGACTGCCACTAGAGCCGCTGACCAGAGCAGCAAATGCCCCTTCCATATCAATAATAAACCGAGCCAACGAGGCATTTACAGCATAACCACATCAAATTGTTCTTGGAAATAATGATTATCTATCTGGAAAGAAATACTTTTATCCAAGAAAGACTCCAATTCAGCAATACTGGATGACTCATCTTCCAACATACGCTCGACCAAAGGTTCACTGGCAATCACCAGCAATTTATCGGCATCATATTGACGCGCCATACGCGTCACTTCACGAAATACTTCATAGACCAAGGTTTCAATTGATTTAACCACACCACGGCCATGACAGACTGGACAGGGTTCGCATAACGTGCGCACCAGACTCTCACGTGTGCGCTTACGCGTCATTTCGACCAATCCCAAGCTGGTTAATTGGCTAGCCGTACTACGTGTACGATCTTTAGCTAGAGCACGATCTAAAGCTTGCAAAACCTGCTGACGATGCAGCTCAACAGCCATATCGATAAAATCGATAATAATAATACCGCCCAAATTACGCAATCTAAGTTGGCGGGCAATGGCTTGTGCCGCCTCCAGATTGGTTTTGTAGATGGTCTCTTCTAAATTACGATTACCAACAAACGCACCCGTGTTCACGTCAATGGTCGTCATGGCTTCGGTTTGATCAATAATTAAGTAGCCACCCGACTTCAAAGGCACTTTACGCTCTAAGGCTTTCTGAATTTCATCTTCAACAGAATACAAATCAAAAATGGGACGCTCGCCCTGATAGAGTTCAATACGCTCCGTTAACTCGGGAACATAGGTTTGTGCAAACTGCTGCATACGCACAAAAGTCTCTCGAGAATCCACTCGCAGAGATTCAATGCGCTCTTGTGGTACATCTCGAATGACGCGTAAAAACAAGGGCAAATCTTCATGAATCAGTGTCGGCCCTGTTGCTGCTGACATTTTCGCTTCAATATGTTGCCACAATTTATGCAAAAAGCGCATATTATCAAGGAGTTCTTGTGCTTCTACACCTTCTGCAACCGTCCTAACAATAAAACCACCGCTCATTTGCGCGCGTTCTGGGCTAGTTTCCACAATCGATCTTAATCGTTCACGCTCTTCCTGCGATTCAATGCGTTGACTAACCCCCGTCGTCTGCTCTCTAGGCAAATGCACCAACAGATGAGAGGGCAAAGTAATGTTCATAGAAACTCGCGCGCCCTTAGAGCCTAAGGGGTCTTTAATAACTTGCACCAAAATTTCTTGGCCCTCACGCAATAAACGCGTAATATCATCGGTATCGACAGGCGTGTCGTCAGCAAAAATTAGTGGCTTGGTACAGACATCGGAAACGTGCAAAAAAGTGGCTTTATCAAGTCCAACATCAACAAATGCCGCTTGCATGCCAGGCAAGACGCGCACGACACGACCCCGGTACAAATTACCCACTAAGCCACGCTTACTAACCCGCTCAACCCAAACTTCTTGCAATACGCCATTTTCTATCCAGGCAACACGTGTTTCTCGCGGCGTAACGTTAACAATCACTTTCTCTTCGGTAGCAACACTCATCGCACTCATGCTGAATAACCTGCCAAGGTTAATAGTTGTTCGGTTTCATACAAAGGCAATCCCATCACGCCAGAATAACTCCCTTGAAATTGACTGATCCAAGCTTGCGCTCTACCCTGAATGGCGTAACCACCCGCCTTGCCTTCTGGCTCACCAGACAACCAATAAGCTTCTAGCTCCTGATCGCCAAGTGAACGAAACGTGATTAAACTCAACTGATGATTTTGCCAACAATGATGCCTATGTTTAAGGCAAATCACCGTTTGTACGGCATGAGTCTGACCCGATAAACGACGCATCATGTGCATAAAATGGGCTTTATCTTTAGGCTTGCCTAAGGTTTCATCATCCATAACAATCACCTCAGTATCTGCCGACAAAACCCAAGCAGATTCAGGCAAGCCTTTTGATGCCGCTTCTGCTTTAGCCAAACTCACTCGATAACCATAAGCCAGTGCTGTTTCATCTGCAGCTCTAATCTCTGGAACATCGGTAACCACCACTTGGTAAGTTATACCCAGTTGGGTTAATAATTCGCTACGTCTGGGAGAAGCAGAAGCCAAATAAAGCATAAAAGCGCCTTTACTCTCGGTGATAAGGATGATGGTTCATCAATGACCAGGCTCGATAGAGTTGCTCAGCTAACATGACCCTTACCAAGGGATGCGGCAAGGTCAACGGGGTCAACGACCAACACCAATCAGCACTCTGCTTAATACTTGGTGCAAGCCCATCAGGACCACCGACAATGAAAGCAACATCACGCCCCGATGGCAACCACTGTTCCATGCGTTTAGCAACCGCTTTCGTATCCACCACAGCACCATGCTCATCTAACACAATACGTAATGGATTACCCGATAAGGCCGACTCGATTCGCTGCGCTTCTTCTTCCATGTACTTAGCTGCCACACCACTCTTGGTACGCTTTGCCGGTGCCAATTCAATCAGCTGCAAGCGACATTGACCCGTCAAACGCACCGCATACTCTTGAAAGCCAGCGCTAATCCACGCAGGCATCTTTTGACCGACACAAATCAACTTTAAGTTCATGGCGACTGCTCAACCTAGAAAAGCTCTGAAAGATGCAAAGGGATGGGGCTTCTGCTCCGCAGCACTAAAGTGTGGGGGAAGGATTGCACCACAACTAACTGTAACCCATTGACTTAATCCCTTCCACCAACCGAAAAACAAGCATAGGAAGTCTGAATAAAAAACGAAGTGCATTATTCAGATCTTCCTTAGTTGCTTGGGCGCATATTCCATAGTTTTTCTAGCTGATACAACGCGCGGACTTCTTCCAGCATAATATGAACAACCACATCACCTAAATCAAGCAGCACCCAATCACCTACCAACTCGCCTTCCATACCAACGGGAATGTTACCTGCCTCTTTGGATGCTTCCCAAACCTTATCCGCTAAGGCTTTACCATGACGACTGGAAGTTGCAGTCGCCACTACCATGAAATCAGTGACATTGCTTAATCCGCGTACATCTAACTGTGTAATCGCTTTCGCTTTATTATCATCTAATTCCTTAACCACTAACGCAACTAATGCTTCTGACTGCATACCAATTTATCCTTTGTAACCATACATACGTTGATGCTGAATGTATTCTAACACCGACTCACTCACTAAAAAATGCGGAAGTTGATTAGATGCCAACTCCGCTCGAATTTGGGTTGCTGAAATGGCTAATGCCGTGACTTCAACCAATTTCACTTGACCGAATCCTACTGACTCATTCGTCGGACGATTTAACATCTCATTGAGTTCAGCACAACAACGCGGATGAGATCCCGCTCTGACCATGACCGCTATATTCGTTAGTGATAACAGCTCTTGCCAACGATGCCAACTGAGCAATCCTTCAAAGGCATCACTACCCATTAAAAACCAGAACTCATGTTCATCACCCAAGGTGGCGCGCAACTCCAACAAGGTATCTACGGTATAAGAAGGTCTTTCTCGCCTCAACTCGCAATCATTGACCTGCCAACCCGATATAGGTTCAATCGCCGCCTTAACCATCGCCAAACGCTGTTCCGCACTGGCCACGGGCTGAGGTCGATGGACGGGTATCGCACTGGGAATAAAATGCATTTCGTTCAGCCCCAGTTGTTGTGACACTTCCCAAGCTGAACGCAAATGCCCGAAATGAATCGGGTCAAAAGTACCACCCATCAAACCAATCCTAGCCATTCAAGTATCACCTGCTAGCATAACAAAAAAAGCCGAGGTGTCTGCCTCGGCTCATCACTCAATCAACTCATACCATTAAGCGGGATTCACTGTTTTACCCTGCTTCATTAAATAAATGAGCCCTGGAAACGACATAATCATAAACATAAACAAGGTAGACACATAAAACTCCCAATCCTGAGATTGAATGCTACCCGTTAACTGATACTCAAGCCCCCACCCCGCCATTAAGGCAATGAACGCATAAACGGCCCACTCTAGAGAACGAATAACAAACGACTTACGCGTTAACTTGATCGCCAAAAACAACCGATTCGTCACCCACGGCAAGGTTGCTAGCAACAAGCACAGTAGTAAATATCCCCAAATGAGTTCTTGTTGCATCATTCTGTCCTTTTAATACATCATCACATCATTGAACAGCGTCAATAATCCATCCGGTAAGATACCCAACATCAACACTAATGTCGCTACCAGAATGAGCCCATAGCGCAAAGATGCATTAGCAAAGTCGGCATCATGAGCGTTTTGCGCAGCTGGTTGATCAAAATACATCACCTTGATCACACGAAGATAGTAGTAAGCACCAACAACCGACATAACCACGGCAAACACAGCCAACCAAGTCAAACCAGCTTCAACCACTTCGGTTAATACCACCAATTTGGCATAAAAACCAACAAATGGTGGAATACCAGCCATAGAGAGCAAAATAACCAGCATAACGAGCGCTAATACCGGATTACGTTTACCCAATCCGGCCAAATCCACAATATTATCCGCTTCGAAACCTTTACGAGACAAGGCAAGTATAACCGCAAAGCCACCTAAACTCATTAAAGCGTAAATCACGACATAATACATAGCCGCAGCATAACCGCCGACGTTACCTGTCAAGAAGCCTAATATAATAAAGCCCATGTGCGAAATGGTAGAGTAGGCAAGCATACGTTTGAGGTTCGTTTGCGCAATGGCAATCACATTACCGACCACTAACGACAAAACAGCCAGAATAATTAAAATACTCTGCCACTGCATCAATGCAGCCTCTAATCCTTCAATGAGCAAACGGAACATTAAGGCAAAGGCAGCAATTTTAGGAGCAGCCGAAAGGAATAAAGTAATACCGGTTGGCGAACCATGATAAACATCAGGAACCCAATTGTGGAAAGGTGCCGCACCAAACTTGAACGCCAGCCCCACTAAGATAAACACTAAACCTAAACTTAATACTAATGACTGTTCTGTCGTCGCCAAAGTTTGGTAAATCGTCGCAAACTGTAACGAACCCACATTGCCATAAACTAAGGTCATACCATAAAGCAGTAAACCCGTGGCCATCGCACCCAGCACAAAATACTTCATTGCAGATTCAATGGCAAAACCAGAATCTTTTTGCATGGCAATCATGGCGTAAAGCGCTAACGACATGATTTCTAAGCCCATAAATAGTGTGACCATATCATAAGATGAGGCAAGCACCATCATCCCTAATAAGCTTAGCAGACCCAACACATAATATTCACCTCGTTCAATATTACGTTGAACCAGATAATCACGTGCGAATAGAAAGGCAAAAAAAGTCATGAACAGCATTGACAGCTTCAGTACATCAGCGACGCCATCACGAATAAAAGCACCATTAAATAACTGCACTGAAGTGGTCGAAAAGCTCGCCAAAATAACCAATGCCGTTACGACAATACTCGCCAAGGTTAACTGGAAAGTGAGTGCCTTGTGACGATGACCCCAAAAAGTATCACCAACCAATAACGTCATGGCAGCAATTAGGATCAGCAATTCAGGGGCTAAAACTTGTAACATCATATCCATCGTTTGTAATCCGCTCACATTAAGGCAACTTAGAAGTCATCGCTTGCTCAACTAAATGAGCAACAGAAGCGTGCATAATATCCATCACGGGTGCTGGGTAAAACCCTAAAGCGACAACCACAACTGCCAAAATGGACATAATGGCAAACTCTCGACGATTCAAATCAGATAATTCAGCAACATGATGGTTCACAACATCGCCAAAAATAACGCGCTTGACCATCCAGAGTGTATAAGCCGCACCCAAAATCAGTGTCGTAGCCGCTGCTAAAGCGATCCAGAAGTTGGATTTGAAGGCCGCCAAAATAACCATAAATTCACCGACAAACCCAGAGGTTCCTGGTAAACCCGCATTAGCCATGGCAAACAACAACACAAACACAGCAAACACTGGCATGGTATTGACCACACCGCCATAAGCAGAAATATCACGCGTATGCATACGATCGTACATCACACCAATCGCTAGGAACATGGCAGCAGAGATCAAACCGTGCGAAATCATTTGAATCATCGCACCTTCAAGACCTAGGATTGCACCCTGCACTTCGCCTGTATTACGCAGAATACCATACAGCAAGAACATCCCCAGTGTGACAAAGCCCATGTGTGCAATAGATGAATAAGCAACCAGTTTCTTCATATCTTTCTGCACCATGGCAATCACCGAGATATAAACAATGGCGATAATCGACAGGCTGATGACCAACCAATCCAATTCATTGGCCGCATCTGGCGTCATGGGTAACGAGAAACGAACAAAACCATAACCACCCATTTTGAGCATAATCGCTGCCAGTACCACAGAACCCGCGGTCGGTGCTTCAACGTGTGCATCAGGTAACCAAGTATGCACCGGGAACATTGGGATTTTGACGGCAAAAGCAATCAAGAAAGCCAAGAAAATTAAAATCTGTGCCGTAAACCCTAATGGCATAGCTTGGAAATCAAGTAATGAGAAACTACCGATCTGACTGTACATATACAGAAAGGCAATCAACATGAATACTGAACCAAAAAAGGTGTAAAGGAAGAACTTAATTGTCGCATAAACACGGCGTTGACCACCCCATTGACCAATAACCAAGAACATGGGGATGAGCAACACTTCCCAGAATACATAGAAAAGAATCGCATCCAAAGCAGAAAACACGCCAATCATGATGCCGTTCATCATTAAGAAGGCTGCCATGTATTGCTCGACACGCTCCTTAATACAGTCAAATGCTGACCAAACAGCCAGTACTGTGGTGAAGGTGGTTAAAATAATCAATGGCATTGACAGACCATCAACACCCAAGAAGTATTGAATATTAAAAGCTGAAATCCAACTCGCCTGCTCAACAAACTGCATTTGAGCTGTTGTATTGTCAAACCCTGTGTACAGGCCTAATGACAAAATAAATACCAGCACCGAAGACCAAAGCGCAAACTGCTTGGCTAGGTTAGGTTGGTGTCGCATCATCAGTACCAGTAGGCCCGATAAAATCGGCAACCAAATCAATGCACTCAGTAGTGGAAATTGTGTCATCCTTATTCGTCCTTATTAATGCTACTGGTGATTACCATAATGCCCATGCTAATAGCCCCATCAGGCTAAAAATCATGACAAAAGCGTAGTGATACAAATAGCCCGTCTGAGCATAACGACCTTTCGCAGCTAGGAAAGCAATGGCGTTAGCCGTTCCATTAACAACCCACCCGTCGATCATTTTGCTATCGGTTACACGAGAACAGAATTCACCGATACGACGCGTACCCTGAACAAAGACGATGTCATTGAAACGATCAAAGCCATAGGCATGACGCAAGGTAGCATGTACCCCCGCAAAACGCTGGGCTAACACGGGTGCCAATTCAGGGCGTTTAATGTAGAGGAACCAAGCTAAAGCAACACCAGCCAAAGCTAGCCAAGTCGGCAAGGCCATCAGACCATGTAACAACATATCCAGTGCAGAAGTGCCGTGTTCAGCAACCTTAGCTAAGACATTATGTTCTGGTGCAACCGTAATGGCATCAGCGAACATATCACCAAATAAGATCGGTTCGACAAACAGTCCGCCAAAGAACACGGCTGGAATCGCCAAGGCAATTAATGGCAAGGTGACTACCCAAGGCGACTCATGAATATCGTGCGTGCGCACATAGTCACTTTCTTTACCGTGGAAAACAATAAAGAACATACGGAAACTATAGAAAGCTGTGACAAAAACGCCTACCAACAACATAACAAAAGCAAGCTGTGCAGCAACAGAGTCCGCCTCTGAGATCGCCATTAAAATGCCATCTTTTGAATAGAAGCCTGAAAAACCCGGGAAGCCAATTAATGCTAACGAACCAATCAACAGCGCCGCATAAGTAATCGGCATTTTCTTCGCCAACCCACCCATATTGCGAATATCTTGGTCATGATGCATGGCAATAATGACCGAACCAGCTGCCAAGAATAACAACGCTTTAAAGAAAGCATGTGTCAGAACATGGAACATACCCGCTGCATAAGCAGAAACACCCAAAGCAGCCACCATATAACCTAACTGTGATAATGTTGAGTAAGCTACCACGCGCTTAATGTCTGTCTGCACAATACCCAGCAACCCCATTAATAAGGCAGTGAAAGCACCGGTTAACAGAATAAAGGTCAAGGTACCCTCTGCCAACTCATAGGCAGGAGATAAACGAGCCACCATAAAGATACCGGCAGTCACCATGGTTGCCGCATGGATTAAGGCAGAAATCGGCGTCGGACCTTCCATCGACTCAGGCAACCAAACGTGCAACGGCATTTGTGCCGACTTACCCATGGCACCGACAAATAGTAACATCGTCATCAGCGTCAACATATGAATAGCCGTATCGCCGAACATGACACTCGTGCCTGCATGAGCTGCTAAGCCATCAAAAAACTCAGCATAATCCAAGGTGCCGAAATAGCCAACCACTAGGGCAATACCCAATAAAAAGCCAAAGTCACCCACACGGTTAACCAAAAAGGCTTTTAAACTGGCCTGATTCGCAGACTCACGTTTGAAGTAGAAACCAATCAATAAATAGGATACTAAACCAACCGCTTCCCAACCAAAGAATAATTGCAAGAAGTTGTTTGCCATAACCAATGACAACATGGAAAAAGTGAAAAGAGAGATGTAGCTAAAAAAGCGTTCATAACCTTCTTCATGCTCCATGTAACCGATGGTGTTAATATGTACCATCAAGGAAACAAAAGTCACCACCAACATCATGGTTGCTGTTAGACGATCAACTAGGAAGCCTGCTTCAAAGCGAATACCATCCGAGATCATCCACGTGTAAATAGTGGCGTTGTATGACTCAGCACCAGCAAACACGTAAAGATAAAAAACGTAAGCTGACAGAGCAGCCGAAACCGCTACCGACGCGATAGTGATACGATGAGAACCTGTGCGACCCAGCCAACGACCAAAAACACCTGCACCTATCGCACCTACTAACGGCGACAATAAAATGGTGAGAAAAATAGCATGCATTGACATCCGTTTTATCCCTTCATTTCACTTAAATCATCAACATTAATACTGTGCTTATTACGGAATAACAACACCAACAATGCCAAACCAATAGCCGCTTCAGCCGCCGCAACGGTTAAAATAAAAAATACAAACACTTGACCATGCATATTGCCTTGAAAGCTCGAAAAAGCAACCAAGTTCGTATTAACCGCCAACAACATCAACTCAATGCTCATCAAAATAATGATTAAGTTTTTACGATTCAGGAAGATACCTGCCAAACTTAATACAAACAACACGGCACCGAAAAGCAGCACGTCCGACAATTGAATCATTTCACTCATTACTCAGCTCCCTGTTCAGGCGCGTTAGATTTGACGGTTGGAGCCATTTTGACCATCGTCAGACGATCGCTGGCTTGCACGCGCACCTGAGCGCCCACATCTTGATACAAGGCTTCACTTTGGTGGCGACGACGTAAGGTCAACACAATGGCAGCAACGATAGAAAGCAACAACAGCACGGCAGCCAATTCAAACGCAAACAAGTACTCAGTGAACAACAATTGACCCAACATTTTGGTATTACTGTCTGTCGCTGAAAGCGCCACCGGAGATGGGAAATTGTCTAAGCCGAAGAAGGTAGGATTCAACACCATCGCCATCTCAGCCAACACCACTAAGGCCACCACAATACCAATCGGTAAATAACGGGCAAACCCTTCTTTTAATGGCGTTAAATTAATATCCAACATCATAATGACGAACAGAAAGAGTACCAT
>NCFI01000007.1:633-27564 GCA_002281095.1 Thiotrichales bacterium 35-46-9 | reverse complement strand
AACGAGAATGAGCACAATACCCAAAAACTCTGCTTGCAACAACAACCAGACGCCTGCGGTAGCAACGAACGCCAAGACAAGGAAGAGCGCTGCTCTTACAGGATTGCGTGAGCTAATCACTCCTAAAGAAGCGAACACTGCGGTTAACGCAAACACATAAAACAAAAACTTTTCTACACCCATGATGTCATTCCCACTTATCGGTACTTAGCATCTGCAGCGCGATCCGCTGCAATTTGTGCTTCCATCTTGTCACCATGAGCTAATAACATGTCTTTATTCATAACATGAATTTCACCCGGCTCGAAGGCATATTCAAACACGCGCGTTTCAACAATCGCATCAACCGGACAGGCTTCTTCACAAAAACCACAGTAAATGCACTTAAATAGATCAATATCGTACACAGTCGTTCTACGAGAGCCATCATCGCGTGCTTCTGATTCAATCGTAATGGCATTAGCAGGACAAACGGCTTCACACAATTTACACGCAATACAACGTTCTTCACCATTAGCATAACGGCGCAGAGCATGTTTACCACGAAAACGCGGCGACATAGGTGTTTTTTCTTCAGGATACAATACCGTAATCTTGCTTTTAAACAGATACTTACCGGTAATTGCTAAACCTTGGAATAACTCCCACAGTGTCCACGTTTTTAGCTGACGCTTTAATGCCGCGATCATGCAACACCTCCATGAACAAACCAAGGAGCAACTTTAAAGTAAGCCATAACACCCACCACAAATACCCACAAAATGGTTAACGGAATGAAAATCTTCCAGCCTAGACGCATAATCTGGTCATAACGGTAACGCGGGAAAGTGGCACGGAACCATAAAAAGACAAATAACAGGAAAGAAACTTTTAATGCTATCCAAACGAAGGCAGGCACAAAACTAAACACTGTCTCAAGTCCAGGAATCCCCTCAAACGGAGATAACCATCCTCCCATAAACATAATGGCGGTGAGGAAAGAAATCAGAATCATCATGGCATATTCAGCCAAGAAGAAAACTGCAAAGGTCATACCCGAATAATCAACGTGGAAACCAGCAACAATTTCAGATTCGCCCTCGGCAACGTCAAAAGGTGCACGGTTCGTTTCTGCCACTCCGGCGATGAAGTAGACAACAAACATCGGTAATAACGGAATCCAATACCAAGAAAGAATCCCACCCTGTTGTCCGTTGACAATCTCCGTTAAGTTCATACTGCCGGCGGTCATGATAACAGTGACCAGTGCGAACCCCATGGCGATTTCATAAGAAACTTTTTGTGCCGACGAACGCAAGGCACCCAAAAACGCATACTTAGAGTTAGATGCCCAACCGGCAACCACCACACCATAAACACCAATAGATGAAATGGCTAAAATGTAGAGTAAACCGGCATTAATATCAGCGACCACAACACCATCGGCAAAAGGCACTACCGCCCATACCGCAATAGCAGGCGCAATGGCTAAAACAGGCGCAATAACAAAAAGATAAACGTTAGACTTAGAAGGAATAATCACTTCTTTCATCAACAATTTAAGCGCATCGGCAATCGGCTGCAACCAACCACCCGGACCAACACGATTTGGTCCTAAACGGATCTGCATGTAACCAATAACTTTACGCTCAGCATAGGTTAAGTAGGCCACAGCCAGCAACAAAGGAACAATCACCATAGCGGCTTGTACCAAAATGACCAGCACCGTCGCCATACCGTCCGGAACCCACTGAGCCAAAAAGAGTTGTAAACTTTCAAACATTCATTGACTCCTAAGCTGCCAAACTCAAAAAGTCAGCTGGCAAACTTGCCAACAAACTCATTGGTGCCACAATATTACCCGCAGCAACACGCGCATCAGCAACCACATTCAGCTCTAGCAAATTTCCGTTGACGTCCTGAACGCGTACAACCGCATCAGTAACTTCTTGCGGATTCATACGAAGCACCGCCTGACCAGCATGTTGATGTGCCTGCAAAGGTTGAGCATGACGTACATAAATATCGTTAGCATACATAGGCAACTCGGCAACGCGTGCAAATCCACTCGCGCTATCTAGCTGACTCGTTAAGTTCATTAAGGCATCATGATCAACGACCTTCGCTAAAATAGCCATTGCTTTAGCTGCTTCTGTAACTTGATCTAAGGATACATAATCAAATCCAGACACATTCATCATGTTGCCTAGCACACGTAGCACTTTCCAACCCGGTTTGGCATCACCGACAGCTGTTAAGGCAACAGGTGCAAACTGCCACAAGCCATTCGCATTGACGTAAGACCCTGCTGCTTCACCAAAAGCGGCAATCGGCAGCAACCAATCCGAAACAGCACGTAAACCTGGTGTATCAAACGCTGACACCGCAACAACACGACCAGTTAACTGAGTTGCTTCAGGAAGCAGACAGTCTGCTGTTGGATCGACATTCCACAACAACCAGTTATCCATACCCTTGCGTAGCATCTCTGCTGCATTCATTCCTGACTGTTTAGGCTGCGCACCAACCAAAGCAGCACCAAGACTGTTACCCGACTCAGGCAACCAAGATAATTGTGCACCGGACAAACGCGCCACAAGGCTCGCTAATTGTAATAAACGTGTAAAAGAAACATGACTCTGCGCCAACTGACCGAGAATAATGAGCTTATCCCCTTCAACCGACAACTGATCGGCCATTTTTTGTGTGATGTCAGTAACAACAACACCTTCCAGTAATGACGACTCACGGTTACTTAACGATTGATTAGCACTCAACGCCTTAGCAAGACTCGCTAATGTCGTCACCATATCTGACACTGAAACCGTTGCTTTAACCGATAATCGGTAGCTCAAATCGAAATCGACAGGGTTAATCGCCATGACTTTTGCACGCATTTGAGTAGCTTTGCGCAAACGCTGATTAAGCAAGGGCTGCTCATGACGCAGATTAGAGCCGATCAACAAAGCGGCTTTTACTTTCTCTACTTGTTCAATCGGCATGGCCAGATAAGGCATGACACCAGCCGCATCAGCAGCAAAGTCTTGCTGATGTAAGCGATGATCAACATTATGGCAACCTTTCGCCGATAACAACTGTTGTAACAAATACAACTCTTCAACGCTCGCTGTTGGGCTAACTAACGCACCGACACTATTCGTATTATGTGCTAACTGACCTGATAACAAGGCAGCCACTTCCGTTAGGGCTGTTTCCCAGTCAACAATCTTCCACTCGCCATCGACCTTACGCATCGGCTGGGTCAAGCGATTATGACTTAAGCTAGTGTATGAGAAACGATCACGGTCAGACAACCAGGTTTCATTAATGGCTTCATTTTCACGCGGCACAACACGCTTAATCTGTCCTTGTTTATGATGAATATAAGTGTGAGAACCCAATCCATCATGAATTGCAATCGAAGGTGTCGCTTGTAATTCCCAAGCGCGAGCAGTATAACGATAAGGTTTTGAAGTCAAGGCACCCACTGGGCAGAGATCAATGACATTGCCCGAAAGTTCCGATACCATGGCTTTGGCAACATAGGTACCGATTTCCATGTGCTCACCACGTCCTGTCGCCCCCAGCTCCATGATACCGGCCACTTCCTTACCGAAACGCACACAACGCGTACAGTGAATACAGCGTGTCATATCCGTTTGCACTAAAGGTCCAATATCCTTATCGCCAAGAATACGCTTGCCTTCATTGAAGCGACTAATATCCTGTCCGTAGAGCATAGACACGTCTTGTAACTCGCACTCACCACCTTGGTCACAAATCGGACAATCTAAAGGGTGATTAATGAGTAAAAACTCCATCACCGCTTTCTGTGCTGCCAAGGCTTTGGGTGATTTGGTCATCACCTTCATACCATCGGTAACTGGCGTAGCGCAAGCGGGCAACGTCTTAGGCGCTCCTGCAACTTCTACCAAGCACATACGACAATTTGCCGCTACCGATAGTTTTTTGTGATAACAGAAGCGCGGAATATTAATGCCCGCATCATCTGCTACATCAATCAACATCAACCCTTCACGGGCCTTGATGACCTGACCGTTAATTTCAATCTTTACCATGTGTATACCATCACTTGTGCATGTCTAATCACGGACACGTTACATGCGGTCATAAATACTACAGCCATGCTCAACATAATGTTCAAACTCATGACCGAAGTGTTTCAAAAAGCTCGTCACAGGGATAGCCGCTGCATCACCCAAGCCACAAATAACCTTACCCGTAATACGACCACCCACATCACGTAACAAGGTTAAATCTTCAGGGCGCCCTTTTCCTTGTGCAATACGCTTCACAACGCGGTGCATCCAACCTGTACCCTCACGACAAGGCGTACATTGACCGCAAGACTCTTCATAATAAAAGTAGCTGAGACGTTCCAACACTTTTACCATATCCGTTGTTTCATCCATGATGATCACGGAGCCAGCCCCTAAATAAGAGCCTGCTTTAGAAATACTGTCATAGTCCATATCCATCGCCAGCGCTTTTTCTGCTGGCAAGACAGGGGTAGAAGAACCACCAGGGATGACCGCTTTCAACTGACGACCTTTCCAAATACCACCTGCGTTTTCGAGCAAGGTTTTGAATGGTGTACCCATACGAACTTCTTGGTTACCTGGTTTCTCGACATGACCCGAAACCGAAAATAACTTAGTACCACCGTTATTGGGTTTACCTAACTCTAAAAACCACTGCCCCCCTTTAGCAAGGATCATGGGAATAGAGGCCAACGTCTCGGTGTTATTAATGGTGGTCGGACGACCATACAAACCAAAACTAGCTGGGAAAGGCGGCTTAAAGCGCGGCATACCCTTTTTACCTTCGATAGATTCAATGAGTGCCGTCTCTTCACCGCAAATATAAGCACCTGCACCCGAATGCACAAACAAATCAAAATCGAAACCAGAGCCCAAAATATCCTTACCTAAAAAGCCTGCAGCACGTGCCTCATAAACCGCACCTAAATAACGATTAATCGGCTCAACAAACTCACCACGAATGTAGTTGTAACCACGACTCGCACCAATCACATAGGCCGCAATACACATGCCTTCAATGAGTTGATGAGGATTGTAACGCAGGATGTCTCGATCTTTACACGTACCTGGTTCGCCTTCGTCCGAATTACACAGCAGATATTTTGGCCCTGGAGCACGACGATTCATAAAGCTCCATTTAAGGCCTGTTGGGAAACCAGCACCACCACGACCACGTAAGGCCGAAATTTTAACTTGGTCGATAATTTCTTCTGGAGGAATCTCGCCAGAAACAACCTTTTTCCAAACTTCGTAACCGCCGTTTTCTACATAGGTTTTAAGTGTCCATGGCTCTGGTAAATGCAAGGTGCGAAAGCAATTTTCATTCATCATCTGCCGTTACTCCAAGCTTGCCAAAATAGCATCGATTTTTTCAGGGGTAAGGTGTTCATGATAATGATCACCAATTTGAAACATGGGCGCGCCAACACAAGCACCCAAGCACTCCACTTCCTTAATCGAGAACTTACCATCAGCAGAAATTTCATTAAAATCGGACACACCAAGACGCTTCTTCAAATGATCCACAACTTCGTCCGAACCGCGTAGCATGCAAGAAATATTGGTACATACGCAAATCTTATGCTTACCGACAGGTTGATGTTCATACATCGAATAGAAAGTAGCAACTTCGTAAACTTCAATCGGCGTAATATCTAAATAATCCGCCAACTCATCCATCAAGGCTTCTGTCAAATGGCCACCGTTAGCCTTCTGAATCACAGTCAACCCTGGCATAACCGCCGATTTCTGTTGTCCTTCTGGATATTGAGCGATCCAATGGTCAATATCAGCTTTCACTTGTCCTTGAATTATAGACATTAGCGGTCAATCTCCCCGAATACGATATCTTGAGTTCCAATAATGGTTACCACGTCGGCAATCATGTGACCACGTGACATTTCATCTAAAGCAGCCAAGTGAGCAAAGCCTGGAGCACGAATTTTTAAACGATAAGGTTTATTAGCACCATCAGAAATCATATACACACCCAATTCACCTTTAGGATGCTCAACTGCTGCGTAGGCCTCGCCTTCCGGCAAACAATAACCCTCGGTAAAGAGTTTAAAGTGGTGAATCAAAGCTTCCATGTTGTCTTTCATGTGTTCGCGCTTAGGCGCAGCCACTTTCAGATTTTCCGTAATCACTGGACCTGGATTCGCTCTTAACCATTCGATACACTGACGGATAATCTTATTTGACTCACGCATTTCGGCAACACGAACCAGATAACGGTCATAGGAATCACCCGTTTTACCAACAGGGATATCAAAATCCATGCGATCATAAACTTCGTAAGGTTGTGTTTTACGTAAGTCCCACGCAATACCCGAACCACGCAACATAGGACCCGTAAAGCCAAGTTGCAGAGCACGCTCAGGCGAAACAATACCAATATCAACCGTGCGTTGTTTCCAGATACGGTTGTCCGTCAATAACGTTTCATACTCATCAACATAAGCTGGGAAGCGTTCGGTAAAGGCTTGTAAGAAATCCAACATGGAACCGTGACGCGTTTCATTTAAACGGTCAACATCTTTTTTAGAACGGAAAGGTGTATATTCATACTTGGGCATGCTATCGGGCAAATCACGATAGACGCCACCGGGACGATAATAGGTTGCATGCATACGCGCACCCGAAACCGCTTCATAACAGTCCATCAAATCTTCACGCTCACGGAAAGCGTATAAAAATACGGTCATCGCACCGATGTCCAGTGCATGCGCACCCAACCACAACAAGTGATTAAGGATACGCGTCACTTCGTCAAACATGACACGAATATATTGTGCGCGTTCTGGTACTTCCAGCCCCATGAGTTTCTCAATGGTCATGACATAAGCATGTTCGTTGGCCATCATCGACACATAATCGAGACGATCCATGTAACCTATCGACTGATTGTAAGGTTTGTACTCAGCAAGCTTTTCTGTACCACGGTGCAGCAAACCAATATGTGGATCAGCACGAACGATAGTTTCACCATCCAACTCCAGTACGAGTCGTAACACACCATGCGCAGAGGGATGTTGTGGTCCAAAGTTAAGCGTATAGTTGCGAATTTCGGCCATCTTATTCGGCTCCCAAACGATCAGTTGGACGAATCACTCTTGGTGTATTCACCCGATTTTCAATAGAGACTGGCTCGTAAATCACACGATTTTGTGCTGGATCATAGCGCATTTCAACGTGACCCTCTAACGGAAAATCTTTACGTAATGGGTGTCCGACAAAACCATAATCCGTTAGTAAACGACGCAAATCGGGATGACCTTTGAAGGCAATGCCATAGAGATCAAACGCTTCACGCTCAAACCAATTCACTGACGCCCAGACATCACAAACACTATCGACCATCGGAAACTGCGCATCGTCACAGAAAACTTTAACACGCAAACGCTGGTTAAACTCAACGGAAAGCAAATGGGTTACCACCGCAAAACGTTTTTCCGCTGCTGAATCTTGCGAGTTAACTGGAATTTCAAAATCAAACACACCACGGCTAAAACCCGCATTGACCGCAGTATCTGTAGCCCAATTCACTTGACCATAAGCAGAATAGTCAACACCACACAAATCAATGAGTTGCTCGAAGCCAAGCTGATCTCTCAGATACAATGCCATCGCATGCCAATCGTTCGCTGGCACATCAATTGTCAATTCTTCGACTTCTGAAACCTTACCACCTACCGCTGGCCACGCCTGCTGAATCTGGACTAATAATTCTGTCAACGAACGCATACTTTATTTCCTAGCCATATCACTTAACGTGCAATCGTGTTAGTACGTTTAATCTTGTTCTGCAACTGAATAATGCCGTACAGCAGAGCCTCAGCTGTCGGTGGACATCCAGGCACATAAACATCCACAGGCACGATACGATCACAACCACGCACCACAGCGTAGGAATAATGATAATAACCACCGCCATTCGCACAAGAACCCATCGAAATTACCCAACGAGGTTCTGCCATCTGATCATAAACCTTGCGCAGCGCAGGTGCCATCTTATTAACGAGTGTTCCAGCAACAATCATCACATCCGACTGACGCGGACTGGGGCGAAAGATGATACCAAAACGGTCTAGATCATAGCGTGATGCGCCAGCATGCATCATCTCGACCGCACAACAAGCCAAACCAAAAGTCATCGGCCACAAAGAACCAGTGCGCGCCCAATTGATTAACTTATCCGCCGATGTGGTAATGAAACCTTCTTTAAGAACGCCTTCTATTCCCATTCCAAGGCTCCTTTTTTCCATTCGTAAATGAAACCAACCACAAGGATAGCTAGAAAAATAGCCATCGCAATAAATCCTTCCAGACCAATCGTGTCTAACACAACAGCCCAAGGAAATAAAAATGCAATCTCTAAATCGAAAATAATAAACAGAATAGCGACCAGATAAAAACGCACATCGAACTTCATACGTGCATCTTCAAAAGCCTCAAAACCACACTCATAGGGTGATAATTTTTCGCTGTCAGGACGATTTGGCGCCAATAGCCAACCTGCAGCAATAGGACCGATACCGAAACCGATACCGAGCAGAATAAAAACCAGAATAGGCAGATAATTTTCTAGCATTCTTATGCCTCCGTAATAACACCGAATATTGTGCGCTTATTCAAACTAAATATGGTACCGACGACTGGACTCGAACCAGCACAGCTTGCGCCACTACCACCTCAAGGTAGCGTGTCTACCAATTCCACCACGTCGGCAAAAAAGCGTTTTTTTCGTTATTTCCCAGGTTGAACCGGAACATCCGCGGGTTGCGTTGCACCATTCGTCGCTGGGCTGTCTGTTATCACGGCGCGATCAGGAGTGCTTATCACGCTGTTG
This sequence comes from Thiotrichales bacterium 35-46-9, assembly GCA_002281095.1. Lineage (GTDB taxonomy): Bacteria > Pseudomonadota > Gammaproteobacteria > Thiomicrospirales > Thiomicrospiraceae. The sequence goes on along the minus strand of NCFI01000007.1, from coordinate 18,675 downwards.
CCTTCAGACTGCTTTGTAGACAAATAAGCCAGTGTTAGGCTTGTCACAAAGAAGAGAGTGACTATTATAGCAGTTAATCGTGACAAAAATGAAGCAGAACCTCTCGAACCGAATACACTTTGCGATGATCCACCACCGAAACTGGCACCCGCATCAGCCCCTTTTCCTTGTTGAATCAACACCAAACCGATGAGCAACAACGAAAGCAAGACATGAATGACCAAAATTACTTGCATCATATTTTTTTCCTTAGTGAGCCACAGCGGCTGCATAAATTTTGGCAAAATCATCACTATTCAGTGACGCACCACCAATCAAACCACCGTCAACATCAGACTGAGAGAAAATAGCCACAGCATTATCTGGCTTCACGCTGCCACCATAAAGAATGGTTATTGCATCTGCCATATGGGCATCTAATTTCGCCAAATATTGACGAATGAAAGCATGAATTTCTTGCGCTTGTTCAGGTGTGGCTGTTTTACCCGTACCAATAGCCCATACTGGTTCATAAGCGATAACCGCATTCGCCCAGCCAGCAGCACCAATCACCTTACTGACTGCATCCAATTGCGTCGCAATAATGGTTTCTGCTTGACCAGCTTCACGCTCAGCTAGCGTTTCACCCACACAAACAATCGGTTTAACACCAGCAGCCAAGGCCACTTTTGTTTTTTCAGCTACCACCGCATCGGTTTCGCCATAAAGCGCACGACGCTCAGAATGACCAATAATGACATACTGACAGCCGACGTCTGCCAACATAGTCGCAGAAACCTCACCTGTGTAAGCACCGGTTGTTTGTATTTGGGCACAGTTTTGCGCACCAACAGATAATGAAGTATTCGATGCCGCTTGAATTGCTTGTGTTAAGTACAACATAGGCGGACATACCAGCAGAGTTACTGCTTCATTAACAGTCACTGTTGCTGTTAATGTTTGAATCATATCGCGTGTAAACGCTACTGAGCCGTGCATTTTCCAATTGCCGGCTACCATCATTTGACGCATAGTCGTCTCCCTATAAAACCTGACAAGTGTACAAGCGAAAGGCATCAATTGCAAGCAAAAGGCGTTAACGCCAAGTCGTTAACGCCTCACAATTTAATTTAAAAATAAACAGGTTAACAGATTAATCGTTAAGCATAAACTTCTTTAACCACCTCTTCCAAACGGGTCACTAACTGCTTAACCATTACGGCATCCTTACCTTCAACCATAATACGAATCAGTGGCTCGGTACCCGATAGACGAATCAATACACGCCCCTGCTCACCTAATTGAGTTTCTGCTTCACTAATCGCTTCTGAAACACGCGCATCATCAATTGACTTCAATTTACGCGCCAATTTAACATTCACCAACTCTTGTGGATAGCGCGTAAAACCCTGTTTCAACGCGTTTAAACCCACTTTTCGCGTCACCATGACACTCAACACTTGTAGCGCAGCAATAATGCCGTCACCCGTTTGAATTTTATCCAAACACAGAATATGACCTGAAGGCTCGGCGCCATATTTCAGACCTTCGGATACCAGTTTTTCCATAACGTGGCGGTCACCAACGGGCGTACGGTGAAACTCAATCCCTTTTTCTCGACAATAGTTTTCAAGACCCATATTGCTCATCACGGTTCCCACAATACCCTTCACAGGCTCATCTTGACCGCTCATGATCATGAATAAAATATCATCACCATCCAGAATCGCTCCCGTATGATCGACGAGAATTAGGCGATCACCATCGCCATCAAGCGCCACTCCTAGATCCGCTTTTTCACGCAATACCGAACGCTGTAAAGCAGCCGGATCAGTGGCGCCAAATCCATCGTTGATATTCAGTCCATTAGGTCCATTACCAATGGTAATCACTTCCGCACCCAGCTCGGAAAAGACATGTGGAGCGACATGATAGGTTGCTCCGTTAGCACAATCGACGACGATTTTAAGGCCATTCAAGCGATGACCATGTGCCATGGTGCTTTTACAAAACTCAATATAACGACCAGCAACGTCGCTAATGCGAGAAACCCTCCCTAACAGACTTGATGGCACGCAGACCATCGGTTCATCCATCATAGCTTCAATAGCAAGCTCTAGCTCATCAGAAAGCTTACGACCGCTACCATCAAAGAACTTAATGCCATTATCATAGTAGGGATTATGAGAGGCACTAATCACCACACCCGCTACCGCGCCAAAAGTGGTGGCAATGTAAGCAATTGCTGGTGTTGGCATAGGTCCAAGCAACTTAACGGAAACACCTGCGGCAGCAAATCCCGCCTCTAGCGCTGACTCAAACATATAACCTGAAATACGCGTGTCCTTACCAATAATCACAGGTGCGTTGCTCACTTGTTTAAGTACCATACCGGCTGCCCAGCCTAGTTTAAGTGCCATATCAGGCGTCATGCCTTCAGAACCGACACGTCCACGAATACCGTCCGTACCAAAAAAACGTTTTTTTGCTTTTGATGACATTCTTTTTTCCTTCTTATCAACAATAAATGAATGGGTGGGGAGACAGCGCTCTTGTCACGACTAACGCATCGACTGTAGCGCGCACATCATGCACTCTAACAATTTTTGCCCCCAAACGCACCGCTTCGACGGCAGCAGCCACACTACCCACTAGCCGATGCTGTGGTTGCTGCTGTCCTGTTAATTGACCAATCATGGTTTTACGGGATACACCAATCAACACGGGATAACCTAAATCAACCAACCGTGGAATAGCTTTAAATAAGGTGATATTTTGCTCTAGCGTTTTGCCAAAACCAAAACCAGGATCTAGCACAATGCGCGAAGGCTCAATGCTTAATTGTTCAACTCGTGTTTGTAGAAAGGCGATTACCTCATCAACAACTGAGTGATAGCTAGGCTGTTGCTGCATCGTTTGGGGGCTGCCTTGCATATGCATCAAACAAACCGGAACGTAAGGATGACCTTGAAGCACTTCTGCCGCATTAGACACCTGCAAAGCGCGTACATCATTAATCATGCTGGCACCCGCTGCTAAACAAGCTTGCATGACGGCTGGCTGACTGGTATCAATCGAAATAGGAATATCCGTTTTCTGACGCAACATCGTCAGTACCGGTAATAGCCGTGCTAATTCCTCATCTACAGAAACAGACAATGCGCCGGGACGTGTAGACTCGGCACCCAAATCTAATATATCTGCACCTTGCGCAATTAAATTCAGACCATGTTCAACAGCCAGTTCTGTCTGTAAAAATTGACCACCATCTGAAAATGAATCGGGGGTGATATTCACCACCCCCATCACCCAATAAGGTTTTGCTTGAAAATCAATCAGCATAATTGCCTATTAATTCCACTTAGGTACCGAACCAGACTCAGGCAAAGCATCATTCGTCGCTGATGCATCCATTGGTTGCACCACAGCAGCACCCATTACCACCTCACCTGCTGTTGGAGGCTGCGCATCCATCGGCTGATCAACATCTTCATTCCAATCCTTAGGGGCATCAGGGAAACGACCCTCTTCCATAATTTGACGCACTTGCTCATCATCAATGGTTTCATACTTCATCAAAGCTTCGCCCATGATATGCAACTTATCGAAGTTGTCGCGCAAGATTTGCTCGGCACGCTTGTAGTTACGATCAATTAAGGCGTGAATTTCATCATCAATCAACTTACCCGTTTCTGGCGACAAGGCTTTAGTACGCGCCATACCACCACCTAGGAAGGGATTGCTGTTGTCTTCTTCTTCATAAAGCTGAGGCCCTAACTTATCAGACATGCCCCACTTCATAACCATATTACGTGCTAAAGAAGTCGCACGCTCAATGTCATTACTCGCCCCTGTTGTCACCGCATCAGCACCAAAAATCATTTCTTCAGCAATGCGACCGCCATACAAACTCGAGAGTTGGCTTTCCAAACGACGTTTAGAATAGCTGTAACGGTCTTCCTCTGGTAAATACATGGTGACACCGAGAGCACGACCACGTGGGATAATACTCACTTTATAAACAGGATCATGCTCAGGTACGATCCAGCCAATAATCGCGTGTCCTGCCTCATGGTAAGCGGTTAGCTTCTTCTCTTCATCTTTCATGACCATTGATTTGCGCTCTACGCCCATGATGATTTTATCTTTCGCTTTTTCAAAGTCTTCATGCGTCACTTTTTCTTTGCCTACGCGAGCAGCAAACAGCGCCGCTTCATTCACGAGGTTAGCCAAGTCCGCGCCAGAAAATCCGGGTGTTCCGCGTGCAATAGCACCCGGCTTAACACCCTCTGCTAGAGGTACTTTACGCATATGAACTTTGAGAATCTGCTCGCGACCGCGCACATCAGGCAATCCAACTGTCACTTGACGGTCAAAACGACCAGGACGCAACAACGCCGGATCGAGCACATCGGGACGGTTAGTAGCAGCAATAACGATAATACCCTCATTGCCTTCAAAGCCGTCCATTTCTACCAGCATTTGGTTGAGTGTTTGCTCGCGCTCGTCGTTACCACCACCCATACCGGCACCACGTGAACGACCTACCGCATCAATTTCGTCGATAAAGATAATACAGGGGGCATGCGCTTTGGCTTGCTCAAACATGTCACGCACACGTGAAGCACCCACACCAACAAACATTTCGACAAAATCTGAACCAGAGATGGTAAAGAAAGGCACTTTCGCTTCACCAGCAATGGCTTTCGCTAACAGCGTTTTACCAGTACCGGGCGGCCCAACCATCAAAATACCACGTGGAATGCTGCCACCTAATTTGCGATATTTTTCAGGATCACGAAGGAAGTCGACCACCTCATGCACCTCTTCTTTCGCTTCATCTGCGCCCGCCACATCTTCAAAGGTTACCTTGACTTGATCTTCAGACTGCATACGCGCTTTGCTCTTACCGAAGGAGAAAGGGCTGTTTTTGCCACCCAAACCACCAGCTGAACGCATAAAGAAAATCCACACTGCGATGAGTAACAGCATCGGGAACCAAGAGATAAACATCTGCATCAGCAAGCCTTGCTTCTCGGGAGGTGGAGCGGTAATCACCACATTATGATTGAGCAAATCACCCACCAAGCCAGGATCACCCGGATTAAAGGTCATGAAGTGCTCACCACTGGTGTAAAAGCCATGAATGGTACGCCCATCTAAATCGACACGACTGACACGATCCGCTTTCACTTCTTGAATAAACTGGGTGTAATCAATGCGATGTGGATTACCCACACGCGATGAATCTTCACCTTGAAATTGATTAAACAGCGTCAGCGTCACTGCCGCCATAATCATCCACACCAGCAGGTTTTTCATAAAATCACTCATCCATGCTTCCTAAATAATCAGGATTGTTTGCCACGATAACCACGAGCCAAGACGTAAACTTCAACGCTACGGTCTCGTGATGCTTTAGGTTTTTTTAATTGTACCTTAGTAAAGACACTTCTGACATCTTTTAAGAAGGCATCAAAACCTGAACCCTGAAATACTTTTATAAGTAAATCGCCACCCGGTTTCAAGACTAAGCCAGCAAACTCTAGTGCTAGCTCCGATAAATAAATGGATCTTGGTACATCAACAGCCGGAATCCCCGACGTATTTGGCGCCATATCTGAAAGAATAATATCAACGGGACGTTGATCCAGAGTTGCTAATAATTGTTGTAAAACGGCTTCCTCACGAAAATCGCCTTGAAGAAAAATACACCCTTCTAAATCGACAATGGGCAGCAAGTCTAAGCCAACCACTAATCCCTGCTCTCCTACCTTTTTAGCAGCCCATTGACTCCAACCACCCGGCGCCGCTCCTAAATCAGCAACCACCATACCGGGCTTCAATAAACGCTCTTTTTCATCCAATTCTTTGAGCTTATAAGTGGCGCGCGAACGATAACCCTCTTTTTGCGCTTGTAGCCAATAAGGGTCTGAGAAATGCTCTTTTAACCAGCTTTGTGAAGATTTTGTTCGTGCCATGCTGTCCAGTCTTGTACAATAGAGAAGTATTCAATTAGATAATAAGGATTTAGTGGACATGTTGACCACCGCCCAACAAAAATTTTTGCGTTCTCACGCCCATCACCTAAGCCCCGTGGTTTGGGTTGGCGCATCAGGTGTCACCGATGCGCTACTGAATGAGCTCTCGCTCACCTTAGATACGCACGAGTTGATTAAAGTCAAACTACTCAACGATGATCGCGAACAACGCCAAGCCATGATTGAACAGCTACTTACTGCCAGTGGCGCAGAAAAGGTACAAAGCATTGGTAAAGTCGTTGTACTTTATCGCGCCAATGCAAAACAGCCAAAAATCAGTTTACCACGTTAAAGCAAAGCATCCAGTCCGCGCGCTAAATCAGCGCGCAGGTCTTCTAAGGATTCTAAACCCACCGATAAGCGAATCAGGTTTTCCGTGATACCGGCAGCCAAACGATCGGCTTCTGCAACCCGTCCATGTGTCGTCGTCGCTGGATGCGTAATAATGCTTTTCACATCACCCAAGTTAGCAGAGCGAGAGAAAATCTGTACGGCATCAATCACTTTCCATGCTTCAGCTCTAGCACCCTTAACTCTAAAAGATAAAACAGCTCCACCCGCTTGCTGTTGCTCTGCAATCAGCTTAGCTTGCGGATGATGCAACAGTCCCGGGTAGAAAACCGACTCTACCGCCGGATGATTGACCAACCACTGCGCTATCGATAAAGCTTGTTCGCTATGTGCTTTCATACGAATTGCTAAGGTTTCCATACCCTTTAAGAACAACCAAGCATTGAACGGACTCATACTAGGACCGGCAGTGCGCACAAAACCATAAATGGGTTCGAGTAGCTGATGATTACCGATAATCGCTCCACCCAACGCACGCCCTTGACCATCGATAAACTTGGTAGCTGAGTGAATGACGATATCAGCACCCAAGGCTAAGGGCTTCTGCAAAATCGGCGTTAATAGACAATTATCCACCGCCAACCAAGCACCTGTTGCTTTAGCTATCTGGCTTAGCGCACGGATGTCGCCAATTTCCATCAATGGGTTAGAGGGAGTTTCTAGAAAGAATAGCTTGGTATTGGGTTGAACGGCTGCTTGCCATGCTTGCGTATCAACTAAGTCAACAAAAGTCGTTTGAATACCAAAACGACTCAAGTGCTTATCGAACAGAATTTGCGTTGCGCCAAAAACACTGCGCGAACAAACCAACAAACCACATGATCGCCAGCGTTCAATAAGCCCAAGCACATGGTTAAGATGGCAGCCATACCCGACCCTGTCGCCACGGCTCGTTCACCACCCTCTAGCGCCGCAATACGACGTTCAAAGGCAGCAACAGTCGGATTGGTAAAGCGAGAGTAAATATTACCCGGTACTTTGCCAGAAAAACGCTCCGCCGCCTGCTCAGCACTGTCATAGACAAAACTGGATGTTAAAAACATAGCCTCACTATGCTCACCCTGTTCGGTGCGCTGATAACCGTAACGAATGGCCAGCGTTGCGTCATCCCAATCGTGATCATTAATCGACATTATGCAGCCCCACAGCGCTGGGTTCGATGTCTTTGCTCTTGGCCGAATCTTCACGCTGTTGTGCCAAACCAGCTAAATACTCAGCAGAGACATCACCTGTTACATAAATACCACTAAAGCAAGAGGTATCAAATACTTGCGGACCTTGACCCGCTTCACGCACCGCGACTTCTAAGTCTTCTAAATCTTGATACACTAACCAGTCAGCACCAATAACCGCGCAAACTTCTTCCACCGTACGATTATTAGCAACCAATTCGCTCGCTGCTGGCATATCAATACCGTAGACATAAGGGTAACGTACCGCTGGCGATGCTGACGCAAAAGAAACCTTACGCGCACCTGAATCACGTGCCATTTGTACGATCTGTGCTGAGGTCGTTCCACGTACAATAGAGTCGTCCACCAATAATACGTGTTTACCTTCAAACTCGCGCGCAATAGCGTTGAGTTTTTGGCGAACTGACTTCTTACGCTGAGTTTGACCCGGCATAATAAAAGTACGACCAATGTAACGATTCTTAATGAATCCTTCGCGATAAGGCACGCCCAGACGTTGAGCCATTTGCAACGCGGCAGTACGGCTGGTGTCTGGAATCGGAATCACCACATCAATATCGTGATGTGGATTAACGCGCAAAATTTTTGCCGCTAACTTTTCACCCATATTCAAGCGCGCTTCATAAACGGAAATACCGTCAATGACCGAATCGGGACGCGCCAAATAAACATGTTCAAAAATACAGGGAGCTAAAACTGGCTTAGACGAGCATTGTTTGGCGAAGAAACGACCATCTTCCGTAATGACGATGGCTTCACCGGGTGCTAAATCGCGAATGACTTTGAATTCAAGTACATCAACAGCCACTGTTTCAGAAGCGATAATGTAATCTTTTTTGCCCGATGCTAGCGTACGCTCACCGAAGACAACAGGACGCAAGCCATAGGGATCGCGGAAAGCAAACATGCCAAAACCCGCAATCATACCGACAGCTGCATAACCACCACGGCAACGCTCATGAACCTTAGCAATGGCTTCAAATACTTGATCTTCAGTCACCTGCTCTTTGCCCTGAACCATCATTTCATGGGCAAAGACATTCAGTAAAATTTCTGAATCCGAATTGGTGTTTAGATGGCGTAAGTCTTCTTTGTATAACTCACGACTGAGCACATCCGTATTGGTCAAATTACCATTGTGCGCCAGTACGATACCATAAGGAGAGTTGACATAGAAAGGCTGAGCTTCAGCGCTCGAAGCACTTCCAGCAGTTGGATAGCGCACATGACCAATACCCATAGATCCATGTAAATCGCGCATGTGACGCGTACGAAACACATCTTTTACCATACCATTGTCTTTACGCTGATAAAAGCGATCTTTATGAAGCGTGACAATACCCGCCGCATCTTGACCGCGATGCTGCAACACCGTTAAGCCGTCATAAATGCCTTGATTGACATTGTCACCATTAACCGAAAGGATACCGATAATACCGCACATAAGAACCTGTTAGCCGCAATGAAATTTGGGATAGTTATTATCCCACACTGGCGTTAGATGACAAACAGATTACGAAAATTTATTTTTTGAACCCAGAGCATGAGACAGACACAATGTCACCATTAACCGAAAGGATACCGTACGTTTAATGAGCTCGACCGCACATAAGAACATATTATCCGCAATCAAGTTAGGGGTAGTTAATAACCCACACTGGCGTTAGATGACAAACAGATTACGAAAATTTATTTTTTCAGTGACTATTGGAAACCCCTAAAAACCTTGATGGGAAGGGGGGTCTGGGGGAAGGGCTTTATGATAATAGCATTTAATTTCCTGATGTTACTCCCGTCCACCAGAAATTAAACAAACTTGAGATCTCTATAAATCCCACGAAGTGGGGTTTTAGAAGATCCCTACTTTTTCAAAACCATTGACTTGGTTTTCAGCGCTGCATCAATAATTGCTTTGGCTTGGTTGGCATCGGCTTGCGATTTATAAGGACCAACACGTAAGAGGTAAATCGTATTACCTTTCTTATTTTTAGCTGTACTAATACGCCCGACAAATCCCTGAGCACGAATTTTTTGTTGCGTTTCTAAGGCAATGCTTTCAACTTGGTAGGTGGCAATTTGCACCCAATATTGACCGTCCGCTGCTGTCGGCGGCGCAGGACTCATCGCTAAACGTCGCTCCGCTGAAGCGATGGTTAAACGTCCTTGTTGATCTACTTGCGCTTCTTTAATCGTTAAAGGTTGATTCAACGCTTGCACCCTTGCCGGATCAGCTGGCGGTGGCGTTGTTGTTAAGGGTTTATCGATATACAGTTCCGAGCGTTGTTCGGCAGTGCTAGTCGCCGTCGAGTCATTAGCAACCGTTGTTGCCGGTGCGGTATCCGTGCTAGCAACAACAACACCGGAAGGTTTCATACCGTCTGGCGAAAAGGCAACGGGGTGTTGAAACCACTGTGGAATTAAATAAACTAACAACACTGCCCAAAAAATCGCCCCAATCATACGAATTCTAAGCGGATCGACCTCATTCAAATTCGCTTTCATGCTTCACCCAGATTAAGCGTTTGCTGTTGCCACCAGCGCAAACCATGCTCAACCGTCACAAAAGAACCAGTCACCAGCCTTAGCACCTCTGTGGGTTGTTGCTGTACTCGCTCAAAGGCCTGCTCAATCGAATCACACCAAACCAGCTGCTCATCTGGCAACATCGCTAGTGCTTGCTGCAACTGCGCTCGACTCGCAGCCCTTGGACTAGGAAGCACCGCTACATACCAACGATCAATGTAGGGTGAAAGTTGCGCCACCATCGGAGCTATCTCTTTATCAGACAAAGCACTAAACACCATCGCAATAGAGTGGTTTTTAAGGTGAGTTGCACAATAATCAGCCAGCGCACGAATAGACTGCGGATTATGAGCAACATCAAAAAGCCAACGTGCGTCTGCCAATTGTCGGTAATCTAAGCGTCCAACCAATTGAATGGCTTGCAATCCCTGTGCGATTTGCTCATCGGTGACAGGCAGCTTTGATTGCAAGGCTTGCGCCAGCATCAGCACGCCCGATAGATTGGCTAGTTGAAACTCGCCTAGGAGTTTAGGCTGAGGCAATCGCAGCCTTTTATTCAAGCCTTGCCATTGCCAAGTTTGCGCATCCAATCGCTGATAATGATAGTCTTTCGACATCAGTGCTAAAGGCACACCTAGCTTATTAGCATGATATAACAGACTATTTTCAGGATTAGGATCAGAGCAAACAGCGACTTGGTGCGCTCGTAAAATCCCGGCCTTTTCTTTGGCGATGCAGGCGCGATCGTTACCAAGCCAAGCTTGATGGTCCAAATCGATCGGCGTAATTAAGGCCGCATCGGCATCAATCACATTGACCGCATCTAAACGACCACCCAAGCCCACTTCCAGCACTTGAACCTGACAAGCTTGTTGCTTAAACAACCATAACGCTGCCAGCGTTCCCCATTCAAAATAGCTGAGTGTTAACCCTTCGAGCTGGGCATAAATCGCTTGAAAGGCTTGAACCAACAAGGCATCGCTGACTGGTTGGTTATCAATACAGATGCGCTCGTTGTAATCTAATAAATGGGGAGAAGAATACCAGCCAGTACGATAACCTGCCGTGGTGTAAATAGCCGACAAAGCCGCGGTGGAAGAACCCTTGCCATTAGTACCAGCAACGGTAATGGTTAAGGCTGTTGGCGACAATAAACCCAAGCGTTGCGCCATCTGGCGGACCCGCTCTAACCCCAGATCAATCGTTTGACTGTGCTGTTGCTCCTGAAAAGCCAACCAGTCATTTAAGGAAACGAGGTTACGAACAGCGGCCATTAGCTAACTTTACGAGGCTTAGCCTGTTTCATCAAAATCGCCAGTTTAGATGCCAACACATCACGCATTTCACGGCGATCGACGATGGCATCAATGGCACCATGTGCTTGCAAGAACTCGCTGCGCTGGAAGCCCTCAGGTAATTTTTCACGTACCGTTTGTTCAATGACGCGTGGACCAGCAAAACCAATTAACGCATTAGGCTCGGCGATATTCAAATCGCCTAACATGGCAAATGAGGCTGAAACACCTCCCATTGTTGGGTCAGTTAATACCGACACAAACGGCAATTTGCGTGCACGTAATTGACCTAAGGCCGCAGAAGTTTTTGCCATTTGCATCAGTGAGAATAAAGCCTCTTGCATACGTGCGCCACCGCTGGCAGAGAAGCAAATGAAGGGGCAATTATGGGCAATGGCTTCATTGACACCACGCACGAATTTTTCACCCACGACCGATCCCATCGAGCCGCCCATAAAGTCGAATTCAAAAGCAGCGACCACCACTGGCAGTCCATGCAAGGTACCACGCTCAACAATGAGCGCATCTTTTTCGCCTGTTTTTTGTTGCGCTTCTTTAACACGATCTTTGTAGTTTTTCTGATCTTTAAACTTTAGCGCATCCACAGGAGCAACATTAGCCGCAATTTCAATACCCGAGGCTGGATCTAAAAAAATAGCTAAACGACGACGTGCGCCAATGCGCAAGTGCGAACCATTGGGACAAACATGGCAATTACGCTCAATTTCGGCATGATAGACAGGTGCTTCCATACCCGGACACTTAATCCACTTGCCTTCTGGCACACTCGAACGCTGATCTGCCGTGCGACGAATAATTGAAGTGAGTTTGTTTTCTAATTTATCCAGCCAATTTGCCATTTTTTTATCCTATGTGGTCAATAAACGATTGATCAGCGTTGCAATACAGCACGAATCGGAGAGAGTAAACCATAAGCTGCAGCCAATACAGCCGCCTCTCCTTGGTCAGCAACAGCTTCTATCGTTGAAATAAGCGCACTACCAATGACAACCGCATCAGCAAAAGCAGACATTTTTTGTGCCGTTTCCGCATCACGAATACCAAAACCGACACCAACAGGTAAACTACTTTGCGACTTAAGCTCTTCTACTTTAGCACGAACTTCATCCAAGTCAGAGAGGGCTGCACCAGTCACACCACGTAAAGAAACATAGTAAATAAAACCACTAGCTTGTTTTAACATGGCTTGTTCTCGCGCATAAGGCGTGGTGGGTGACACCAAGAAAATATTGGCCAGCCCCACTTCAGCTAAAGCATCGGTAATGGGTTGTGCTTCTTCAGCGGGATAATCAACCGTTAACACACCATCGACACCCGCACTGGCCGCTTCGCGTGCAAATTGTTCAATACCCATCGCTTCAATAGGATTGGCATATCCCATAAGTACCACCGGCGTGTGCTGATTTTGACGGCGAAAATCCATTACCATCTCTAACACATTGCGCATGGTTACGTTATAGGTTAAGGCACGTTCGGTAGCGCGTTGGATAACAGGGCCATCCGCCATCGGATCTGAAAAAGGCACACCCAATTCAATCACATCAGCGCCTGCATCGACCAAGGTATGCATTAAGGGAACCGTTAACAAAGGCGATGGATCACCGGCCGTAATATAGGGAATTAATGCGGCACGATTGTGTGCACGCGTATCGGCAAAAACAGTCTCTAAACGATTCATAGCGTCCACCCTTCAATGCGTGCAATGGTATTCATATCTTTATCACCACGACCAGACAAATTCACCACGATATGCTGATGCTTAGACAGTTCTGGCGCTAATTTAGTGGCGTAGGCAATAGCATGACTGGTTTCTAATGCGGGAATAATTCCTTCCATTCGTGTCATTAAGCGGAAACCTTCCATGGCTTCGTCATCAGTAATGGCAACAAAGTTAGCACGCCCCGTATCCTTCAAGAAAGACAACTCTGGTCCGACACCTGGATAATCCAAGCCAGCTGAAATCGAATGCGTACCGATAATCTGGCCATTGTCATCTTGCATTAAGTAGGTGCGATTACCGTGCAGTACACCTGGACGCCCCGCACACAAGGGAGCAGCATGACGCCCTGTATCGATACCATCACCACCTGCCTCAACACCATAAATAGCGACACCATCATCATTCAAGAAGTCGTAGAACAAGCCCATCGCATTAGAGCCGCCACCGACACAAGCAATCACCGCATCGGGTAAACGCCCTAATTGCGTTAACGATTGCTGTTTTGTCTCGCGACCTATGACCGACTGAAAATCGCGCACCAACATCGGATAAGGATGCGGACCCGCCACTGTGCCAATGATATAGTAGGTATTATCCACGTTGGTCACCCAATCACGCATGGCTTCATTTAGTGCATCTTTTAAAGTTTTGGTGCCCGACTCTACTGCGACGACTGTCGCACCCAGCATCTTCATACGTGCCACGTTAGGCGCTTGACGCGCTACGTCTTCTGCGCCCATATAAACCACACACTCTAAGCCCATACGTGCCGCCACTGTTGCCGTGGCTACACCGTGCTGGCCTGCACCAGTTTCAGCAATAATGCGTGTTTTACCCATGCGCTTGGCCAACATTGCCTGACCAATGGTGTTATTGATCTTGTGCGCGCCCGTATGATTAAGGTCTTCACGTTTAAAATGAATCTGTGCGCCACCTAGGTGAGCACTAAGGCGTTGCGCATGATATAAGGGGGTAGGACGACCAACATAATGCTGTAAATCAGCTTCAAACTCAGCTAAGAAAGCTGGATCCACACGATACTTAGCATAGGCTTCGGTTAACTCTGCTAAGGGTTGCATCAGGGTTTCTGGCGCAAAAATACCACCATAAGGTCCGAAATGCCCGCGCGCATCTGGGTATTGAGTGTAGTCCATCTTCAAATTATCCTTAGTTCAAGTTTGGCCAGCAATGCTCGCTATGCCTATGTAGCTGATTATTTGTTGGCTGCATTATAGCACGCACTTCACTTTTGCACAGACTAGGCAAGGTCTGTAATAATGCGCTTGCGCTTCTTATTCAGACCTTCCTATTGCTATTTTTTGGGTGGTTGGAAGGGCGCAATTCAATCAGTTACTCTCTGTTTAAGTGCTACCCTTCCCCCACACCCCCATCCCTTTTGTATTTTTCAGCTTTTCTCTAGATAGCCACTAGCTAGCTTTTGCCAATCAAAGCCTAACCCTGGATCGGTTTTACGTACCGGCGCAACATCACTATGGCCAACAATCGGTGCTGATTCCAAACTAGGATAAGCCCTTTTCAAAGCCGCAATTAAGGTATTAAGTTGGTCATACTGTGCCTCAGTAAAACTCGCTGTTTCCGTACCTTCTAATTCAACCCCAATTGAAAAATCATTCACATTGGTGCGGTGTGCAAAACGCGATACGCCCGCATGCCATGCACGTCGATGAAAGGGAACAAACTGCACCAGCTCGCCACAACGTCTAATCCAACAGTGAGCAGATACGCGCACACCCGCTAATTGCTGATAATAAGGGTGAGAGGCTAAATGCAAATTACCTTGAAAAAAATCAATCACATCAGAACCACCGAATTGACCAGGCGGCAGACTAATCGCATGAACAACGATCAAGCAGGGCTCAACGTCAGCTGGTCGGTCATTACAATGATCAGTGGCATAGTATGCAACCCCTTCTACTAGCCCTGTTGCCGAATTAACGTTCATGGACACCTCTAAAAAGCTGTAGGGATGGGGGTTTTTGGGGAAGGGTTGTATGTTAGTAGCATGTAACTGATTGATTTAACACCCTTCCACCAGCCAAAAAATTAGACAGGGAAGTCTAAAAATCAGCGAAGCTAGGTTTTTAGAGGATCCCTTCATCTACTCCCCCGAATAAGGTTATAATTATGAACATTATTTTTAATCAGATTATAAGACTAAAACACATGCAAGTCACAGATTGGTTACGTCAACAGGTAACAAATGCGCTTAATGAAGATATTGGTAGTGGCGATCTATCCGCAAAATTAATTGCCAAAAAACAGCAATCCAGCGCTAGCGTCATTTGCCGTGAACCAGCAATCATGTGTGGACAGACATGGTTTAACGAAGTCTTTGCTCAACTAGACGACCAAGTTCGCATTGAGTGGCTAGTACAGGAAGGCGAGCCCATCACCGCTAACACCCTGATGTGTAAACTGCACGGGTCGGCTCGTAGCCTATTAACAGGCGAGCGAACTGCACTCAATTTTTTGCAAAGCCTAATGGGAACAGCTACTGCTGCTAACCGCTACGCCACCGAACTCGCTGCACACGGCAAAACTAAATTGCTTGATACACGCAAAACGCTGCCGGGAATGCGTTTAGCACAAAAATATGCGGTACGAGTGGGCGGCGGCGTTAATCACCGTGTTGGTCTTTACGATGCCATTTTGATTAAAGAAAACCACATTATGGCTGCAGGCTCACTAACCAACGCTGTCATTAAAGCAAAAGAAAAGTTTCCCAGTACCTTTATCGAGGCCGAAGTTGAATCCCTGAGTGAATTAGCAACAGCGCTTACCCTGCCTTTAGATCGAATTATGCTCGACAACTTTTCACTGGCTGACATTCATCAAGCAGTGGCAATGAACAACGGTAAAATTCCATTAGAGGTTTCAGGCAATGTCACCTTTGACCAGTTGGCGTCACTTGCAGAAACAGGGGTTGATTTTATTTCGACTGGTGCCATCACCAAACATCTTTATGCCATCGATTTGTCGATGCGTTTTGAGTGGGAAAACACTCATGCATAACACACTCTACGAAGTATTCGGTATTCTTCTGGTATCTGTACTGGTTGTTGCTGCTTTTCGTCGCATAAATCTACCACCGATTATCGGCTACATTATGGTCGGCATCGTTATGGGACCACATGCCATGGCACTCATTGCCAATGAAGAGAATATCCACTTTTTAGCTGAGTTCGGTATTGTATTCATGCTGTTTGCCATTGGATTGGAGTTCTCGGATCCACAATTCCTAACGATGAAGCGTACCATTCTAGGTCTAGGCGGTTTGCAAGTGGCCTTATCTATGAGTGTGTTTGGCCTACTCGCCTATCTGATTGGCGTACGCTGGGATGTGGCTTTACTGGCAGGTGCGGCCTTAGCCATGTCTTCTACGGCTGTCGTACTGAAACAACTCAACGAACAAGCCGAAATGCAGTCCCGTCATGGGCGTAATGCGCTGGGCATTTTGCTCTTTCAGGACTTTGCTGCCATTCCATTACTTATCATTATTCCTGTGTTAGGGGCACATATTGCCAGTGGTGGCGATGCTGAACAAAGCATGGGAACCGAACTGATTTTTGCCCTAATTAAAGGTATTCTAGCCGTTGTCATTTTATTGGTTTTGGGACGAACCTTGCTGCGTTGGGTGTTTAAAGAAGTCGCTGGAGCTAAATCAAATGAGCTTTTCACGCTAACGGTTTTAATGGTAGCCATTGGTGCCGCTGCCCTGACGAGCAGTCTAGGTCTTTCTATGGCTCTAGGCGCTTTTGTTGCAGGGATGATGCTAGCCGAAACCGAGTATCGACATCAAGTAGAGTCCGACATTCGCCCCTTCCAAGATGTGTTACTTGGCTTGTTTTTTATCACCATTGGCATCCTTATCGACCTACACGTCGTTTGGGATCATCTAGGCACCATACTCGCATTGATGGTCGGCCTCATTATATTAAAAGCGATTATTGTCGGATTTTTGGAGTATTTCTTCGGTAACAATGGCGGCGTCGCTTTCCGTACTGCTATTGTGTTAGCACACGGCGGCGAGTTCGGTTTTGCTTTATTGTCACTTATGTTCAATCAAAAGCTGATTCCAGAATTAGAAGGTCAAGTATTATTGGCAGCGGCCATTTTCAGCATGATGCTTTCACCAGTCCTCATTAAACATAACGGTGCTATGGCCAAGCGGTTGCTCAAGAACACCTATGGCAAAGACCGTCAGGCACAAGAGATGGTTATTCAGGAGCAAACAAAACACTATCATGACCATGTCATTATTTGCGGTTTTGGTCGCGTTGGTCAAACCTTAGCGCGTTTTTTACGCAAATCAGGGATGACTTATGTTGCCTTAGACATGGACATTACCCGCACACAAGAAGCAAAAGAAGCGGGAGAGTTGGTTTTCTACGGCGACTCATCACGCACTGAAATCCTTCATGCTGCAGGGATTGAGCGTGCGAAAGTCGTTGTATTGTGCATTTCCGACTTACACGCCTCATTAAAAGTATTACATCGCGTACGTGAATTACGCCGTGATGTCTGTATCATGGTGCGTACACGTGATGAAGGACATTTAAACCAACTGATGGATGCAGGCGCAACCGAAGTCATTCCTGACACCTTTGAAGCCAGTATTATGCTCTCATCTCAAGTATTGCTGTTGCTCGGCTACCCACCCACTGAAGTGTTACGCGAGGTACGCCAAATTCGTCAAAATCGCTACAGTCTATTAAAAGGCTTTTATCCAGGTGATAGTGACGAAGCCGCTGGCATCGACCAACAACCCACCATTTTACATACCATTACGCTGAGTTCTGGTGCTAAAGCAGTCGGCAAAACGTTAGAAGAGGTCTTAGCAGTTAATCTAGAGGTGGAAATTGAAGCCATAAAACGCGATGGCATTCGTGGTGACAACC
>NCFI01000007.1:0-628 GCA_002281095.1 Thiotrichales bacterium 35-46-9 | reverse complement strand
CCCTCCCCTAACACCGAACTCAGAGCTGGTGACCGCATCGTGTTAAGAGGTACACAAGAAGCGATCAGTCGTTTCGAGGAATACGCTTTATTGCAAGGTTAGTAGCCTTGCAATAACCTGTAGCTAATCCGTTAGCCACATGAAGCTGGCCATACGACCAGTTACCCCTTCTCGACGAAATGAGAAAAAGTCTTGCTTGCTAAGATAGGTACACTCATTCGATGCTCCAACCCACGCCAATCCTAACTGATGACATTGCCACTGCGCCATACTCGATAAGTCACCGAAAAACTTGTTCTCTTGCGAAGGTATAGATTGAAAATGGGCTGGCAAAGCTGTGCCATTAGACAGAAACTCGTCTCTCACTTCGGCGCCACATTCAAAAGCGGTTTTACCAATACCCGGTCCAATCCAAGCCATCAATTCACTACTTGGCTGCCCACAGTCGCGCACACTCTTGCTGATAATATCATCCGCAACACCGCGCCATCCGGCATGTAATAGCATGATAAATGAACCCGAACGATTGGTAATGAATACTGGCAAGCAGTCGGCTGTCAACACCGCTAAAACTTTATTTGCTTGACTCGTTGCACTACCATCAGCATCAACAATTGGCTGACACGCT
>NCFI01000097.1 GCA_002281095.1 Thiotrichales bacterium 35-46-9 | reverse complement strand
CCCATTTCAACAGAACCGAAAGGTCCTTCTCCCGTCATCATAGGCAGAGTGTTGTCTGGTAGTGCCATTGGCATTTCGGCCATATCGGCCATGCCACGCTCACCCATGAGCATGTAGTCGGGTACGAGATTGGTTATTTTTTCTAGAAGACCTCGATGGTCTACGCCAATCATAGTTGGCACATTATGCCCCATAGCATTCATCGTATGGTGTGATTTATGACAATGAAAAGCCCAATCTCCTGGATGTTCAGCAATAAACTCAATAGTACGCATTTGACCAACAGCAATATCGGTAGTTACTTCGGGCCAGCGAGCAGTATGGGGTACCCAACCACCATCTGTTCCTGCAACAGTGAATACATGACCATGTAAATGGATTGGGTGATTGGTCATCGTTAAATTTCCGATTCGTATACGAACCCTATCACCTGTCCGAGCAACGAGAGGTTGAATGCCAGGAAACGCTCGACTGTTCCAGCACCAAATATTGAAATCAAGCATGGTATTGATGCGTGGAGTATAACTACCAGGGTCAATGTCAAATGCATTCAAAAGAAAAGCATAATCACGATCGACAGGCATTAAATTGGGGTCTTTAGGATGGACTATGAATAAACCCATCATTCCCATAGCCATTTGAGTCATTTCATCTGCATGTGGGTGATACATGAATGTTCCAGAGTTGATTGCAACAAACTCATAAACAAAAGTTTCTCCCGGTTTAATCGATGGTTGGTTAAGGCCGCTCACGCCATCCATGCCGTTTGGAAGAATCAGTCCATGCCAATGTATTGATGTATGCTCAGGCAATTTATTAGTTACAAAAATGCGTAGTCTGTCTCCCTCAACACACTCTATTGTTGGCCCAGGGCTGGAGCCATTATAGCCCCATAAGTTGGCTGTCATTCCAGGTGCCACCTCCTGTACGATGGGTTCAGCAATAAGATGACACTCTTTAACTCCCTGATTGTTATGCCATGGTATTGTCCATCCATTTAAAGTTTGTACTGGTTTATACAGATTTTTTTGTTTTGATGAAGAGCTATTTGCAAGTTTATCTGTAGTGTGCTTTTCTAAGTGCTCTGTTTGGGCATAGCTTGACAAACTGGCTCCTATTAAAGCGATACTGGTTTGAGCGAGTAATTGACGGCGAGTTAGCATACTATTCTCCTAAATTATTGTTAATTAATGACCACCGTCAGCGCTAGTATCAGGAGTGATATTAGTCGTCATTTGTACTGATGAATTGAAAATAGAAGTACCTTGCAAGCTAGCAGTTAGATTTATGTCGCTTAACCAGAAATCACGTAAAGCATTGAGGTAAGCATCTACGCTAATAATTTGGCTTCTTGCATCGGCAAGTATTTCAAACACGCTAATGAGCATACCGTTGTAGCGGAGCATGTTTTCTTCGTTGATACGCTGTCGTATAGGAACAATTTCATCTCGATAATGGCGTGCTATACGGTAATTATTTAAGTAAGCATCATGTCGTTCATGCACTTCGCTGGTTGCTTTAATAGCTAAATCGGCTGTTCGATTCATTGCTTGGCGATATAATTGTTCAGCCTTAGCTGTTTTGGCATCTCCCCAATCAAAAATTGGCAAGCGCAACTCAATTTCATAGCCTTCTTTTGTGGGAGCTTCGTTACTTGTTGAATTAAGATAACCTACTTCTAGCACGTTAACCCAATTCGTAGCACGTGTTAGTCCCATTGATTTGGCTAATGCTTCGGTTTCTTCACGAGCCATTATTAAGTCTAGCCGTTGATTAATCGCCGTTTGTATTGAGTTTTGTTGAGGACGTGTATTTTCTGGTAAATTTGGGAGTCTTTCGGGAAGTATTACTTGATTTGGATCAATTAATCCTATAAGGCGAATTAGTTGTTCTTTATAGTAGGTTGCTTTTTGTTTACTGCGTTGTCCTTGTGCGGAAAATTCAGCATATAGGCTATGTTGACGTGCATATGATAACGTGGAAATGTTGCCAGTCTCAGCCATTCTTTTAGCCAATAGTGCACCCGCTTCAGTTGCACTGATGACTTGATCGTAGTAACGTGCAGAGGCCTGCGATGCAACAGCCTGTATCCAAGCTTGACGAACTTTGTTGGCCAGTTGAAGTGTATCCCGTGCTGCGGCTATTTTGGCTCGCTCAAACTGGTGTTCTGCAATTGCAGTACGCTGGTTAAGCGTAAGTAGCCCCAGTAAGTCGAATAATACAAAGTTTTCGTATTCACGCTCCCCACCTTGGGTCGTTTTACCAATGCTAAATCCAGGGTTTCGTAATCTTCCAGCCTGTACAAGATCCGCTTCAGCAATACCTAAATTAGCGTATTGAGACTGTAATGATTTACTGTTCAGTAAAGCAATCTGTACGGAAGAATCAATAGTTAGGGGCGACTTCAGTAAGTTCTGAATGGTTTGTTGCATTGCGGGTGTTAACTCGCCCTTGGTGTTAAGTTCAAATGAACCTAATTCCTTCTTGCTTATGGATTCTACACGGTCAAACCCGCCTGTATCACTAAAACTGCTACATCCACCTAATCCTAATAAACCCAACATGAGTAGATAGGTTGGAGTGGTACGATTGATAGTCTTATTAATGACCATCTTGTTTCTCCTGTTTAGTATTTTTATTAACTTCTTGGTTATGTTGTAAATGATGGTCTTTATCGCCTGTCTTTGGCTGGAGATGCCCCATATGACCACCAAGGATCTTTACCGTTTCATTACTGATAGTCCAATCTTTTAAAATAGGGTTTTCATAGCTAGTATAATTATCGATTACGGTATGATCTTTGTTGGCATAGGCATTAACGCTATTAAGCAATAGAGCAACTAGACAGAGTGCTTTGCTGTTTTGCATCGTTTTGTGCTCCTGTGTTTATTTTTTGTTCGAATTTATGATGACACATTAATGTGAACAGCAAGATGACGTTAAAATGACATATTTGTCATTTTGGGAGGTGTTTATGCGTATTTTATTGGTTGAAGATGACAAAGGTTCGGGTTTTTACCTAAAGAAAGGTTTGACAGAGGCTGGTTATTTAGTTGATTGGGCACAATCTGGTGTCGATGGTTTGCACTTGGGAATAACTGAATCTTATGCTGTTGTATTGCTTGATGTTATGCTGCCAGGAATTGATGGGTGGCAATTACTCAAAGCGTGGCGCGCAGCGGATATTCAGACGCCTGTATTGATGTTAACAGCAAGAGATAGCGTAGAAGATAAAGTAAAGGGATTAGAGTTGGGGGCGGATGATTATCTGGTTAAGCCTTTTGCTTTTGTTGAGCTTCTTGCTCGTGTTAGAGCATTGTCACGTCGAAGATTGGCAGTTGCTTCATCAATGTCTAGCTCTTTAGTACTTGCTGGTTTGGAGGTTGATTTATTACGTCGCCGAGTATACCGTGATGGTCAATTAACATCGTTGACAAGTCAAGAGTTTAGTCTACTAGAGCTATTTATGCGTCGTCAGGGGGAGGTGTTATCGCGTGCGCTGATTGCATCTGAAGTTTGGGATATGAATTTCGATAGTGATACGAATGTGGTCGATGTTGCGATACGTCGGTTGCGTTTAAAGCTAGAAGATGGAGGTGCTTTGCGCTTAATTCATACTGTGCGTGGTATGGGATATGTCTGTGAGGAACGTGAATAATGAAGCGCTGGTCTTTAGTGTATCAATTAAGTGCCTTGTTTTCAGCCGTGTCGGTGATTGTATCATTGTTTACAGGCTGGGCATTAATGTATGCGGTGGACAATCATTTTGTTGATATGGATCGTCAAGTTCTGCAGCAGTCCCTCAAAGACGCAGAGAAAGTTTTGCAACAATTGGATGACTCTATAGATTTAGATGAATTACCTAGTGTTTTGGGGAGTGTTTTACCAGGACCAATGGCGATGTCATTGCTGTTAAAAGATGATATTGGCCATTTATGGGCTGTAGACAGAGGGCTATTCCCAACAATTGATATAGAGTTGTTTTGGCCTAAAAATGAGCAGTTATTGACGTTAGAATCCTCTAATCTGCGCATTATGACTGATCAACTTCATTTTAGAGATAAGGAGTGGTCGCTACTCGTTATGATGGACATGCAACATCATGTACATTTTATGCATGATTTTAAAGTGTATTTGTGGATAGGTTTAATGTTATCTGCTATTTTGGTTGGCGGATTGGGTTATGTCATTGCACTAGGTTTGCTAAGTCCATTAAGCAGACTGGCTCAACGAATGCAGGTTGTATCAGCACAGGATATGAAAGCTCAGCAACTACCTTTACCTGAAACTGCAGAATTGCGTGCCTTAGCTGATTCATTTAATACGATGTTAATGCGTTTGGCTGGTACTTTTGATCGATTACAGGAGGTATCTGCAAATATGGCGCATGAGTTACGTACCCCATTAAATGCGTTGATGTTACAAGCGCAAGTTACCTTATCACAGCCACGATCAGTGGCCGAATATGAAGATCAATTAGAGGCTTCTCTGGAAGAACTGTCTCAGATGAGCCGTATGGTTGAAGATATGCTGTTCTTGGCGCGAAGTGATAATGGCTTAACGACACTCAAGTGTAGTTTGATTGACATTGATAGTTTATTGCGAAAGATATGTCATTTTTACCTGCCAATATCTGAGAGTAAAAATCTAGAGGTAAGTCTTACTGGGGCTGCTAGGGTATATGCTGATGAGGGATTGCTGCGTCGTGCTTTTGTTAACCTAATCAGTAATGCTTTTACTTATGCGCCAGTTGGTAGTCGTGTTAAGATTGAAGTGTCTGTTGATCGGGATGAATGCACTATTTGTTTCGAAAACCAAGCCAGTTTGACTGATCTGCAATTATCGCGGCTTTGTGATCGATTTTGGCGAGCAGATGGTGTTCGCGGCGACGGTGTGCATGTTGGTTTGGGGTTGGCGATTGTTGTATCAATAGCGCAATTACATAATGGTAGCTTAAGTTTGTTGCAGCAAGATGGTCAATTGCAAGTTAAACTTTACTTACCTTCACTAAACTAATGCTATTCTTTTTTGCGGTTATTTTCACCAAATCTGCTTCGCTTCCAATAAAGCGATTAGCTTGCCAATCTAGACACATGGTAAGGACGGAGGTAATTACCAACACAGTCATATAGACTCTTTTCCATTGTGTTTCGATTGTGACGCCGACACCGATACTGATTCTTGTTCTTGTTCTTGTTCGTTCATTTAGTTCATCTTGCACAATTTCTATGAAATGGGCAAATATGACTTTGTTCACGGTCTTCCAAAACTTTAAGAGCATACGATTTTAGTTGGTTGCTTAACGTTTATGTTACCGACTTTTTATGATCTCACAGACAGCCATTAAAAATCTTTATGGTTCACAGTTGGTGTGAATGATTAAATTGTTTGCAACTAAAGGCGGTTAATTAATTGCACAGTTATCCTCTATTCCAGCAATCGCTGAATTTCCGATTGGCAAGTGAATCTTAACTGAGTCATACTTCCAGTGGAACAATTTGCCAATATTGCCTATAATACAAGCCAAATGGCATTTATAGGAGCGGTAAGATGGCAACACCCACGGTTTCAGCATTTAGCTTGTTGGGCGGCGATGGCGTATTAATGTCACACCCTCGCGTAAGCATGGATTGGATCCCTTTAGTACGTCAGGGTCTTCCAGCGGCATCGGTGGATTCAATTTTGAAGCTAACGCGTATGGCTCAAACAGAATTGACAAAGGCTCTAGCCATTCCTGAGCGCACCTTTGCACGCCGTAAGCGCGAAGGCGTTTTTTCACCAGAAGAGTCTGCAAAGCTTGTGCGGTTTGCACGCATAGTTGAGCGTGCCGAAGAAGTGTTTGAAGACGCCGCACAAGCATTAGCATGGCTAAGGACAGAAAACCCTGCTTTGGGCGGCGTAACACCCTTGTCTTTAATGGATACCGATATTGGCGCCGATAGTGTGCTGGATACTTTAGGGCGCATTGAACAAGGCGTGTTCGCTTAATGCTAACGGTTTGGCGTATTACGACCGCACGCTTTGTTACTTCTGCGTTCACAGGAGAAGGTGCGAGGCTTTACGGTGGACGATGGAATCCTAAAGGTTATCCGATAGTGTCGGGTCTCAACTGGTTATAAACTTTTTTAACAAATAACTCAGGATGGGTTTTCTGCCATTCCTTAAGTTTAGCGACAGGGGTAACATGCCCAAGA
>NCFI01000096.1 GCA_002281095.1 Thiotrichales bacterium 35-46-9 | reverse complement strand
ACAAAATCTAGAGCACCAACTAGCACACATCGGTCACCTTGCACACCACCATGAAATGAATGGTGATGTTCATTATGATTTATCGCATGAATCAACTCAACATTTAGCCGAACACGACGCATGTGCCCATCAACTCAGTTTAATACCCGAATTTGTACACCTCAAACTATCATCTGTACACACGCAAAAATACTCTGCCAACCTTTCTCATTTCCTTCCGAACCCCAATCTGCATAAATTGCAAAAACCGCCAAAGTTACATTAACTAGAATTTCTATCTCGTTTGCGCAGTCACTGTCTGTGCTCTACTTTTGCTATCGTTTTTGAGAATAAATATGCGTCTAATACAGCTTTGTGCCGCACTCTTGTGGCTTAACCACCCTTTTTTATCAGCAGCAACACTCCCCACCATTACCCTTGATCAGCAGCAGGCTCTGGGAATTCACACCACACCACCTGTTGCTGATGATGTCGCTATTCGTGCTACTGCAATTGGTGTCGTGCAACAAGCACCAAGTTCAAGATGGACTGTTGCTAAGCCCTATGCACTGCAAGTGAAGCAATTGCATGTTAAGGTGGGAGACTCGGTTAAACAAGGTCAAGTACTGGCCGATATTTTTGTACCAGAGTTACAAAAACTCGAACATCACTATCACAACGCGCTCAGCAGCGCGCACTTAGCCCAACAAAAAAAACAACGCGAAGCGCAATTACTTAAAGAAGGCATCATTGCTCCCAAACAATATGAAGTGACACAAACAGAATACCAACAGGCACAGGAAAATGCCCTTGCCATTTTCACGCAAATAGCACGTATGGGATTAACTGAATCAGAACTTGCTTTACTAAAAGACCCCAAGAATCGTCATTTAGAAGGCCGCATCACGCTCAACGCGCCAGCCGACGGTAAGATACAACAGATTGCACTGACTGTAGGAGATAGTTTTGATGCCAATCAAACACTGATGAACCTACTTACCAGTGATGCACTAACGCTGGAAGTGGCTTTGACGCAAGATCAACTAGGCCAATTACAGATTGGGGATAAACTCAGGTTAACGGATGGGTCAACAGCTAAGATTATCAATATTCAAAACCGGCTTTCAGATGCACAAAAGGTCATGGTCACGGCTAACTTTCAACATCCTAACTTACGTGCTGGACAACGTGTTTCGGTTCAAGTGAGCCAAAACAGTATGACTGAATTACCCAATTGGCGTTTGCCTCGTCAGGCTATTGTTTATGTGAACAATTTGCCTCATATTTTCGTCTTAACCGAGCAACAACTGAGTGCCATGAGTGTCGATCTGGTGCGGGCAACACGAGAAGGTTGGGTCGTAAAAGCTAAGGAGTTGAGTGAGACGTCCGCAGTGATTATCAGTGGTACAGCCGCAGCTAAAGCCATCTACACAGAAAGTGTCGCGCCATGATGAATCGTTGGATTGATATGGCGCTAACGCAACGCTTGTTCGTTTGGCTAATACTGCTCGTTTTACTGTCATTGGGTACATTGGCGTGGTTAAAAACCCCTATTGATGCTTTCCCGAATGTGACCAGTCCACAAGTCAACATCATTTTGAAAGCGCCCGGCATGACGCCTGAAGAAATCGAAAGTCGCATTACCGCTTTGGTTGAAACAGAAATGCTGGGCATTGCCAAGCAAAAAACGCTCAGATCCATCACTAAGTATGCGCTAACCGACATTACCGTCACATTCGAAGATGGTACGGACATTTATTGGGCTAGACAACAAGTAGCCGAGCGCTTAAATGGGCTGCGTGACAAACTACCATCTGGACTAGAGGGTGGCATCGCCCCGCCGACTACGCCATTAAGTGATATTTTGATGTTCACTTTGGATAGCCCCACACTTTCCCTTGCAGAACGTCGTCAACTGCTCGACTGGGTCATTCGTCCCGCACTGCGCACCGTCGCGGGTGTGGCAGACGTCAACGCCTTGGGAGGTGAAGTGCGTAGCTACGAAGTTGAACCCGATCCGCAACGCATGGTGGCTCATGGCATCACCTTTGCGCAGTTGCAAACAGCTCTGGCACAGAATAATCAAAACGATGGTGCGGGTCGCCTTGTCGAAGGTGAAGAGGTACTGATCGTGCGCAGTATGGGTACGCTCACTAGCACACAGACTATTGCCGCTCTTCGTGTGGGTGAGGTTAATCAACAACCGATTACCGTTGGCGATGTTGCACGTGTTCGTATGGGTAGCCTAACGCGTTATGGTGGTGTTACTCGAAATGGCGAAGGAGAAACCGTACAAGGCATTGTGTTGGCAATGACCGGCGTAGACACCAAAGCCGTACTGAATGAAGTCGAAAAAAAGCTAAGCAGTTTAGCCCCAGCACTACCCGACAACCTAAGCCTTAACGTTTTCTATCATCGCGGGCAACTGATTGATCGCGCTATTGAAACGATCAGTAAAGCACTGCTAGAAGCGATTGCGCTTGTTTTGCTATTACTCATTGTGTTTTTAGGCAATTGGCGTGCTGCCTTAACGGTTGCAACCCTGTTACCTATGGCATTGATCATTAGCTTTATTTGGCTTTACGCATTAGGTATTTCTGCCAACTTAATGAGTTTGGGCGGTTTGGTCATCGCCTTAGGACTCATCGTCGATAACGGGGTGGTGGTGGTTGAAAACATCGTCCATCGACTGGAACAGTCTCCACAACATCGATTGCCTAAACTTCACCTTATCGCTTGTGCCGTTAAGGAAATGGCGATACCTGTTGGCGTGGGCATGACCATTATTGTACTGATCTTTCTACCTTTACTCAGCCTTGAAGATATTGAAGGAAAACTCTTTAAACCTGTCGCACTTAGTATTATCTTTACGCTCATTTCTGCATTGCTGTTGGCTTTATTAGTCATACCGACCATTGCCGCTCAACTCATAAAGCATCACCACCCTAGTCAACAGAATTGGTTAGATCGTTTAGAGCGCGCTTATGAACGAGGACTAATACGCTGGCAAGCCCACACACTCACGCTACTCGGATTCGCTAGTGTCGCCTTAGTTGGTGCCACGTTGCTATTCGGACAAATCGGTAAAATTTTTCTACCGACAATGGATGAAGGCGATTTGATTGTGCAGTTGGAGAAAACGCCATCCATTAACCTAATCGACTCGTTAGCCTTAGATAGTCGTGTGCAACAAGCATTGTTAAGCCAAGTACCCGAAATCAAAGCGATTATCGCTCGTGCAGGCTCAGATGAAATTGGGCTTGACCCAATGGGATTAAACGATACTGACACTTTTGTCAGTTTACATCCTGCCCATACGTGGCGCACGCCTTACGATAAAGAAGCGGTGAAACAAGCGATTCAAAGGGTATTGGAACAGTTTCCAGGCATTAATACCACCCTCACACAACCGATTGAAATGCGTGTTTCTGAAATGCTGACGGGTACTCGTGGTGATATTGCCATCAAAATTTATGGTAGTGATAGTCATCAACTCACCCAACTTGCCGGTTATGTTTATGAACGACTGCAGGGCATGGAAGGTGTCAGCGAGGTATTCACGCCGACCAATGATGGTTTGCAATATCTCACCTTTACGTTAGATCATGAAAAAATCCGCCACTTTTCACTCACTGTCGATGAATTACAAAGCTACTTGCGCAGTCAATTGGAAGGTGTTCCTGCAGGCACTGTCTATGAAGCTAATCGACGTACTCCAATTGTGCTTCGAGGTTCTGGAGTATTAGATGAGTCACTAAGTGATCTGAGTCTACTACCCATCCCTAATAGTACTGCCTCTGGTCTTCTATTGAGTGATTTGGCAACGGCTCAACGGAACGAGTCGGCTGTTTCGATCAGTCGAGAACAAGGACAGCGTTTTGCGGTAGTGCTGGTTAATGTGGCCGAACGTGATTTGAGTAGTGTCGTGGTTGATGCTCAACACAGATTAGCTGATTTACGCTTACCCGAGGGCTATCATCTAGTATTTGGCGGTCAGTTTGAAAATCAACAACGGGTGAATCAACGACTGAGCTGGCTCATTCCTCTGGGAATTCTATTTATTGCCTTGCTTCTGGTCGTCACTTTAAAACGTTGGTCAATGACCCTGCTGGCACTGTCAACTATCCCCTTTGCCCTGATTGGTGGTGTCGTATCACTTTACCTAAGTGGAGAATACCTTTCTTTACCTGCCTCAATTGGCTTTATTGCCTTACTCGGTATTGCCATTCTCAACGGTGTAGTCATGTTAGATACCTTTAATCGACTTGAGCAACAAGGTATCAGCCCTAACCAAATTTATGTGCAAGGTGCTAAACGTCGTTTACGCCCCGTGCTCATGACCGCCAGTATTGCTGCTTTAGGGTTGGTTCCGCTATTGTTTGCTACAGGTCCAGGCTCAGAGATTCAACGCCCACTTGCCATTGTTATTATTGGTGGATTATTTACCTCAACACTGCTCACTTTGGTTTTACTTCCCCTGCTCTATCAACGATTTGTGAGTAAAAAACATGACAACACAACAACGATTTGAACTCACCTGCGACTCGGCAGATTACGATTTTTGGTTAAATTGGTTGCTAAATCAACATAATGGTTCAATTGACGTTGTGCCGATAAGACGCTACGGCCTCAATCACACACAATTAAGCCGAAGTGAGCAAGTGCAAGGTTTCGCTGATTATTACCGATTCAGTCTAATGCTTGCAGCCGAAGACGCAATGAAACTTAATCAATTGGTGAGTCAACAAGCACACACCGCAGAAGTGAGCTTGTTGAGTTTGCAAGGTTAGTTTAGATCCTGTGCATCTCTAAAACCTATAGGGTTGGGGGTGCTAAAAACTGGAGTGAAGCGGTATTTTTGGCAGTTTTCTCACCCAATCGAAATCATACGATAAGCGATAGTATTCTGATAAATCAGTGGATAATGATAGTGACAAGTCACCAATCCATCGACAGGGGCATAAATTTTCTCTTTCAATGAACCATCCAATGCATCGAAAACCTTACCCAGTAAGTCCCCTTTTTGCACGAAGCTACCAACGCTTTGTCTGGGTTCAAACACACCGGCACGTTGTGCTGGTATCAGCGTAATGGCTTCTTGCGTGACGATGTTGGTATCATAACCTGAGAAAATTTGTGTTCGAATAGCACCAATTTTCGCTAAAAAACGGATCAGCGCATCAAGTAGCTGGTGAGTGCTGTCTCGATGAATTTGTTGTTTATTCCCAAACACCAAGCCGTAACTTTTGGTTTCCCATACCGACCAATTGTATTGCAGACTACCCGCATCACTAGGCACAAAATCACGATAATGAGCAAATTGTAAGCCAAAATATTTCGCTGCTTGCGCGTCTTCAAAACCCGATTTGATCATACGCACATAGGGCATACAATCATATTGGTCACGTCGGTCTTCTAATTCAACGCCCCACTCGAAGCCTTTTACCTGCTCAAATAACTGATGTGCAATACGTTGTGTCGTTTCACCCGCATCAAAACCCGGAAACATGGCATTGATGTCGGTTTTGTCTAATGGCCAATGACGTTCGCCCATGTTAAAGCCAAAGGTATTGACTGCTGGAACAACCAAAATATCACCCGTAATAAAACTTGGATCAGCTTCCTGACGAACTTTCAAAAAGTTCACTAACTGAGCAGCAACGTGCATTTGTGCTAACTCATGACCATTTAAACCAGCAACAATAGCAACCGACGTTTGTGAATCTTTTTTATCTTGCGTTTGAAAACGAAATCCGTCGACTTGATAAGCATCTCGGCTAGGCGAAGCCAAACGAACCAATGGCTGTCGCGTCATACACATACCCCTTTTTGATCATCAAAAATACGCGCCAATAATGAGCCTTCATAAACAATCGGATACTCACGCAACGTAAACAACACCCCACAGCCCGGTGTATAACAAGGAACAGGAGACTCTACTCCATAAGGATCATGAATGTGCCCGATGAGTTGATCTTTCACCACCATTTGGCAATGATCCATCGCTGGTACGAACAAGCCTGCGGCAGGCGAGTTCACATAATAAACGTCTCCCTGATCCGAATAACAGGGAACACGAACAGAGCGTGGCGGAATAGCCAAAATTCCCTGATCCGCCATCAAATTAAACAACCCATCTAATAACTGTTCTCCATAACTCGGTGTTAGTCGCATACCAACGCCATACTCCACAACCAAAGTACGTGTACCCAATTGATTGAGGCTATGCGCCA
>NCFI01000144.1 GCA_002281095.1 Thiotrichales bacterium 35-46-9 | reverse complement strand
TATAATGTTAATAATGGTGAGCGCTTCGTTACCTATGCCATTAGAGCGGAAGAAAAAAGTGGCATTATTTCCGTTAATGGTGCGGCTGCACATAAAGCACGACCTGGAGATTTACTAATCATTTGTACTTTTGCGCAAATACATGCAGCCGAAATGAAAAAACATCATCCCACCTTGGTTTATGTGGATGCGGCTAATTGCGTTACCGCCAAGAAATCGAGTATTACCCCTCAAAAAGGGTAAAGGAGGCGTCAATGTTAGATTTTAAAGCCTTAATGAGCGAAGTTCCCGACTTTCCTAAGCCTGGCATTTTGTTCCGTGATATTTCTCCGCTACTCAATAATCATTTTGTTGAAGTCATTGATGCCATGAGTACGCTCTACACAGCGGAAGAATGGCAGCAAATTGACATGCTAGCGGGTATTGAATCGCGCGGTTTTATTTTCGCTTCGGCATTGGCTTATAAGCATGGCAAGGGTTTTGTCAAAATTCGCAAGCCAGGAAAATTGCCCAATGTTGCCGCCTCTATCAATTATGGACTAGAGTATGGTAGCGATAGTCTGCATATGCAGGCTGGTGACGGACGTCGAGTGCTCATTTGTGATGACTTAATTGCGACTGGTGGCTCTATGGGTGCGGCAGCAGAGCTCTGCCAACAAGTGGGTTATCGGGTTGCAGGCATGGCCTGTCTAGTTGATTTAGCCAGTTTGAATAGTTTTAGCTGGCAAGGCATGAAGGTAAGGTCGGTCATTCAGTATGACTAATTATCGTTTATTCCGCCTGATGTTAAGTCGTATTTAAAAAACATAAAAACCAATTAGTTAAGACGAAATCGCCCTGAAAAGTCAAAGTTACACATAAAAAATGCCTTTTGGAGACTCTAGGTACCCTCTATCAAAAGGACTCCGAAGGGCTTATAAGCCTTAATCACAAAGCTATTAATCAAAAAGCGTCTATTTCCTTTTTTTTTACTCATTAGTTAACCTAACCTTAGTCCATTCGTATTACGACTTGATTGGT
>NCFI01000095.1 GCA_002281095.1 Thiotrichales bacterium 35-46-9 | reverse complement strand
GAATGCTCTATCCAGCTGAGCTACGAGCGCTTAACTGATTTGATAATTATAAACTGTCTTTATTACTAAGTCAAGTTTATTTATCAATTTATTACTTGGCGGTAAGTGAGGGATTCGAACCCTCGATAGAGTTTCCCCTATGCACCCTTAGCAGGGGTGTGCCTTCAGCCACTCGGCCAACTCACCGTAAAGTAATTCGTTAATTATACGGATTTAGAACAACCTTTGCAAGGTTTATTCTAAATCAAATGCTGCGTGTAATGATTGCACCGCGCGTTCTAACTCACCTTCACGAATGACCACAGAAATCTTGATTTCTGTGGTGCTAATCATTTCAATATTCACGCCTTCGTTATAAAGTACTTCGAACATACGAGCAGCTACACCCGCATGTGAGCGCATACCAATACCAACTAAAGACACTTTCACAATGCCCTTGTCTGACAAAACTTCTTTCGCACCCATTTCAGTGGCATGGGTATTCAAAATAGCCAAGGCTTTTTCACAATCATTCCGTGAAACGGTAAAGGTAAAGTCAGTGGTACCCGCAACCGATTGGTTCTGAATAATCATGTCCACTTCGATATTGGCTTCTGAAATCGGCTTCAAAATCGCATAAGCAATACCGGGACGATCTGGCACACCTAAAACGGTTAATTTAGCTTCATCACGACTAAACGCAATACCTGAAATAACTGGATTTTCCATCAACTCTTCCTCTGAACAAATCAGTGTCCCTTGCGGGTTTTCTTCAAATGTAGATAGCACACGTAGGCGCACTTTATACTTGCTGGCAAACTCGACCGAGCGAATTTGTAATACTTTAGAACCAAGGCTGGCCATTTCTAACATTTCATCAAACGAAATGCGATTCAAACGACGTGCTTTGGGAACCACGCGTGGGTCAGTAGTGTAAACACCATCAACATCGGTGTAAATTTGACACTCATCAGCCTTTAAGG
Source organism: Thiotrichales bacterium 35-46-9 (assembly GCA_002281095.1). Classification (GTDB taxonomy): domain Bacteria; phylum Pseudomonadota; class Gammaproteobacteria; order Thiomicrospirales; family Thiomicrospiraceae. The sequence continues at coordinate 5,480 of NCFI01000095.1, read as the reverse complement.
CTGCTGCTAAAGCAACCCCAGTCGTATCAGAACCACCACGACCCAGCGTCGTTAAGTTACCTTGTTCGTCCACACCCTGGAAGCCCGCAATGACAACGACCTTACCCGCATCTAATTCAGCGCGAATTTTTTGATTATCAATCGACTGAATGCGCGCCTTATTGAATGACTGATCAGTGACAATACCCACCTGTTGACCAGTAAAAGAAATTGCAGGAACACCAATACTTTCTAAGGCAATCGCCAACAACCCAATGGTGACTTGCTCACCGGTGGTCAGAATCATATCTAATTCACGCGGATTGGGTTTAGCGGTGATTTGCTGTGCCAAGCCAATCAAACGATTGGTCTCCCCCGACATAGCAGAAACAACGATAACCAGCTCGTTACCTTGCTCACGCCATTTTTTAATTTTTTTGGCCACATTTTGAATGCGATCGACAGTGCCAATGGAAGTACCGCCGTATTTTTGAACGATTAACGCCATTTTCTTACAGTTTTCCCGTTACAAGTTTCAATTTAATCAAATCAATTTACTGATGATGTTATCTTTAGCAGCGGCTAAAGCAGCTGGTAAGGCATCAACATCGCTGCCACCCGCTTGTGCCACATCGGGACGTCCACCACCTTTACCACCAATCGCTTGCGCTATGCTAGATACCAGCTCACCTGCTTTTAGGTTAGCGTGCAAGGTTTTACTTACTGCTGCGATCAAGGTTACTTTACCTTCACTGACCGACGCCAAGACAACGGCAGCGGGCTGACATTTATCGCGCACGCGCTCAGCCAATTCACGCAAAGACTTACCGTCAATATCCGACAACTGTGCCACAACGCACTGCCCAGAAGCCGTTTGATGTGCCGCTGCCACCAATTCACCTTCTTTCGCCAAAGCTACCGCTAATTTAGCCGACTCCAATTGTTTTTCGAGCGACTTGATCTGTTGCGTCATGGCATCAATACGCTCCATGACCTTATCACGAGATACTTTGAAGCTATTCGCTAGCGAGCCTAACTGAGCATCTTGTTGCTGCACATAGGCCAGCGCTTTAACACCTGCCATCGCTTCGACACGACGAATACCCGAAGCGACAGCGCCGTCACTGACTACTTTAATGAAACCAATTTCACCCGTGCGTTGCACATGGATACCGCCGCAAAGTTCAATAGAGGCATCGCCCATATCAACAACGCGCACAACATCACCATACTTCTCACCGAAAAGCGCCATCGCTCCTTTTGCCTTAGCGGCATCAATGCTCATTTGCTCAATCACGACCGGCAAATTACGCATCACATTGACATTAATGATGGCCTCAACACGCATCATCTGCTCCGCTGTAATCGGTTCGCCATGAGAGAAATCAAAACGCAAGCCATCAGCATTGACCAACGAACCTTTTTGCTCAACATGCGCTCCTAATACTTCACGCAAAGCAGCGTGTAGCAAATGAGTGGCAGAATGGTGGGCAACAATCGCTTTGCGCAATTCTGCATTCACTTGCGCGATTAGTGTCTGACCTTCACTAAGCGTCCCCGCCGTGACAGTGACACGATGTACCCACATATCGCCTTGTTTTTGCGTGTCGATAACCTGAGCAGAATGCATACCACTCGTTAAACTACCAACATCACCTACTTGACCGCCCGACTCGGCATAAAAAGGCGTTTGATTGAGCACCACCAATGCCGTTTCGCCAGCGGATACTTCAAAACGACGTTCACCGCCAACAAAAATAGCCGCAACACTCACTTCCGCTTGTGTCGCCTCATAGCCTAAGAAAGTTGTCGCTTGATAAAAGTCCGTCACACCCGCTTCACCGGCAGCAAAGCTACTGGCTTTACGCGCTCGCTCGCGTTGTGCTTGCATTTCGCGCTCGAAGCCTGCCTCATCAATGGTCAGATTATGCTCGCGCGCCACATCAGCCGTTAAGTCTACTGGGAAACCATAGGTGTCATACAGTTTGAACACCACTTCACCTGGTAACTCTGAGCCTTTAAGCTCTGCCAAGGCTTCGCCGAGTAGTTTCATACCATTCGCAAGCGTCAGCGCAAAGCGCTCTTCTTCTTGCAATAAGGCTTGCTCAACCTTGCTTTGTGCTGCCGCCAATTCAGGGTAAGCACCGCCCATGGTTTGCACTAATGCCTTAACTAATTGATGGAAGAAATGACCCTGAATACCAAGCTTGTTACCATGACGCAAGGCACGACGAATAATACGGCGCAGCACATAACCACGACCTTCGTTAGACGGTAAAACACCATCGACAATCATGAAACTGGTACTGCGAATATGATCGGCAATCACGCGTAACGAAGGATGATCCAATGCCGTTGTCGGCGTGAAAGCACGCACGGCATTAATCAGCGTAACAAAGGTGTCGATTTCATAGTTACTATGTACGCCTTGTAGCACCGCCGCTAAACGCTCTAAGCCCATGCCGGTATCGACCGAAGGCTTAGGTAAAGGCGTCAGCGTACCGTCTGCGGAGCGATCGAACTGCATAAACACCAAGTTCCAAATCTCGATATAACGATCACCATCCTCATCAGGCGAACCAGGTGGACCACCAGCAATAGACTCGCCATGATCGTAGAAAATCTCGGTACAAGGACCACAAGGACCCGTATCGCCCATCGACCAGAAGTTATCTTTGGCGCCACAACGAGATAAACGATCCGCAGGAACGCCTACTTCTTTTAACCAAATATCGGCCGCTTCGTCGTCTTCATGGAACACCGTCACCCAGAGTTTTTCAGCCGGAATACCCAAACGTTGTGTGAGCAGCTCCCAAGCAAAAAAGATAGCATCACGTTTGAAATAATCACCAAAACTAAAGTTGCCCAGCATTTCAAAGAAAGTGTGATGACGAGCGGTATAGCCAACATTATCTAGGTCGTTATGTTTGCCACCGGCACGAATACAGCGTTGTACACTCACCGCACGATGGTAAGCGCGTTTATCCTGACCTAAAAATACATCCTTGAACTGCACCATACCCGCATTGGTAAACAACAAGGTCGGGTCATTGCCCGGCACTACCGGAGACGAGTGCACACTGGTGTGACCTTTCTCGGCAAAAAAACCTGCAAAGGCATCACGAATTTGTTGAGAACTGAGGTTTTTCATCGCTGTTTTACCAATTTCCATTAATCACTTTCTGTTTTGAGTGCTAAACGCACCGTATCGCTATCGAACCCTCGATAGCTTAAAAAACGCATTTGCTTTGCCACATCATTTACTGCCTTAGGCAAAGTCGAGCCAAACTTTTTTACTCTGACCGAAACGGCCAGCTCTAGCCAATCCACTTCTGCAGCTTGCAAACATTGGCTAACGACTTCAACATCTGCTGCCTTTTGTTGCAGCGCTTGCAGAATATGGCGCTGTCCGTGACCAAGCCCAATTTCCTTACGAATAAAGGCCTGAACATACCTGACTTCATTCAGCCAATCACTATCGCTTAATTCAGCCACCACCTCATCTATCCACTCCACACAGTCGGGGTGTTTGTATGACAGCTTACGAATCAGCTCCTGCGTACCATGCTCTCGCTGTGCCAACAACTGTTGGGCTTTAGCACGCAGAAGGTCGCGACAATTAGGCAGTGGCATCCGTTACTGTCGCTGTCTGAGGCAACTTCTCAGCGCGAATTTTCGCTTCTAACTCAGCGGCAATATTGGGGTTAGATTTCAGGAATTGACGCACATTGTCTTTACCCTGACCAATCTTCTCACCATTGTAACTATACCAAGAGCCTGATTTTTCAATAATCTTCAACTCAGAAGCCAAGTCAATTAACTCACCTTCGCGTGAAATCCCCTCACCATAAAGAATTTCAAATACCACTTCTTTAAACGGAGGGGCAATTTTGTTCTTAACCACTTTAACGCGTGTTTCGTTACCTAAAACATCATCACCCTTCTTAATTGAACCGATGCGACGAACATCTAAGCGCACAGAAGCATAAAACTTCAACGCATTACCGCCGGTTGTGGTTTCGGGACTACCAAACATAACGCCAATTTTTGAACGAATTTGGTTAATAAATACAACCAATGTGTTGGTGCGACTGATGCTACTCGTCAGCTTACGCAAAGCTTGTGACATTAAACGCGCTTGCAAGCCCATATGCGAATCACCCATATCGCCTTCAATTTCCGCTTTAGGCGTTAAGGCAGCAACCGAGTCAATAATAACCACCTCGACACCACCAGAACGTACCAGCATATCGGTGATTTCTAATGCCTGTTCGCCATTGTCTGGCTGAGAGATGAGTAGGTCTTTAAGATCAACCCCTAGTTTTTCCGCATATTGGGGATCTAGCGCATGCTCTGCATCGACGAAAGCCGCCGTACCGCCCAATTTTTGGATCTCTGCCACAATGTGCAAGGCCAAGGTCGTTTTACCCGATGATTCTGGACCATAAACTTCAATAATACGACCGCGCGGAACGCCACCCGCTCCTAACGCAATATCCAGCCCAATAGAACCTGTTGACACCACTTGAATATCGCGCATGGCATTACCATCGCCCAAGCGCATAATCGAACCTTTACCAAACTGTTTCTCGATTTGAGCCAAGGCCGCTGTCAGCGCCTGTTTCTTTTGTTCATCCATGAGGTATCAAGTCTCCTAAAACCAAAAGGCATAATATTGCGAGGGTAATAGTAAATTATCGCATAAATTCTTGCTTCTCGCGACTGGCAAGCATCACAAATTGCTTAACATTTGGTTTAGCGTTAAACGCTATTCAACTTTGTTTTAACGCGCGCTAACATACCTTCAATTGCCGCCAAGGTTGCCTGTTCACGAATAGACTGACGATCGCCCTGAAAATGAAACAACTGACTATCGAGCGACATGTGATGACCCGCCCAAGCAATCCACACACTGCCCACAGGTTTATGTGGTGTACCACCATCAGGTCCGGCAACGCCAGAAATAGCCACTACCAATTGAGCGTGCGATTGCTGCAAACATCCCAGTGCCATCTCTTCAACACATTCTTGACTGACCGCACCATGCGCCATAATCGTGGTTGGTCTGACACCCAGCATTTCATATTTAGCTTCATAGCTGTAACTGACAAAAGTTCGCTCAAACCAACGAGAACTGCCAGCGACTTGTGTGAGATATTGAGCGACCATACCGCCCGTACAAGACTCAGCAGTTGCCACCATCATTTGCGTTTGAACGAGGCAATCAGCCAATTCTAATACGCGCTGCTCAATTTGTTGTTGCATAACGAACATCCTGACTATTGGGGAATATGAGTCACTTTAACACTGGCGAACTTGGGTTTCAAACAAGAAAATAGAGAAGAGAAAACAAAAAAAGCCATCGTTTAATTAAACGATGGCTTTTTAATTTGCTAACGACTCAAGAAGTTGTCAGCTGAATTTGGCTCCCCGACCTGGACTCGAACCAGGGACCTGCGGATTAACAGTCCGTCGCTCTACCGACTGAGCTATCAGGGAAT
>NCFI01000094.1 GCA_002281095.1 Thiotrichales bacterium 35-46-9 | reverse complement strand
AGTGTCAGCAGTTGGGTGTGCATGTTGCACTAGATGACTTTGGAACTGGCTATTCTTCGCTGAGCTATTTAAAAAACCTTCCTATTGAAACGATTAAAATTGATCAAAGTTTTGTGCGTGATATGCAAGATAAGGGCGATTTTGCAATTATCGAGGCTATTATTAGCATTGGGCGTGCGTTTGGTATGCAGATATTAGCTGAGGGGATCGAGAGTCAAGAACAAATCACGATGCTGTTGCAATTGGGATGTGATTTGGGGCAGGGATATGGTATCGGCAAACCGATGCCAGCGAATAAAGTCATTGAGTGGCTAGGTGAGTACAAACTACCTAGTCTTTGATTCATCCCTTACTATCAAAATCAACGACTGGCGTTAATGATGACTTGGCTTATCCAAATTAAACCGATTATGCGCCCATAGGTACTGCGCTGGTGCTTTGGCAATATCCGCTTCCAATAGGTGCATGAGACGCGTTAAGGCGGCGGCATCATCGTCACTGGGGAAGTCGGTCAGTGGCGGTAATATTTCAATTTCAAAGTGTCCTTGGGCGTTCAACCGACAAAATAGCGGTATGACTTGAGCCTGAGTGAGCCGTGCAATACGGGCAATAGAAGGGTGGGTGAGGGTATCGTGTCCGAAGAAAGGCACAATGATACCATCACCCCGATTGCGTTGGTCGGGTGATAGCCACACCAACTTGCCCTGATGCAAGCTGGATAAGATGACTTTAATCTGTCGGTTAGAGATAGCCCCAGCGGTATGGCGCGAGCGATTGCGTGCCATGAACCATTCCAGCAAAGGGTTTTCGTGCGGACGATAAACGGGATGAATGGGGGCAAGTTGTCCGGCTAACAGCCCCATTGCTTCCATGTGAACGGTATGAAAAACACACACAATCGTCCCACGTTGGCCATCTGTTGCTTGTTGCAGGTGTTCCGCTCCCGTCACCTTACAGCGTTGGCCGAGGGCGCTGGCGCGTCCAAACCACACCACCAACATTTCCATTAAGCCCATGCCGAGTTGTGCAAAGTGTTCTTTTACTAACGCCCGTTGCTCATTGACGCTGTATTGGGGAAAGCAGAGCGAGATATTGCGTTCGGTGTAATAGCGCCTTGTATGCGCCAGTTTGAAAAATAACCAACCCAAGCCGCGACCCAAGCGCCATAACCAAGCTAGGGGAAGTTGTGCCATTAGCCAAGCCAAGGCTAAGCCTAACCATAACAACCAATAACGCGGATGCCATAAAGATAAGGGTGCTAGCGTCATTTCAACTGGCTCATTTCAATTCGCTATGGGCAACCAAATTGGCGTAACTGCCCCCTTGTGCTAAGAGTTGATGATGGTTACCTTGTTCGCGTAATTCACCCCTTTCTAATAACACAATCAGGTCACTGTGTTGTACGGTCGATAAGCGATGAGCAATGATAATGATGGTTTTTTGACCCTGCAGCTCGCGCAAGGCTTGGCTAATCAGTTGCTCTGATTCGGTATCTAGGGCAGAGGTGGCTTCATCTAAAATGAGGATAGGCGCGTTTTTGTAAAAGGCGCGTGCTAAGGCTAGACGTTGACGCTGTCCGCCTGAGAGTCGTGTACCATCTTCGCCGACAGCGGTGTCTAATCCGGCGGGGAGTTGACGGATAAACTCCCAAGCATGGGCAGCACGCGCCGCTGCTTCGATGGCAGGGCGATTGTCTGGCGTGACCAGTTCACCATAAGCAATATTGGCAGCGATACTGTCATCGAACAGCACAATGTGTTGACTCACCAGAGCGATTTGCTCACGCCAGTTGGCGAGTGTCAGTTGGTGAATGGGCGTATCACCATAAACAATTTGTCCCGAAGTGGGTTCATTAAAACGACAGAGCAGACTAATCAGGGTGCTTTTGCCGCTGCCAGAGGCGCCTACCAATGCCAGTGTTTTTCCCGCCGGAATGAGCAAGTCGAGTGGCTGAATGGCAGGGTTGGTTTGTTCGGGATAGGTAAAGCTAAGGGCTTGTAATTTTATATCGGCAGGCATTAAGTTGCTAAGCGTTTGTGCGCCTTGGTCTGGCTCATCGACTTCATCGAGCAGGGCAAAAATGGTGGTGGCTGCCGCCAGTCCTTTTTGTAGGGGTTCATTAATACCCGTTAGGCGCCGAATGGGTTCAAACAGCATACTCATACCGGTAATAAAGGCGATGAGTTGACCCGGTGTCAGGAGTTCCTGTTCCGATAGGTGGGTGGCGACAAAAATAACACAGGCAACGGCAACCGCGGCAATGACTTGCACTAAAGGCACATTGGCGCTGGCCACTTTAACAATGCTCATGGTTTGTTGGCGCAGTTGATCAACAGCACGATTAAAGCGCGCTTGCTCATGCGCTTGTCCGGCATAGATGCTGATTTCTTTGCGGCCACTGAGTGCTTCATCGAGAATTTGCGTCACCCGTCCCATGCTGGCTTGAACTTCGCTGCTCGAAGTGCGCATGAGTCCACTGGCTTTGCGAATAATCCACGAGGCAATCGGGGCGATGGCAATGATGAACAAGGTCAACTGCCAACTGGTGTAAAGTAAAAAACCCACTAAGCCTAAAATGATGAGTGTGTCACGAATAATGACAATCCACACTTCAGAAAGTGCGGTTGCTACTTGAGTGACATCAAAGGTAACGCGTGACAATAAATTGGCGCTGCCAATCTGTTGTTGTTTGTCGATAGGTAAGGTCATCATTTTGGCGAACATGGCACTGCGTAAATCAGCCATAGTGCGTTGTGCCACACCCTGACTGACTACGCTAGCCACGTATTCTGCTAGGCCTTTCACCACAAATACCGCCAATAACGCCAAAGGTACCCATAGCATGGCTTGTTTGTCTTTCGCAATCAGACTGTCATCGACCAGCGGTTGCATCAGTGCCGGTAACATAGGCTCAAGGGCAGCAATCACCCCCATAGCCAGCAAGGCAACAGACACCAAGCGCCAATGGGGGCGCAAATAGGTCAGCAATCGGCGATAAAGTTGGCTACTGGTCATTTTTATTCGCGGTGCAGCAGCTTGTCGGTAATGAGGTTGCCCCACCAATTGCTATGAAATTGCTTCGACAAGGCTTCATAATTGTACACTTCGTCCACCCATTGCAAAAAAGGGAGTGGATTTTCAGTTTCGCGTTGATAGCTTAAGTAGGCATCAAAAAAGAAGTCGATCATGCCAGTTTTGGCGAACTTAAAGTGGCCATAGTACCAATCCAGCTCTTCAATGGCGATTTCAACGGGGGTGTTTTCAATGAAAATACGACACAGGGTTGCCATGAGTCCGGCACGATCAGCGCCCGATTTACAGTGAAAAAGAATGGGGTATTCGACGCTTTCTAATAAAGCTTTAGTGGCGTGAATGGCTTCTTTGCTGGGTAGGTCGCGCGAGAGCAAGCGATGGTCAATAAACTGTATGCCAAGCTGGTCACAAGCTTCTTTTTCAAATAACCAAAAGCTCATGTCATCGTTATGACCACGCAAGTTAATGATGGTTTTAATGCCCTGTTCTTGCTGGTAGCGTTTAATTTGGCTAGGTGAAGGCTGACTACAGCGAAAAACTCCCGGCAGCACTTGGTAAAAATTATTGTAAGCAAGGCGAATAATGCCGTGGTCAACAAAATGGAGGTGCAGCCAAGAGACAAAACGCTGCCAAGGTTGATCGATGCGCATAAATTGCCTTAATAAAAGTAGCTTACTGAGTGGTAGATAATGTCGCTTATGATAGCATATAAGCCAATAATACTGATGATTAAGGAAAGACTATGACTATTCGAAGCTTTCAGGGCGTGAGTCCCACTGTGCCCGCCAGTGCCTATGTTGACGAACAAGCGGTGGTGATTGGTCGTGTTACCTTGGGTGAGCAGACCAATATTTGGCCATGTGCTGTGGTGCGCGGTGATGTGAATGACATTCGCATTGGTGATCGAACCAATATTCAAGATGGCGCTGTGCTACACGTGGCGCACGAAGGCGAGCATGGCAAAGGTTATGCCTTGGTAATTGGTCGGGATGTGACGGTGGGTCATAATGCGACGGTGCATGCTTGTACCATTGAAGATGAAGTGTTGATTGGTATGAATGCTACGATTTTGGATGGGGCTCTTGTGCCCAAACATTGTATCGTTGGAGCCAATGCCTTGGTACCACCGGGTAAGCAGTTACAAAGCGGTTGGATGTATATGGGTATTCCTGCCAAGCCAGTGCGGGAACTGACAGCGCAGGAAATCGATTTTTTCCGTTATTCAGCACAGCATTATGTGAAGTTAATGCAAGCTTACCAAGCCGAAGAGAGTGGAACTTAGAATTCTTCCCACTCTTGGTTGTTGGTACGACTAGGTGCTGCTAATGTCGCTTTAATTGGCGGACGCGCAGCTGCCATCGGTTGCGGGGTGGTCGCAGGGGCGATGGTCGTATTCAAGGTTTCCTTTCCAGTCAGTACACGCGTTTCTTCTGCTGTAATCGCATCGGTTGTTGCTTTAGCAGCGGCATGTAGTTGTGCAATCTGCTCGTTAATGGCTTCGCTATGTTTTAGACGTTGCAAAGATTGTGCCGTTTGCATGAGGTTTGTCAATGCTTGATTAATGCCTGTTAGATTGGCTTCAGGTACGATTGAACGCCATTGCGCTAGTGGGTCTTGACTGATTTGTTGGTTGCTGTCCAATCCTAATAAGTCGGCAGCTACGTGCATACTCCATAGGCGAACAGCACGACGTCCTGCAGCGAAACGGAAGTCATCGGTTTGACGTGCATTGGCCAGTAGTTGGGTCATTAAGCCAGTACTAAACATACCTACAGACTTGCCTAAGCCATTGGCCGTATTGCTGGCTTCCTCGGTTGCGGCAGCAGTTTCTTCGATCAGGGCAGCAATTTGTTGTAGGCTGTCATCGAGTAAGGCAATGCCTTTATTGATTTCATCGACACCTTTGGTCGTATCCCCGACACCGACACGCATGCCACCAATGGCACTGGTTAGTCCTGCCACGGAATGGTTCATTTTATCAATCGCGGCGCTGGCACTATTAAAGACTTCACCTCCTTGGCGAATATCGCTAATGGTGGCATTAATCAGATCCTTAATGTTTTTAGCAGCATCAGCTGATTTTCCAGCGAGCGCTCGCACTTCACCGGCAACAACGGCAAAGCCACGTCCATGTTCACCCGCACGCGCCGCTTCGACGGCAGCATTCAAGGCGAGTAGATTGGTTTGGAAGGCAATACCATCAATTAAGCCAACAATCTCTTCGATTTGACGGCTTTTCTCTTGGATCGCACTCATCGCATTGCCTGCTTTATGAATGGCTTCACCGGCATCGGTGAGTTGATGTCCTGTGCTATCGGCATCTTGCGTCATGCGTGCCATTTGTTCATCGAGATGTTTACTGCGGTCACTAATGTTTTGTGTGGCACTGGCAATTTGAGCAATGGCCGCTGCTTGCGATTGCACACGATCAGATACATTGTGTACGCCAGAATCGACTTCGTGCATGGCATGAATGATACGGTGTGCCTTTGTATTGACTTCGGTAACAAAGGAGGCCATATTGCTTAACGATAGGTTTTGAGCGAACTGCATTTGTCCTAATGCGCCTTTTAGCGTCACTTGCGGTGCTTCATCCAGTTTGGCATTGGCCTGTAAGCTGAGGTAGCGCCCTGTATCTCGAATCACTTTTTCCAAAGTAGATAGGGCTTGATTAACTTTGAGCGCTAATTCTAAATGCTGCTCAGTCAGTCCATTGGTATCAATTTTGGCGGCAGCAAGATTACCGTCTTTGAGTGCTTCTAAGGCATCAACAATCACATCGCCCATGTTGGCTTTGGTGGTTACATCTTGTAGCACCACGACACAGACATGGTTGTCGGAGTTATGCTCTACCTTAAAGTTAACATGATTAATTTCCACTTGTTTTTCAGCAATTTTGCTAAACCCGCTGAGTGATGAGCCTAATTCTGGAGGTAGGGGTGAACCAAGCAATTGGGTAATTTCGGCTTGGCGTTTCTTCAGTAGTTCTACCGCCATCGTATTCATAAAAATGATGCCATTATTTTCATCGCCGACCAACACGGGTTTTGGAATAATGTTAAGTGCATCTTTGAGCAGTTGTTTCCGCGTCGCAATGGTTTCAAGGCGTGCCTGTAGTTCCGACATTTCTTGTGTGAGTTGACTGATGCGTTTTGTCGCGAGCTCTGCTTTATGGTGACTACGCAACAAGCCTATCGTTAAGGCGATGGCGCTCAGTATGAGTAGAACTATAACGACAGTGGTAAAAGTCATGGTCAGGTTCCTATGTTGGTTAAGGGTTTTTATTATCGAGAGTGACTAGCATGATTTATGCCCGTGCTGATTTGGGCAGTACCACAACGGTAATTTCTTCACGGTCATGGTAGAGTTGTTGCGCGCGAATATGGTGTGTTTCGCGCAAATCATTTAAGCAAGCGA
>NCFI01000143.1 GCA_002281095.1 Thiotrichales bacterium 35-46-9 | reverse complement strand
TCTATGCTGACGAGCATTATTCAAACATGTATCATGAATGGTATAAATCCGTTTGAGTATCTGGTTGTCTTACAAAAAAACAGTAATTTTCTTTCTAAGACTCCTGAGGCTTGGCTTCCTTGGAATTATAAGGAAACTCTAAAAACTGTGGCTCAGAGATCTCAATCACCTCCAATTTTAGCGGCTTAATCTTACGCCAATCATCGGGAATTTTTGCTCCTTCAGGAGATCCTTGATATAATAAAATCTGCAGCTGACTTGCGAGCAGTTCATGATAAGGAAGATCTTGCTCTTTTTCTTTCGGCCACCATGCTAATCGGCCCTTTGAAAAACGTTTCATGCAGAGCCAATATCCCTGACCATCGTAAACGAGAATTTTTATAGAAGTGCGTAGACGATTTGTAAAAACAAAGAGCTTTCCTGAAAACGGATCTTGTTTTAAAGATGAACGGCATATGGCTGCTAATCCATCTACTCCATTCCGGAAATCAACGGGCTCAACAGAGACCAAAATTGTTTGCTGAGGCGTAATTTGAATCATGACAAGGTCTCTTTAAAAAGAGAGGTTTGCTTTGATATTAAAGTAAAACGATGTGTTTGGCTTGATCTCTGTGACATAAGACATGCTCCTTGAAATTGAAACTATGCCATTATCTCGGATATTTTTTATTTATTTACGCATTATTACCGGAACGACACAATAAGGTAGGGCGGAATGAGAAGACAAAAATACACTGCGTGGGAGATGGGGCCCCTTGGATTGCAAATCAGATAGCGAGGTACCTTGGATCGCAAGCCAGATACCTGGTAGATTTTTATCACGTTTGTGAATACCTGGCAGAAGCAGCTCCTACGTGTGGTGGTGGGGAAGATAAAAAAGAATGGTTGGAGACGCAAAAAAACAGGCTAAAAACAGGCCTATTGGAAGAAGTTTTTAGAGCTTTAGACTCTTATCAGGAGGCAGGTTGCATAAAGGATTGTGATGCCCCTGTGAGGCGATGCTATCGATACCTTGATAACAGACGGGATCAATTA
>NCFI01000006.1 GCA_002281095.1 Thiotrichales bacterium 35-46-9 | reverse complement strand
TTGTCATATTAGGAGGATAAAGTTACAGAGTATTTCAAACATCAACTTTTATCGGAGTTTACTCATGTTACTTAATCGTCGTCCTTTAGCATTGGCTATTGGTGCATTGTTTGTTGGTTCAATGACGCTTTTAACGGCTTGTAATGATAGCGGTTCATCTGCTACTGCCACAACACCTTCAACTGGTGTTTTTTTAGATGCTGAAGTCAAAGGTCTAGCCTATACTTCTTCGGCTTGTGCGAGCAACTGTTTCACCAATGAAAAAGGTGAATTTTTATATAATGAGGGTGATTTGGTTACCTTCAAAATTGGTTCTACGGTGATCGGTTCGGCTGTCGGAGCGCCACGTGTTTATACCAATACAGTTACCGGTGAAGCAGACTTAATGGGTGAAAAATCCGTTCGTTTGGCTCGTTTATTACAAACCATGAACATTAAAACCAGTGCTGCTGACGGTATTGATTTAACCAATGTAAAATTGGCAGCTGGTTGTAACTTGGATTCTGATGCCGGTTTGCAGGCTTGTGTCGGTTCTAAGCCATTAGTCTCTCATGCAGATGCAGCAGCGCATTTAGCAGCAACCGTTGCCAGCAAGTCGTTTGTTAAGAGTGTCAGTTTTAGTGAAACGCCTGCACCAGCTACTGCTGATGATATGGCTAGAACCTATACTACTTCGGTAGCAACAGTGACTTATGCAGACGGTACAACAAAAGACTTCCCGCTAAGCTACAACAAACTCTTTGGTGTTAAAGACAAGGTAGGTAGCAGTCCTTTCCCAGCAGGTCAATTGTTTGACGCTAACATGAACCCATTGAAAGATAGTTTGGGTGCGCCTGTGATTGCGGAAACTCCAGATGCTAATAGCCTTTTGAATATCGACGGTAAATTATACCTAGTAACGCATTTAGAATACGACTGGTTGAATAGCGATGGTTCTCGTCCAGCGACGCGTATGCCAATGGGTATGACGTTAACACAAGTAAGCCAAGACGCTAAGACAGGTAAGCTAACGGCGACAGGTCAAGAACCGATCAACTTCTCTAGTGTTGGTGGTCTGTGGATTCCCTGTTTTGGTTCGCAAACCCCTTGGAATACCCATTTGGGTTCGGAAGAAGACTATGATCTTCAATACAATCCTTTAGGTAGCAGTTACGCTACGACACTTAAAGGCGTTGATGTGATGAAAAATATTTATGGTAATGCTTCAGCAAATCCATACCAGTATGGCTATTTAACCGAAGTTGTGGTTGGTAAAGACGGTAAAGCAACACCCATCAAACATTACGGTTTAGGTCGTGGTACTTGGGAAATGGGTAAAGTGATGCCTGATGGTAAAACCGTTTACTTTGGTGATGATGGTTCTAACGTCGCTATTTTCATGTTTGTCGGCAATGTTTCTGGTGACTTAAGCAAAGGCGGTAGCTTGTACGCCGCTAAATGGACGCAAGTTAGTGCAGCAAATGGCGGTGAAGGCAACTTAACTTGGGTGAAGTTGGGTGAAAGCAAATCGAACGATGAAATCAAAGCCTTAGCTGATGCTAATACTTTTGAAACTATTTTCAACAATTATGCTTACGATACCACCACTAAAACCTGTGCTGGCGGTACGCGTATTCGTGCTGGTTCTTCATCAGATGAGTGTTTAAGTATTAAACCAGGAATGGAAACGGCAGCCGCTTTCCTAGAGTCTCGTCGTGCAGCAGCGCTTTTGGGTGCGACAGCTGAGTTCAATAAAATGGAAGGGATTGCCGTTAATGCCAAAGACAAGCACATTTACATGGCTATTTCTTATTTAGATGGTGGTATGTTAGCTAACTCTTCTGCACCAACAGACCATGTGCAATTACCGAAAATTAACGCCGGTGCGACTTTCACCTTAGCGGCACAATCGGGTCAAGAAGACACAGCAGGTAACGCAATTCCTTCAGATTACGTTGCGACACGCATGTATGTTGAACCTGCTTTACTGGGTGAAGACATTACACGTGATGCCTTGGGTAACACAGCAAACCCGAACAAGGTTGCTAATACTGATAACGTCTTCTTCTCTGATCGTATGCGCACTTTGTTCATCGGTGAAGACTCAGGTACGCACGTCAATAACTTTGTTTGGGCCTATAACGTTGACACTAAAAAGCTGACACGTATTTTAAGTGCGGTAACGGGCGCAGAAAATACTGGCTTGCAAGTGGTGGATAACCTGAATGGTCATGCCTACATTATGAGTAACTCTCAGCATCACGGTGATTGGAAGCCAAAGGCTGAAGATAGTGCAGTTGTTGCTGAATCCTTGGCTAAAATTGATAAGTTTGATGCCAATGTCGGTTATATCGGTGGCTTGCCAGCGATTAAGTAATTCTTGGTTACTTTGTTGCAAAAAAAGACCAGCTTAGGCTGGTCTTTTTTATTAAGCTATGATTCGAGTCTATCACGCAGAGTAAATGACTAACTAAAACTATCGCCCATCAGCGTATTGAACCAAGTACTCATTTTGCTAAAATTTTTGCTGCTAATATCCGCCGACTCGATGGCTTTGTCGGTGAAAGCGCCGTTTGCCCATAGGCGCATGGTTTTGCTGGTTGCATCATATTGATAAACGCCCGTCAACCAACTGGCTGTGGTGTTGGTAATGGGTGAATAGCAGGCCGAGTTGGTGACCGGAGCGGGATCAACACCCTGGTTTTGAAAGGCGCGAATAATCGCATCGGCACATACTTTGGCTTCTTGGTTAGCAATATGTCCTGCTTTAGGTTGAGTCGTTTGGCTGGCGTCACCAATCACATGAATGCCTGTCATGTTGGCGACGGTAGATTCATAATTCAATACGTTCACGGGAGCCCAGCGACCACCGTTGCATAAGTTGGTCATAACACTAGGCGCACGGTGAGGGGGAATGATGTTAATGACCTTGGCCGAGAAATTACCCGCTGAGCAGCTAATGCTGCCACTACCATCATTGGCGCTAGATTTAGTGACGCTAATACCCGTTACACCAGAATGGTAGGTAATATTGGTGTGAATTTGGGTGAATGCTTGATGAAAGCTATGTGGTTCTGCCTGAATGGCGTTGTAAGGTGCAGATAAATCACTGCCAGCGATGGCCGTGTTTTCATCTAACACAATCACTTTAGTGCCTGTTTTGCCAGTTCGCTTCAGGTAGTCAGCAACCAGACAAGCGCGCTCATAAGGTCCTGGGGGGCAACGATAGGGCTTGGCTGGAATGGTCATGACAAAGGTGTCATTATTACCCATGTTAGCAATTAAGCTAGCGAGTTTGCTGGTTTGCGGTCCTGATTGCCAAGCGTGAGGATAGTTGCCTGCATAATCAGTTGCTGTTAGCCCATAAGCGTCATCTAGTTGAATGCCAGTTGCAAAAATAAGGCGATCGTAGCTAAGACTGCTGTTGTCGGATAGCGTAACGATTTTACGCGTGTTGTCAAAACTGACCACACTGGCTTGTTTTAAGCTAATACCATAATTATTGATTAAATTTGTGTAACTATAATTTAGGCTACTGAGGGTACGACTAGCGGCTAACACTAAACCGCTCATGATATTGGAAACATAAATAGGATTAGGTTCAACCAGTGTGACACTAACACCCGCTCCGCCCCACAGACGCAGGTATTTCGCCGCAGTGGCTCCTGCCATGCCGCCACCAACAATCACCACATGCTTGTTGGTGATGCCGGTATTGGCAAGGCTGAAGCGAACATTAGTGGATGTTTTGTTGTCGTCTTCGTCATCATCTGCCCAAGCAGGTAAGCTGGTTAAGCCGCCTGTGGCCGTGAGCATGAGGGCTTGTAAAAAAGTTCTTCTATTCATGATGTGTCATTCCTATCGTTGAACGGTTACGTTAATACTCGCTAAATAGCCAGATAAATCCCACAGTTGTTCTTTGGTATAACCTTGGGCGTGAATGGCCATTATTTTGCGTTTGATCTTGAAGCGTTGTTCCATTAGCTCGGCAAACATGCCTGTTTGTGATGTGTTGAGCAGTGCCTCGAACCCACCGCTACCTTGTGTTGCATGACATTGGAAACAATTGGAGGCTAATAGTCGACCTTTACTGATATTGGGACTATCAACAAGGGCATTGTTTGGCAGCTCATGATGGTCGGCGAAACAAGGCGTTGTTGCCATACAAAGCGACAAGATGATTAAGCTGAATTTAATCATACTAACGCACTTGATTGAGGTAGCCGATAAGTGCTTGAAGTTGCGCATCGGTATAGCCTTGGCCATGGGGTGCCATGATGTCGCTATTCGCTAGTTTGCCGCGATACTCGTAAATTTCGCTGGCTTCGCCGCCAGAAATACGCTCAAACCCACCAGTGCCATTAGTGCCGTGGCACTGGAAACAATTGGAGGCGAGTAGGCGACCTGTATCTGTGATGGGCTGAGTAGTGGTAATGGTTGAGTTGGTATTGTTATTATTGACAACAGGCCCGTAGGTTTTAGCATCTGTGTAGCGCTTGCGTACATCCTCGTCGTCAGTGTCATCATCAAAATGGCGATAAAGGTCATCATCATCGGATTTAATGTTGCGAAAACTTTTGTTGTTTTTGCTAGCATAGGTGTAAAGCGCTGCATTGCGAGCATAGGTTTCTGCGTCACTATCGTAGCGAAGTACGGGGTCTTGATAGATGTTATCGCTATTAACGCCTAAGCGAGTAGCGACACGCTGTTTGGCTAAAGCGAGTGACATGCCATCGGTGCTCACATACGCGTGAACCAGACTAGTTGATGGTGTAATAATTTGTTGAACCAAGCTGGAATCGACGATACTGGTAAGTGGAATGGTTAATGCCGTGTTAGTGTCGATATCCGTACCGCCGATGACCAGTAAGGTTTTGCCATTCACTTCTATGCCGGTTGTGTTGAGGCTGAAACTACCATTCCCACTTGTTGTGGCGGTTGGTTCGCCATTATCACATAGCATATTGTTGTTAAAGTCTAAACAGACAGTTGCGCCAGCAATATAGCCGTCAACTGCGACACCGCTTAGACTGGATGTGGCTAATGGGGCGGTTGTTGACGTGCTATCGCCTCCGCCGCCACAAGCGGCTAGTGTTAAACTGCTCGCTATCGGTATGATCCATTTTTTCATTTGCTTGCATCCTGTTGGTTCGTGTTACACTGTTTTTCTGTTACGTTTTGGTACTACTTTAAGCGAATTCCATTGGGCGTTACCATCGTGCAGATGATGCAAATGCAGGTGATGGCTTGATATAAGACAAATGTCGTATGGTTATTGAGGGGATAAAGCGTGTTATATAACAGCAATTTACTGTTCTTTTTGGTGTTTCTGCTGACCATGCTGGGTAATGGCTGGGATGCTTGGGATGACCTAGCGCACCATGGTGCTTCAGCGCATTTGAGTATCAATATTTTATTGGCTATTTTTGCGTTTATTGGATTGATCGTGCTTTGGCGTCAATTTGCGCACCGAGGTATGGAGTTGGCTATGGCGCGTGATGCGCTAAAAGCAGCGCAAGTGTCTTTGGGTAAAACCGAGGCGCAAACGGCTCGACTGATGGGGGAGTTGTCGGCCATCATTCACCAACAATTCGATGCATGGCATTTGTCAGATGCGGAAAAAGAGATTGCGTTGTTGTTATTGAAAGGCTTGTCTTTAGAAGAGATTGCTGCCTTGCGTTCACGATCAGAAAAGACGGTGCGTCAGCAGGCCTCGGCTATTTATAACAAAGCGAGCGTGTCGGGAAGACACGCTCTGTCGGCTTATTTTTTCGAAGATCTACTCACCAGTCAACCCAGCAAGCTTTAACCGCTGGGTTGAGGTTCCTTTTACGTGGGTTGAGTTTTGCTTGTTAGCCCTAATCAGCGCTTCGGACCGCCGCCCTTTGTACTGGTATCGGGAAAAGCCGAACCATCGACGCCCGCACTTAAACAGCCATTGGTGATCCCCGCTTTTATCAAGGCATTATCGAACGACCAATAGTGGTTGTAGCTACCAGCACGCAGAATCTCAAAAAAGGTGACTAGGTCTTTGGCATTGCCAGCATCGATGATGTCTTGATTTAAGTCAGTGACATCGGTGACTTCCACTTTGCAGCCCGCTTGCAAGGCGGCATTCGCGGAAATGATGCCTTCTTGATACAGAGTGTTGTACAGTGTCTGTAAGCTCGGTACGGTAAACACACCCGCCGGTATTTCGCTTAATTGCGTAATGGGAACTTGTGTTGGGTTAGCTTGATTGTAAGCGTTAATCACATTCTGGGTGAGTTGATATTTGGCTAACAAGCCTTCCATGCTATTCACATGCTGGGTTTCGGCATTATTGGCAATGTTTTGTAGCGAATTGGCAGGGTAAACGGCATTGAGTGCTAAGTACAGATCTTTGGCCAGCTTTTCTTCGTTCCACATGTAGTAGAGACTGTCTTGTTGTTCGGACGTTAGTGAATAAATAGGTAGACTATTCAGTACTAACACCACATTGCTTTGGTTAGCGGTATCGATGGTTTCAGTAATCGTTTGATCCGTTAACGAGGCAGATAACTCTGTTATGAGCACTTGTTCTAACTGAGCTGCCGTGGCGGTTGAGGTTTGGTAGCTAGCGATGCGGCTTTTTAGGGCGGGTGTTAAAGTGTCGATCACTGCCGTGGTGATTTGACTCATGTCGGTCAGGTTGTTTTGAATAACGTACTTGTAAATTTCATCGCTGAGGGCAGCAATCATTTTGTCCTGACTGGGCGTGTTATTGGCGAGTTGAGTGGCGCTAAAGCCCAGCGTCAGCAGTTTGGCTTGAATCGTACTATCACTGCCTAATGTCGAAGCGATGGTAACAGCGTTGCCATAATCCATACTGCGTAAGCTCAACTCGCCTGCTTTAATGTCACCTGCATCAATGATGCCATTGCGATTGACGTCGATATAACCGCCCGTTGTTTTTAACGGGTAAACGGGTGTGTTGTTGGTGAACGCATAGTTACCATTACCCTGTGAAGTGGCAGGAAAACCATATTGATCGACCAAATTGGTGAATAACAGGGGGCCACGCTCAACAGTGATGGTGGTTGTGGTAGGTACGGCGTTGGCACTTGAAGCAGTTATGGCTGATGTGTTTGAGTTTCCACTGTCACAGGCACTGATTAAGCTGGCGGTAGCTATGGTTACCGCTAAAGTTGATTTCGCAAAGCGCATAAAAATGATGACCCCTTAAAACAGATCGGTTGTTAGTGTTTGACCTATTAACTGCAGGTCAATAGTTTCTTGCGCTAACCAGTCGGCAACATCAGCCGGTAATAAGCTGTCGCCTTGTTGAAGCAGCGTATTGCTAAAAGCATCCAAGTGATTTTCAGAAGCAGAAAAGAGTTTATTGTAGGTGCTGAGCAGATCGGTGTTTTGCGTTACTGACATTTCCGCTAACAGGTCTTCAATATCAAGCGTTTCGATGGCAATACCTACCTTCAGTGCGTCTTCAATAGATTGGCTACCGATGGCAACAAGTGTATCGTACATGGCTTGTAGTTCAGGGTTAACAAATATGCCTTCAGCTTCATCAGGGGTGACGATAGCATATTGATCGGCCAGATTTTCCACACTGGTTACATGATTACTTTCGCTGTTGGCGATATTGTCAAAAATAGACAGATCCCACAAGTCCCCCAAGGCATCGTAAACGTCTTGTGCTAATTTTTCTTCTTCAGCCATAAAGAGAATGTGTGCTTGCTCTTCTGCTGTCAGCGTTGGTTGAATTGTGTTTGCTTTGTTTTTGCCGAATTGTTTTTTCATGGCTAAATTCCTCGTTGTGAACGTTGTTGTGTGATGATTGTGTGGTTAAAAATGTTGCTTATCTCAGGTTGGTCTTGACCTTAGTACTGACTCTGTCCGCCACCCTTGCCTTTACCCTGACCACCGCCTTGGCCGTAGCTGCTGCCATTCTGTCCTTTGCCCTTACCTTGTCCGCCGCCTTGTGCTTGTCGTTCACTGTTGGCTTGACTCTGGCGTTGGTTATCTTTTTGCCAATCATTATCGCGTTGTTGCTGTTGTTGGTATTCGTTACGACCCGGTGAAACGAGCGTGTCATCGGCAAAGGTGGTCAAGCTGGTGAAAACGCCCAGCGCAGCAACAAAAGGTAAAACAATTGATTTCATAACAATGACTCCAGTTGGGTTTGAATAATGCGCCAATTCGTTTGGCTTGATGCTATTATGAAAAAAAGATTTTTCAAAAGTGTTTCACAAATGACAAAAAATATGACACCGCGCGTCCTACTTTTAGACGACGACGTGATGCTGCGCCAACTGATGGTCAAGCTGCTCACTCAGTCAGGATTTTCTGTTACCGCGGTAGCGACTTCGGCCGAGTTCGTGCGTGCCTTAGACAATCTAGGCGCTGATGTGTGCGTGCTCGACTGGATGTTGGCCGGTGAAAGCGGTTTGGTGCTGGCGCAACAGCTGGCTCAATTAATTGAACGTCCACCGATGCTGATGTTGTCTGCCAATGCCACTATCGACCAACGCGTGCAAGGCTTAGCGGTGGTCGATGATTACCTGACGAAACCCTTCGATCCGGCCGAATTGATTGCGCGGTTACACGCTTTGCTGCGCCGTTTTCAGAATGATAAAACGACTCAACACCTACGCTTAGGTCGATGGCAAGTGGATAGTCAGCGGCAGCAATTAACCTCAGACACACAAGTGGTCGAGCTGGCTGCTAAAGAATGGCAATTACTCTGGTATTTTGTGCAACGACCGCATCGCATCGTTACGCGTGAACAGTTGCTCGCAGCCTTGGATGAGCATGATGCGGGTACGCGAGCCATTGATATTCGTATTTCGCGCTTGCGTAAAAAGTTGGGCGATGATGCCTTTATTGAAACGGTGTGGGGGCAGGGTTATCGATTGGGTGAACATTTGTTGTCAGCACCATCATGAAAAGCTTCAGTCGTTGGTTATGGTGGCTGGTACTGACTTTGCAACTGTTGGTGTTGCTGTTGGCTCTGGTGTTTGTTGCCGTGCCTTTGGCAAAACGATCTGCTGCCGATTTGGCTGGCTTGATGGCTATTTCGGCGAAAACTTGGCAAGAACTAAGTCCCGACCGTCGCCCTGCTTTTATGGAAAGTTTACAACAAGATACAGGACTGGTTGTCGAACGCGGTGTATTGCCGCTTGTGGATGAGTCATGGAAACCGCATTGGTATGCCGACTGGGTTGAGCAGGCGCTCATTGCGCAGGGAGAATATCCTAATCAGGTTCACATGCAGCAGGGCATTGTCGAGGTGCTACTGCTGGTAGAGGATGAACCCATTGTGTTGCGTGCGCCCAGTCCGCGTTTGGGTTGGATTTTTGGTTTGTTTTTTGCCGTCAGTGCGGTGGCCATGTTGGGCACGTTATTGGCGCTTTGGTGGCAACAACGGTGGCAACGTCAAATGCTGCGTCAGCAAGTGATGTTGTCTGGCTTGGCGCATGATTTACGCACGCCCTTAACCCGCTTGCAATTGCAATTAGCGCTATTACCGCAGTTGGATGCTTCGGAACAGAAGCTATTTAGCGAGCAGATTCAAACCATGTCGGAGCAAATTGAAACCGCCTTAACCTTGGCGCAAGCCGATGAAAAGGGGAAGCTGCCTCAAACGACGCTGGGTGTCTGTTGGCAAAGCTGGCAGCGTGCTTTTCCTTCGGTATGGTTCGAGCTGACCTCTGAGAGTCTATTGCAGCAGTCAGTGCCGAATTTGCTTAACCGTATTGTACAAAATGTGATCGTCAATGCGCAGGTGCATGGTCAGGGACAGGTGCGCGTGGTTTTGCAAGTCAGTAAGACGGGTTGGCAATTAAAGATAACCGATGAAGGAGCGGGAATACCCGATAACGTTTGGAAAGCGGTTAAGTCACATCAACGTCCGATGGCTAAAGGGGTAGGGCTGGGGTTGCTCAGTAGCCTTTGGTTGGCAGATATGGCAGGGTTGCGTATAGAACGTTGCTTAGGGGGTGCTGGCATTAGACCTAAATCGTGAATTTCATACAAATGTAAGATTGAGAACGGGCATGAATCACGTAAAATAAGAAGTTATGCACTGATATTGGCTATGGCAAGGGTATTAAGGGAGACAGCATTATGACGCCATCAATTTGGAAAAGTTCCGCTATCCGCGCGGGCTTGATTACCGTCGCCGTGATGGGTTATCTCTACTATACCGATGCCTTAACGCCCGAAAAAAAAGCCAGTGCCGCA
Source organism: Thiotrichales bacterium 35-46-9 (assembly GCA_002281095.1). Lineage (GTDB taxonomy): Bacteria > Pseudomonadota > Gammaproteobacteria > Thiomicrospirales > Thiomicrospiraceae. The sequence continues at coordinate 26,936 of NCFI01000006.1, read as the reverse complement.
ACAGGGATAACGCCGTTGGTGGGTGACATGACGCCGCCATCGCATTTCAGTAACCCTTATGCACAAGTGCCAGCTCAGTGTTACATTGAAACGGCGAGCGGTACACAAAATGCCTGTTTGTTCTGTCATACCAATGGCGTGTGGAAAACGGGTATGGGTAACAATAACCCGCAAGCGGGTGCCTTTGCCGATATTGGTAACTTTCAATTAGAGTATAGCTTTGCGCCCTATAACAACAGCACGCCGCTGGCAACCATTAATCGCTGGGAAAATACCTTATATCCCGAAAAGCTTGCGGCTTATGTAGCGGGTTTGGGCGTGGATAGCCAAGCTTGGGATATGCAAAGTTATCTGCGACAAGACAACTGGTCGAAAGCCTATGCCCAACGCCCGAAACAAGATGCCTACTGGGATGCCGGTGGTGAGTCGCCTTTTCGATTATTGCCTGCTCTTAACCCCGCCGATTTACCAGCACAAGCGGACGGTTTTGTTCGCAGTCAACGCATGGAAGCGGGCTTCTACCGTGATGCGCAAGGCATCATGACAGGGTGGCGTGCCATTAATTTCATGCCATATGGCATTTTTAGTCCACAGACAGGTTCGGTTTCGGGCATTTACATTCGTCTACCGGTGGCGTTTATGCAAAATGATCAGGGTAAGTTTGATACCACTATTTATACACAGAACCTTGATCTGTTGGCTAAAGCGGTTCAAGACCGACTAACCGAACAAGACGCTAAAACTTACTTAGGTAAAGCCAGTGGTGTTGCCGTGCAAAAAGGCGTTTATCCTGTAGGGACTGAATTTGCGCATTCCTTACATTATGTCGATGTCGATGCCGATGGACGTGATGCCAGTGTCAGTCGTTTCCCCGGAATGCGCAGTCAGCGAGTGAAAGAAGTGCGCTATATGATTAAATGGGAAGACTACAACCCGAATGGGCAACGCCCTACTGCTGGGGCTGAACCCACCGCCATTTATGGTAACGATAGCCAAGGCTGGGTAGATAATGGCGCGGGTTGGTATCTGGTCGGCTTTATTGAAGATGCTAAGGGCGATTTACGTCCTCAACATCGTGAAGAAATGATGCAGTGTATTGGTTGCCATTCGGGTGTGCGCGAAACCGAAATGCCTACTTTCACCAGCGGTGTCGGCAATACTGTCGATAGTACTTGGGCATTTCCGCGCCAATTACCCAACGGCTTAGGCTGGCAAGAAATGAACTATTTGGGTTACGACAAAACCAAGGGCGTAACTCTGGCCGAACCGCAGAATCGCGATGCCAATAAAGGAGAGTATCGCTTATTCTTAGAGCATGTTGTGGGTGCCAATCTTTACGGCGACATGCCCACAAGTATCGAGGTCTTTTTAGCTGATCATATTCGTGCCGACAAAGGTTATTCGAGTAACTGGCCAGCTATTGATGTCAGCAGTGCGCAAGGCTATCGAAGCAGTAACCTAGAGCGTCAAAAGTTGTTGCGCGAAATGACGGCTAAGGGCGATTATGTGAATGCCGATGGCAAAATTCATGCAAGTCTCTTTTATCCGCCGAAAGCGGATGCCTTAGCGGGCGCGGCACGTTACCGCCAAGTGGTGGTCAGTCAGCGTTATACCTTGGGTAAGGATGTGTTTGCACAAACACCGCATACGTTCAAAGCCTATCGTGCAGCTGAGCAACAGCCACTTAGACTGAATGGTCAGCCGCATGCGTTTGGTGAAGTGATTAGTGAGCGCAGTGTCGAGCAGGATAATCCTGCTAGTGTGACTTATCGTGCTGGTGATAGCTTGACGGAAATTAACCCAGACCTGCCTTTTGAGCAGGGTGGTGCTTATTGGCCTGATTATCGACCGTTTGTGAAGTGATGGTTAATCAAACACTAAAAAAGTCGTTTGTGCTGTTTAAGTACGCCTTATAATAAGCAGCAATGAATACAACCTTGTTAAACAGAAGTTTCATTGCTTCTTCAGCTCGAACATTTTCTAAACTCAATCGCCCAAGGTTGCGTTGGTTGGTGGCTGCAGTATTGCTGGTGACTTTGTCTTGGCAAACGGCGCGTTGGGTCTGGTTAGTGTTAACGCCAACAAACTTAACGAGTTTACCTACCGTAACTAGTGTAGCTCATATTCCAGAAAGATCCGTTTCATGGCAACAGCTATTTCCCAGCACCACCACCTCTGCCATCACTACCCAGTCTGAAGCCTTTGCCGATGCCAGTGTGCTTAACGGTTGGCAGTTGTTGGGCGTACTGATCGATGACGCCATAAAGCTCGCTTTGGTGCAACAAGGCAGTGGTGGTGGGCTAGTCTGGTTGCAAGAAAATCAGCTCACGCCTCAAGGGGTAAAAGTCGAGCGCATTGAAGCAACACAGGTACAACTGCTCACTAAGCAAGGCAGTAAATGGCTCAAGCTGGCCTCGTCACAGCAACAACCCACGGCTTCGGCAGTGGTTTCAGTGTCTCCCAGCGCATCGTCTGCCGTCAATTTGAGTGAATTGCGTCAACAAGCAAAACAAAATCCGACCACGGCCATGCAATGGCTCAATTTACAACCACAATTTGAGCAGGGTCGTTTGGTCAGCGTGCTGGTACAGCCTAAGTCAGGGCAAGAAGCGATTTTTAAGCAACTCGGTTTTATGGTGGGCGATCAACTGTTAGCCCTGAATGGTCAACCGATGAGCGAATGGATGGCTAAATTAGCCAGCTTGCCCAGTGTGCTTGATGGCGCAGGTGCGAGTGTCAAAGTATTACGAGCAGGAAAAGAACAGGAATGGTCGGTCACATGGTAACAAGAATTCAACTCAGTGTATGGTTGCTGGTGAGTTTACTCAGCGGTGCTAGCGTGGAAGCCGCCACAACTTCGCCCAGCTCAAAAGAAGCGGCGATGGTCATTAATCTAAAAGAGGTTGAAATTGCCCAAGTGGCTGAAGCCGTGGCGCAGGTAACGGGCAAGAATTTTGTCATTGATCCGCGTGTTAAAGCCAAAGTGAGCTTCACGACTAATACAGGACTACAGCCGAATAAGCTGTATCAAACCTTTCTGTCTTTTCTGAAAGTGCATGGTTTTGCTGCCCTAGAAAATGGCGATTTGGTTGAGATTGTTCCGGTGAATGTGGTGCGTGATCGAGCGCAACGCGTTGGTGCTAGTCGTGATGAAGACGATTGGGTGACGCAAGTGATTAGCCTCAAGCATGTGTCGGCCAATAAGTTGGTGGCCTTATTGCGTCCGCTGGTGGCGAATGAAGGGCATTTAGTGGCGAATCCCGATTCAAATAAGCTGATTGTTACCGATCGTTCGGGCAACATTGCTCGCATCAAGGAAGTAGTGTCGCGTGTCGATGTGCCTTTTCAACACAGTTACGAAGTGGTGCAGTTAAATTACTTGTCGGCGGAAGAAGCGACCAGTTTGATGAAAACCCTGAACACAGGACTAGATAAAGAGCTTGCCCTAGTGGTAGCGCCCGATTTGCGCGCGAATCGCTTGATTTTATCGGGTGGTGAAGCACAACGCATGGCTGCGCGTGCCTTGCTGGCGCAAATTGATTCACCGGTTCAGCAGCAAGGACGGGTTCAGGTCATTTATTTACAATACGCCAAAGCAACGGATTTAGCCCCGATTCTGCAAAATATTGCGGGTGCAGGTGCCACCCTAGCGGCAGCCGAGCAAGTTGGGGGTGATGCTGGTGAGCCGAACATCGGTGATGGTGGTACTAAGCCGGTTGCCGTTGCTAAAGTCGCGAAGAAAAAAAGTGGTTCATCGGATAGTGATATCAGTATCGAAGCCGATGAGCGCATGAATGCCGTGGTGATTAGTGCACCGCCGCAACTGATTGCGACCTTGCGTGAAGTGATTCGTCGTTTGGATGTACGCCGTGCACAGGTCATTATTGAGGCCATTATTGCCGAAGTGTCAGAAGAGCAACGTCAGCAGCTGGGCGCGAGCTGGGTAGCCGTTGGCCCTAATGGGGCGGGTGTGTTTAGTTTAGACGATAGTTTAGCGAAAATTGCCACGGGTGCGGCAACAGGGGGTACTGGGGGCGCATTAGGGTCGGTGAGTGGTACGGGCGTAACCGCCGTGGTGGGTGAGAGCTATGGCAATGACCAAGGCTGGGGCGCGCTATTGCGTGCTTTACGTTCGAATACCGATAACAACATTCTGTCAACGCCCTCGTTAGTGACCATGGATAATGAAGAAGCGAGTATGATTGTTGGCCAAGAAGTGCCTTTCAGCACAGGTAGCTATGCGGCAACGGGTACCACAGGTACGACAGGAACGATAGGCAGTCCGTTTCAAACGATTAAGCGTCAAGATGTGGGCTTAAAACTGAAAGTGAAACCGCAAATTAACGAGGGTGATAGTATTCGCTTGGAAATTGAACAATCGGTTTCGAGCTTAATTCCCAATTCTAAAACCACCTTGGGTTCGGTTGATTTGGTGACCTCGAAACGGGAAATCAAAACCAATGTGCTGGTCACCGATGGCAACCTAGTGGTGCTGGGTGGCTTGATGGATGAGTCGGAAAGTGAGTCTTTAGCGAAAGTCCCCGGCTTGGGAGATATTCCGGTATTAGGCGCTTTATTTTCTTACAAAGAAAACACCGTTAAGCGCAAAAACTTGATGGTGTTTCTACGCCCGCGAATTGTGCGTGATGACCAATTAGCCGTCGCTTATGCAGCCTCTAAATACAATAAGTTACAGCAACAATCGGAAGGGCTGATAGAGCGCAAACAAACCAATAACCGTGAGCTGGTGTCACCCCGTTTACCGCTTAATGTCAGTGAGTTGTTGGCAGAGGATTTTGTGATTGCCAAAAGAGCCAAACCAGCGCCCGTCGAAGACCGACTCAATATGACCAGCGAGCCGCTAGTGCCATGAGTGCTTCAGCATGAGTAGTTTGCGCTTCCCTTATCATTTTGTGCAAGGACAGGGTGTGCTGTTGGTGCATGAATTGGAAGGTTGGATGCTGTTGGTGCGCCCCGATGCCACAGCTTCGGCATTGTTAGAAGCCTTACGTGCCAGTCATTCTGTTGCGCCACAGGTGCAGCCTGTTAGCGTCGCTCAGTATGAGTTGGCCGTGTCGCGTGTTTATGCCGATGGTGGCGAATTGTCGGGCAGTGAAACCATGCTCGATGCATTAGACATGAGTGACGCTTTTGATCTGATGCGGGTGCAAAAGGAAGACTTGCTCGCTTCTAATGACGAAGCGCCGGTGATTCGTTTCTTGAATGCCACCCTAGCCGAAGCGATTAAGCGTAAAGCTTCGGATATTCATTTAGAACCTTTTGAAGATACTCTGCGTGTGCGTTTCCGCATGGACGGGATGTTACAAACGGTATTAGAACCGAAAGCCACCTTTGCGCCCTTGCTCATTTCGCGCTTAAAGGTGATGGCACGTTTGGATATTGCCGAAAAACGTTTGCCACAAGATGGTCGTATTGCGCTGCAATTAGGCTCGCGCATGGTTGATTTGCGCGTTTCGACCCTGCCTTCGCAATATGGTGAGCGGGTGGTGTTACGTTTGCTCGATAAGAGTGCAGGCTTGTTATCCCTATCGCAATTAGGTATGCCCGAACAGGTATTTAAGGGTATTCATGCGAATTTAGCCAAAGCGCACGGTATTATTTTGGTCACCGGGCCAACGGGTTCGGGCAAAACCACCACGCTTTATGCGGCATTGTCGCACTTGAATGCGGTAGAGCGTAACATCATGACGGTGGAAGATCCTGTTGAATACGAGCTGAATGGCATCAGTCAAACGCAGGTCAACTTAAAAACCGATATGACTTTTGCCCGTGGGCTACGTGCTATTTTGCGTCAAGACCCCGATGTGGTGATGGTGGGGGAAGTTCGAGATGGTGAAACGGCGCAAATTGCCGTTCAGGCTTCGTTAACCGGGCATTTGGTGTTATCGACCCTGCATACCAATACCGCCATTGGTGCTATTACCCGCTTGCGTGATATGGGTGTCGAACCTTTTTTGCTGGCTTCGTCGTTAGTCGGTATTTTGGCGCAACGACTGGTGCGTCGTTTGTGCCCCAGTGTGAAGCTCTCCCGTGCCGCTGATGAGGCGGAATGTCGCTTATTGTCGCGTCCGGTTGAGGTGCCTTTGTCTTTATTTGAACCGGGGTCTAGCCCCGATTGCCCGTCGGGTTTTGCCGGTCGTATGGCCATTTATGAATGGATTAGCGTTGATGAAACCCTGCGCCATCTCATTCATTCAGGCGAAAGCGAACAAGCGATGGAAGCCTATGTACGCAGTATGGGCATGAAATCTTTGCGTGATAATGGCTTCGAGCAAGCCATAGCAGGCAATACCACACTGGCCGAAGTGTTAAGAGTCACGCAGGGGTAGGCTGGGTTAGTCTTCCCACAATTCGTTAACATTAAGGTTGATGGCGCAGTCTTGCCAATCGAAGGTAAAAGATGCATCACTGATATCAGCAATTTTGCGATACTTACCTTCAATGCGTTGAAAAATATGCACTACCTGATCTTGAGCATCGACTAGCACATACCATAGCACGCCTTCACGTTCGTAAAGGTCGAACTTGAGTGTGCGATCTTTGTGGGCGGTGCTGGGTGATAGTATCTCGAAAATAAGCTGGGGCGCACGAGTTAAGTATTGTCCCGAAGCTTTCGGGCAAGTGACCAAATTATCTGGCTGAACGACCGTATCATGGCTGATTTTCCAGTCCACAGCTTGTAGTGACTGGCAATCTTTGCAATCCTTGAGCGCCTGCGCAATGAGCCAATGAAGTCTGCCCGATATCGATTGATGACGAATATTAGGAGCTGGCGACATGGCGTAAGGTACGCCTTCAATCAGCTCCCACTGCCCTTCCCAGTGGGCATAGTCGTCGTAAGTGTAATGGGGTAGATATTCGGGTTTAAGTAGTGCGCTCATGTGGTTCACCCTTAGCATGTTATTTAAGAATTATTCTAGCACAATAAAATAGGTTGTTCGTGCTTGGTGGTTAACGATAACCTAACGTTAGCCAAAAGCTTCTGGCTTCATCTAGGTTAATCGCATCTGACGCAACACCAAAACGCCAGTGTCCTTGTTCTATGCCAAGATTGACTAAGGATTGTTCGGGGAAGATAACCAAACTGGTTCGATCAAATAGTGCTTTAGTCGCCAATCCAATGCCTTTTTGACCATAAGCGTAGTGTTCTTGGTAGGCAAGAATAGCATCAAAATGATTAGATAAAGGTACTGATAGACTAGCATTAATCCAAGGAGAAAGGGATTGAGTAAAGTTACTTGCGCCTTCTCGTCCCGATAAAACAGGTGCTACCTGTAAGTAGCCGTCGGGCGTGTAACTCACCACTTTCGATGTTGCGACTGCCGTTGTTTTCAGCGTCCTGCCCCAATCAATGCTCCCTAAAGCGTCGCGAAGCCAAAGTTGGTAACGAACGCCATTATTAAATTGACCACTTGCCTTCAGGTCTAACGCATAGCCACGACCTTGGCTTTCTTGGCGAGTAGTACGACCAAAGAGTTCGTCTTGTTCATAGCGATAATTCACATTCGCTTGGTAGTTGTAGGTTTTAGGGGTGGGAGAGTTGGCATAACCATCAATTGTGCCATAGCTCAGATTGTCTGCATTAAACAAGCTAGCACCTAGTTGTAGTTGATGATGGTCAGTCCATGCGAATTGATATGCTAGGCGCAAGCCAGACCCTCGCCAACGTTCAGCGGCTAAGTTGAGTTGATAATTTCGGTTACTGGTTAGCGGGTTTTCTTGACTAATGGCGTAATAAAAATCAGCAAAATCGCTCGAATAACGATAACTTTGTTCGTAACGATACAACGCGCCGAGTGACCAATCACGGTAGGTTACGCCTATTTCTAACCAGTTAGAGGTAAAGGCTCGCTCGCCGCCACTATGAAACTCTCCTTTGCCACCATCTAATTGGGTAATGGCCATAGATTCAGACATATTGAACGAATCTATCAACAGATAAGGATGCCACTCTGTGTCTTTGGCGAGCAGGGTTTGTGAGCTAAAAAAAGAGGCGGCAAGTGCCACCTCTAACAGGGTTAAACCAAATTGAACCTTAGAAGCTTTCAAAAGTACCATCCTTGAAGCTGACTTTTGTCCAACCTTTCATATCAATAATGTCGGCAACGGTCGTATTACCCACTTTAATGGTGCCTTGAATACCACCACTATTGGATTTATTCAGCATCATGGTTGTGCCGTCTAAGCTGGTAACCGTTAAGGCATTAATGTTAGAAGCTCCATTCGCCACGCTGTTGCTTGCTGAAATGGTCAGACCACGATTCACGCTTTGCTGTTTTAACGATACCACTGCTGTACCAATATCAGGATAGCCTTGACGATCTACCGTCACGGTTGCCACAGTATTGGGGAAGCCAGCTAAGTTGGCATCTAGGCTAAGGGTTAAGTTACCCTGAGCAAAGTTAGTGGCTGACTCATAGTCGGGGAAAGTAGCGTAGCCACCAGCAGATGAATAAGCTGGACTGTACTCACTAGCTGGCGAGTAGGAACCACTTTGCAGTGTGAAATCCATAGCATTTGGTGCTTGGGTTTTGAGTGCATCAGCGAAGCCTAATACGTCACCTGCGGTACACTTATTGCCGCTTGTATAAGTTGGTGCACCAGTGTAATAGCTGAAGCAGGTACTATTATTTGGTATTTCGACTGTAGTGTGTCCATTAAAGTAGCTATATCCATAGTTGTAATAATTTACAAAAAGGTTTGAAATATCGCTGGGCACTCCCGCTTGCGTTGCTAAACTCGCGATATTACTTGTATTAAGGTTTAATGGCGTGTTTGAGTAGCTACCCGCATAAATATATTTCGTTTTCTCATAGCTACTGAACGCAGTTAAATCAAACGAAGCGGCATTGGTTAGGTTAAATGTCGCGGCAGCCTTAAGGCTATTACTTGCATGGCTAAAAGTACCGTCTAAAGCGACTTTGCTAATACTTAGGTTGCCCGATGAGCCTGCAGTGGTTGGTCGAACCGCAGTAATATCAACATTGCCTACAAAGCTACCATTGGTCACTGTATCTGCCAAGCGAATATCGCCCTTGAAAGAGGCGTTGGTTAATACAGGCATGGTGGTGTTGCTATCACTTGCCGTGTAAGCTTCTAAAAAGTTAGCCGTTGCCGTCAGGTTGTTAAAGATCATGCTAGCACGGGTGTCGCTGATATTGCCGCCAATAACAAAGGAAGCGTTCGACAATGTTTTGCTCTTGGCTGTTAGGTCAGCCGTGGTAAAACCAGGGAGTGTGAGGCTTAAATTCACAGCTGGTAATAGATCGCCGCCATTGGTGGCCAATGCTTTGCTAACGGTGATTAACAATCCGTTTGCGGAATCAGCAACACTGACTTTTACCGTGCCCATTGGATTGTTGGTAGTATTGTAGTACGAATCGTAAACCTGACAAGAAGCATTTTGAACCGATGTGGTTTGATTGGTGTTGTTATATAGGCTAACTTTCAGTGTGCCATTGCTGTCTGGATAACAGCTTAGAGATTGCGTTGTATTGATTATTACTGACTGATCTGTTACTGAACCAGTAATGCCAGAGCCGAGTTGCGCAGCCACGTCTTGAATGATTTCAGATAAATAGACGGCCATTAAACTACTGCGATCATTCCACACTTTACTTACCGTATCGATTTGGTTGCTAAACGACTGAGCCGGACTTTCCATACTGCTGATACTCGATTGTAAGGCACGCGCTTGAGCAACAATGGCTTTAGCTTTGTCAATATCGTTAGCAACAGCGGTTTCGACGACGGGCGGTGTGTAGCCTTCCGCTGGTTTATAGCTGGTTTGTTTGTCAGTTGTATCGTTCAGAATAATGGTTTTAACTTGCGCATCGATTTTGCCAGAAATGACGTTGTCGTTAAGCACGGCTGTTTTGGTTTCTAAAATGCTGGTGAGTACATCTTTATTACCACTGAAGCTATCAGTGCTATCGAATTTACCATCTAAGAAACTGTTTCTTAATTTGGCTAAAGCTTGTGTTGCGCCTGTAGCATTGGTAGAACTTTTATTGACCATTTCTGCAACGGCAGAGAGCGCTAAGGCATAGCTTTGTTCAGATTGATCTTGTCCAGCAATGCCTTTAGTAATATCGATAGGACGAGTGCGTAAAATGTCACCTAAGCCAAAAATGCCAGCCACTTGGTTCGACTTTTGTTTAATGGTATCGCTATTGATGCCGGCTGGATTTTGCTCTAAATTAGCCGCCACCATATCGGTAAGAGGGGTAACGTAGGCTTTGTTGTCTGTTGTGGTGACAGGAGGTACAACCGATTTCATGCTAAAGTCGTTAGCTAGCGTAGCATCGCTTCCGAAAGGCGTTGTGCTACCGTCGGCACTAATACAGCCGCTGGGTGCATCACACACCATGCGGGTGCTAGCAGTTGGCGTGACGGTAACGCGCACCACGCCGTTGGTGTAGCCAGTCATCGTCAGCGTATAGTCACCGTTGTTGTCGGTGGTAGCAGTACCACGCGCAACCCATGAAGTGCCGACTAATTCTTCGGCAGTCACAAGTGCTTGTTTGATAATACCTTTGGCGGCAGTACCAGAGAGTGAAGAAGATGATCCAGTAGTTGTAGTAGATGTGCCACCGATCGGTGAGTCACCACCGCCACCACAGGCAGTTAATAAAGTCGCAGACACAATAACAGCCGCTAGCGGCAATTTGCGCATGGTTTTTTGCATGGTTTTTATCTCTTTTGAGGGTTGAATAGATTTGTTGCTTATGCTATCCCCCCCCATATCGAATTGTCAACTTCTGAATATCAATTTTCATTGCCACTCGTTCAACGCTTAGCCGTCATGATAATGTCATGACGATGACTTAAGATTGTGTTATCTTTACGAGCTAAACAAGCGTCACCTCAAGGTTTATTTCAATTTATGCCCAGCTTTGATTATCAAGCCTTAAACGCTAACGGTAAGTCGGTTAAAGGTACTCAAACCGCCGACTCAGCTTACAGCTTGCGCTCCAGTTTGCGCGCGCAAGGCTTAACGCCAGTGTCGGTGAATGAAGTGCAAACGGCCAGTCGGCAAACCAGTGGTTGGTGGCAGGCTTCGTTTTGGCGTGGGTATTTACCACTGAAAGAGCTGGTATTGCTGACGCGTCAAATCGCTACCCTGCTCGAAGGCGGCTTGCCCTTGGCGCAAGTATTGTCGATTTTATCGGCACAGGCGGAAAGTAAACGCTTGGGGCGATTACTGACCCATGTGCATGGTCAGGTGCAGGAAGGTCAGTCGTTAGCGAATGCCTTTCGCAGTGCGCCTTATCGTCTGCCCGATGATGTGGTTGCGATGATTGGTGCGGGCGAAGAGTCGGGCAATTTAACGGTGGTGATGGCCAAATTGGCCGATGCCATCGAATTACGCGAGCAGGTGTCGGGGCAAATGAAAGGGGCTATGTTTTACCCTATTTTAATGCTCACCCTATCGCTTGTGATTGTTGTTTTTTTGCTCACGGTGGTGGTGCCGAAAGTGGTGGTGATGTTCACCCATATGAAGCAATCACTACCCCCGTTGACGCAAGGCCTCATTGCCGTCAGTGATTGGTTAGCTAACTGGTGGTTCGCCTTGCTACTGCTGCTATTGGTGGCGTTTGGCGTGTTTAAGTGGTTATTAAAGCGCGATGCCTTTCGCTTGCGTTGGCATCGGCTGTTATTGCGCTTACCGCTGTTTGGTAAATTGCTGACTGAGTCGAATACGGCGCGTTGGGCGCGTACATTATCGGTGTTGTTGAATAGCGGTGTACCGGCGGTAGAAGCCTTGCGCATTTCAGCACAGGTGTTGAGCCTATTACCGCAACGTTTGGCAGTCGATAACATGGCGGTGCAAGTGCGTGAAGGCGTGCCTTTGTATCGCGCTTTGGCCGAATCTAAGGCCTTTCCTTCATTGGTGCGCTATTTGGTGGAAAGTGGCGAAGCGTCGGGACGGCTACCCGATATGCTGGGACGTGTGGCGCATCACTACGAAGTGAGCACACAAGCTTTATCAGCTTCGTTGGTGAAGCTGATTGAACCGGTACTGATTTTGGTCATGGGTGGCGTGGTGTTACTCATTGTCATGGCCATTTTATTGCCTATTTTTGCCATGAATCAGTTGGTTGGTTAATTCATAATAGAGGTTTTTTGTATGAAGACAAGTCAAAAACAAGCGGGCTTCACCCTAATCGAGTTAATGGTGGTGGTGGTCATTTTGGCGCTACTGGCAACCTTTGTTGTGCCGCAAATCATGGATCGACCTGAGCAAGCGCGGGTGGTGAAAGCGCAGCAGGATATTCGCAGTATTGAAAGTGCCTTGAAGATGTACAAGCTGGATAATTTTGCTTATCCCAGTACCGATCAAGGGTTAGAAGCTTTGGCGAAAAAGCCCGAAGGCAATCCCAAGCCCCGTAATTACAACCCGAAAGGCTATTTAGAAAGCTTACCGCAAGATCCTTGGGGCAATGATTACTTGTATTTGAATCCGGGTGAGCATGGCGAAATCGACATTTACTCACTGGGTGCTGATGGCGTTGCCGGCGGTGATGGCTACAATGCGGACATAGGCAATTGGGCAAAAGCAGACCAATAAGGCAAGCCGGCTTCACCCTCATTGAGCTGTTGGTGGTTCTGGTGGTGATTGCCATTGTGTGGGCGAGCGTGATGCCGATGTTACAAACCGATCAGCAACGGGTGGCGCGTCAGTGGTTGGCGCAAGCGGAAGGCTTACTCAGCTTGTCGTGCGACTTAGCAGCGCAATTGCAAACCAGTCATCGAGTGCTGCTGGCGCAGCAATTACGGGTGCAACGCTGGAATAGCAGTGTGCGCGATTGGGTCGATGAACCTTCGGTAGCCGCGTTGAACGGCTTGCCCGATTGGAAGCTGACACCTAAGCGTCAGCTTCCACTGATGAAAGATGAGGTGATGTCGTGGACTTGCCGCCCCGATGGTGACCAACAGGCAGGTGAGTTGCAGCTGAGTCGAAACCATTTGGCGACACAGAGTCTATCTTGGACGGGAGACGGCCGTTATGTCAGTAACAGTGTCTCGCGTTAAGCGTCGCCGTCGTCAAGAAAGCGGCTTTAGCCTGATTGAAGTGCTGATTGCCTTAATAGTGGTCGCCATTGCTTTGTTGGCACTGATGGAAGGCATGGGGGCGATTATTCATACGCAAAGCCAATTACGACAACAGGCGCAAGCGCAACAGGTGGCGTGGCAGCAGTGGCAAAGCTTGCGCCTAGGCGTCGCGTATAAAAACGAAAAACTCACCGTGGTGCATGGCGAACAAAACTGGCAAGTAACCACTGAATTTACCGACACCGATTTTCCCGGTACTAGGCAAGTGACCATTCGTGTTCTGCCCAGTGATGACCTGAAAGGGCGTGCTTTGCTCTTGTCGGCCTTGGTGGTGACGCCATGAAACCCGCTTCATCTCAACACGGCTTCACTCTGATTGAATTAATGGTTGCCCTGTTGGTGCTGGCGGTGCTGGGTGTGGTGTTGGCTTCGGGCATGAATCAGGTCACACGCTGGTATCATCAGTTAAGTGATGAAATGACCGCTTCGTCGCAGCTGTTAAAAGCGCAAGCTTTGTTGATGAGCGACTTGTTGCAATTGGCACCGCGCAGTATTAGCGACGTGCAAGGAACGCCCTTGCCAGCCTGTTTAAGTTATGCCGATGGGGGGTTTGAATGTACCCGTTTCGATAACCGAGAAGGTGGTAGCGGCTTAATGCGTATTGGCTATGTTGTTGATAAAGAGGGATTGTGGCGTTTGCGTTGGCCGAGTTTAGACAGAGCCGGTATTGCCGAGCCTTTGCGTCAGCAAGTGTTAACCGAGGTGACTGCTATGACGGTGGAGTGGTTAGATGCCACAGGACAACCCTTTACGCAATGGCCGCCAGCGGGAGCTAATACCTTAACGCAATTGCCCAGCAGTATCAATGTGGTGTTGTTATCGGCGCAACAAGAAGTGGTGCGCATGGTGTTTCCGGTCAGTGAGCGGCAGCCGTGATGAGCGCATCGCCTATTCGACGCCCCAAACACCAACAAGGCGTGGCACTGTTACTGGTGTTGGTGATTGTTACCGTTATTGCTGGGCTAATGTATCCGCTGTGGCAGCAACAGCAAAGCGCCATAGTGCGTGCGCAGTCGAGCCAAGCGCAGTTGCAGGCTTGGGCGGTGTTAATCAGTGCGCAGGATTGGGTGAAAAGTGCGTTAAAATTCGATGCCGAGCAATCACAAACCGACCATTTGTTAGAATTGTGGGCGCAACCCATGCCCGCGGTGCCTTTCGATGGTGGGCAGGTGCGCGGTTGGTTGATTGATGCGCAATCGAAGCTGAATGTGAACCAGTTGGGTGTTGCCGACACACAGCAGCGCGAGCAGCAACTGGCGGTGTTTAACCGACTGTGCCAAGTGCTGACGCTAGAATGTCCCTTTTGGCCAGCGGTGGCGGATTGGATAGATACAGACGATATTCCGCAGGCGGGTGGGGCAGAATCGGCTTTTTACATGGCACAACAGCCGATGCGTCGTGCTGCCAATCAAGCCTTGCTCAGTGTCGATGAGTTGCGCCAAGTGGCGGGGGTGACTGAACCGATTTTGTTGGCACTGAAACCCTACCTTACGGCACTGCCGAATGTCACGCCCATTAATGTCAACACGGCTTCCGCTCCGGTGCTGATGGCCTTGTCGCCACTGTTGACTGAAGACTTGGCTAAGTCGTTGGTGGCGCGTCAGCGCAGCGAACCCTTTGAGCGGCTGGCGCAAGTGAGTGAGGTGTTGCGGCAATCGAGTGTCAGCGATGCGGAATTAAATCAACTGGTGAATGAGCGGGTGATGTCGGTTTCAACGCGTTATTTTCAGTTACAAACACAGGCGGAATATTTAACCTATCAATGGCAGTTAAATAGCCTATTAATGCGCGATGGCGGACGTACCTTGAGTCTGATGCGTTGGTTAACGGAGGTTGAGCCTTAATGAATCCAAATTCGGCACTGGCGGTGCCATTTCCATCCGAATGGATGAGTTGGCATCGGCTGGTATTTCCTAAAGGTCGGCAATGGCGCGCCGCTTTGCCTTATGCGCTAGAAGAACGACTGGCAAGCGATGTGCAGCAGCTTGAACTTATTGCTGTACGTGAAGGGGCATCGGGTGAAGGCTGGGTGGTGGCGATTGCCCAGCAAGACTGGCAGGCTTTCGCTGAGCAGTCGGCACAGACGGCTGCCGCTTGGTACCCGGATTTTATGCGCCTGCCTTGGCAAGCCGATCAAGTGACCTTGCTGTGTGAAAGCGAACAGCGTTGGCTGGTGCGTTGGGGTGAATGGGAAGGCACGGCGGGTCAACCAGCGACCATGTTGACCCTATTACAGACCTTGCCTGCATCGCAACGACAAACCCTGGTGTGTTATGGTGAAGCTGCTATTGAGTCATTACCGTCCGATTGGAACATCAAACGCTTGCCGCTCAGTGCGTTACCTGCCGTTCAACCCAGCTTCGACTTACGTCAAGGCGCGGGAAAACGTCAGTGGCAGTGGTCGGGATTGGGGGCATGGAAAACGCCTGCGCTGCTATTAGCTGGGGTGTTGGTGATGACTGCGCTGGTCAGCTTAACCAACACGCTACAACAGAGTCGCGCCACAGAAGGGTTACAACAGCAAACGCAAGCCTTGGTTAAAAGCCATTTTCCGGAAATTAAACGTCAGGTGAATCTCTTGGCACAGGCAAAGTCGGTGCTGAAAGAACGTCAGGCGTTGCAGACACAGTTACAAAGCTCGCCCTTATTAGCCTTGCAACAGCTAGATGCCACCTTGGTCAATTTTCCACCGCTTAGCCAGTTGCAGCTGTCGGATAAAGGCATGGTGTTAACTTGGTCTGCTCCCTTAACCGAGGCTCAGTTATCACAAGCGGTTGCTTTACCCGGTTGGCAAGCCAGTTGGCCTGGCACGCAACAACTCAGCTTGGTGAAACAAGGAGAAACACCATGATGCAAGGTCTTATCCAGCCCCTTCAGCAGGGCTTAAAACTGCTGTCGCCGACACAGCAGCGCAACGGTGTGTTATTACTGGCGGCACTGATGTTGGCTGTGGTGTTGAGTGTCTGGTGGCAATGGCAACAAAGTGTCGAAAAGCAGTTTGTGCAAGCGCAACATACCCATCAGCAGTTGCTGGTGTTGGCGCAAAGCCTGCCCGCCACTCAGGCGAAATCCTTACAAGGCGATGCCTTACTACAACAGATTGCCGCACAGCCCTTAACGGGATTAACGGGTCAGATCAGCAATTTACGCTTGGTCGGACAAAAGGTGAGCGCGCGTGTTGAAGCCGCCCCAGCACAAGCGTTAATGCAGTGGCTAACGGCACTAGAGCAGCAAGGCGTGATGCTTTCCGCTATGAATTTAACGCAGCCCACACAAGGCGTGTTATCGGGACAGTTAACTTGGGGGCAAGAATAATGCTAGGCTGGTCGATGGGGTTTGTGCTGTTAACGACGCTGTTTTTACTGGTACAGTTGCCAGCCAGTTGGCTCATTCAGCAATTGCCACCTTTGCCCGTGCCGGTGAGCTTTGCGCAAACGCAAGGAACGGTGTGGCAAGGTAATAGCCAAGTACAGAGTGGATTACTGAGCGCACAGCCCGCGCAGGTGCATTGGCAGTGGCAAGCTAGTGAGTTGATTTCGGCTAAAGCCCAGTGGCAGCTGCAAGCCAAAGTTGAACAAGCGCAAGTGAATGTGGCTTGCGCCTTAACGCCATCGGGCTGGTCGGTTAAGGGGAGTGTGACTGCCAGCGAAACTCAACCACTGCCCCAGTGGGCGCAATTACTACCGGTGGGCAAAGCGCCCAATCAGCGCTTAATCGATTTTCAGCAGGCTTGGTAGTGAATGGTTGCCCAGCATCAATTCCTCACATACCTTTTCCGATAAGCTCGATCAATCAAACGCTGTTGTTCGTAGTCGATGCCAGTAAGTTCGGCAAAATCGGCTAGGCTACGCGCATCGCCTAGTCCCCAAGCCCCCATTAGTGTACGACGATAGACCAAATCGATTAAGCGTTGTTTGGCACGTTCTTGTAGCTCTGTCCATTGATAATCACGATGTTGTTCCCAACTGCTGTGCCAGTGATGGTTGTGGTGTTCGGTGTCGGGGCGCTTGTACAGGTGATACAAGGGAATGTGCGGTATATGGAAAATATCCCAAGCTCGGGTAAAGGCACGAATGGCCAGACTTTGCTCTTCACCATGAAAGTAAAGGTAAGGATCGTAAGGCACTTCGTAAACAAATTTTCCCAGTGTGAAATAAAAACCACCGGCAATATGGCCGCCCAATACAGGTTCGCGCACAAACACATGCTCTGATTTGAATCTCAAGGTGGCATTGTCGGCTGTTAGATCGGTTTCATCATGCGGACGCATGACTAAGGTGGTTCTACCACTGTCTTCAATGCTAATCACCGGTTCATCGTTAATGAACTCAAAGCCATAAGGATAGTTGGTTAAGATAGGCTTAGTGTGTTTGGGGCGCAAGGCTTCCAATTCGTTAATCAGCTGTTCATCCCAGTCTTGTTCAAACAGCATGTGCGAATCGATTTGCAATAAATAGTCTTCATCTTGATAGAGCGAAAACACCACCGACCTTGCCCAACACACACCACGACTGTCTATCGGGTGGCAATGCACATAGCGCAGACGCGGCTTTTCTGGCAGATTTTTTAGGTTGTCACGTCGATTAAACGGATGCTGATCGACAATCCCAAAAACGAGGTTTTGTGGTTGTTTGGCTTTGCGCAAAGCGTCTTGCACGGTGAAGATGAGGTAAGGGTCGGCAAAGGCAGCGATGGAGACAAAAATGGTCATCAATCAGCCCCTTTACTATGCTGCTAACACTAGCCTAACGGGTTCGGTTTGCGGTCTGACGCCGCGCCAGAGGTAAAAGGCTTCTGCTGCTTGTTCCACCAACATGCCTAAGCCGTCGGCTTGTTGTTCTGCGCCCAACTGTTGTGCAGCTTGCATAAATACGGTGGGTTCTTTGCCGTACATCATATCGTAAGCCAAGCAACCCGCATCGGCGAACCAGCCTGCTTTGAGCGGGGGTAAGTCTCCGGCTAAACTCGCTGCAGTCGCATTGATAATAATGTCGTAGGGTTGATTCGGTACCACGTCGAAGCCACAACCATTGACACGACCATGTGCGGCACGCTGGGCTAAGTCGATGGCTTTTTGTGACGTGCGATTGGCGATGGTCAGTTGATCGACTTTAGCATCCAATAGTGGCTTCACCACACCACTGGCCGCACCGCCTGCACCCAGCATGAGCAGGCGTTTACCAGCTAGGCTACCGACCAAACGGGTTAAATCGGCAACCAAACCCGCACCGTCGGTATTGTCGCCTTGCCAGCCCGAATCGGTGCGAATCAGCGTATTCACTGCCCCAGCCAGTTGCGCGCGTTCACTGACGCTTTCGCAAGCGGCAAAGGCTTCGAACTTGAAAGGCACAGTGACATTCATGCCCCTATAGCCTTGCTGATGCAGTGCTTGGATGCCACTCACGAAGCCATCGAGCGGTAAGCAGAGTGCTTCATAGCTCATGACTTGCTGCGTTTGCTCAGCAAACAGACGATGAATGAGTGGTGATTTGGAATGGGCAATCGGGTTGCCCAATACGGCGTAGCGGTCGGGCTGACTCATGCCTTAGCTTCTCGTAACCATTGTGCCGCTACTTTGGCGTAGTAGGTGAGTATGCCGTCAGCACCGGCGCGTTTGCAGGAAAGCAGCGTTTCTAGCACAATGGCGCGTTCGTTAATCCAGCCATTTTGGGCGGCAGCTTTAATCATGGCGTATTCACCGGAGACGTGGTAAACAAAAGTCGGTGCTTGGCATTCTTGCTTGACTCGACGCACAATATCTAAATAAGGAATGCCTGGCTTCACCATCACCATATCCGCCCCTTCGCTGATATCGATCGCCACCTCGGTGATGGCTTCATTGCTATTGGCAGGGTCCATTTGATAGGTTTTTTTATCTGCCTTGCCAAGGTTGGCAGCGCTACCAACGGCATCGCGGAAAGGACCATAAAAAGCGGAAGCGTATTTAGCCGAATAAGCCATAATGCGCGTGTGAATAAAGCCGTTTTCTTCGAGTGCAAGGCGAATTTCGGCAATGCGTCCGTCCATCATATCGGAAGGGGCAACCACATCGGCTCCGGCTTGCGCATGGCATAAGGCTTGTTTCACCAGCACTTCGCAGGTTTCATCGTTCAATACATAGCCTTGTTCGTCAATAATGCCGTCTTGGCCGTGACTGGTGTAAGGGTCGAGCGCAATATCGGTCATAATACCTAATTCTGGCACGGCGGCTTTTAATGCCTTCACCGCACGCGGCACTAGCCCATCTGGGTTGTAGGCTTCTTTAGCCGATAGCGATTTTTTGTCTTGATCGACGACAGGGAAAATAGCCATCATGGGAATGCCTAAAGCCACGGCTTGTTTGGCTTCTTCAATCAACAGGTCTAAACTCAGCCGCTCCACGCCCGGCATCGAGGCAATGGCCTCGCGACGTTGCTCACCTTCCAACACAAATACCGGCCAAATCAGATCATCACTGGTGAGCGTGTGTTCGCGCATTAAGCGACGAGAAAAGTCATCTTTACGCATGCGACGTGGACGGGTTAGGGGGTAATTGCGTGGGATCATGGTTTTTTCTCGCCTTAACACTAATATTATTGGATAATTATAAAACGAAATAATGGTCTGGACGTGATGGATGTTAGATTTTCTATTTTTTGATGCGACCCTAGCGCAACGATTTGCTCAACAAGCACAACGATTAGGCGGTGAAGTCAAGGTCGAAACGGTCGAGGCGGGGGAGGCTGGGGTGCAAGTGCGTGTGCGTCAGGCCAGCTTGTCTGAGTCTGCCATCAGCCAGTTAGATGAAGTCTATGATCAGCTCTTTTTTGTTGAACAAGCTGAATTGATTGAAGCAGGCGGGTCGGTTGCTGATGCCTGTGGCGTGCAACTCCAGCTGAGTTCGGGCGACTTCACCACGGTGATGATGCCACCAGAAGAGATGAACCGATTACTATCGGTATTTTCACCCGAAGAAGTGCAAGCGCTGTTTGCGCGTATTGCCGATGCAGTTGAGCATCCCGAGCAACATCAGTGTGATGTTTGTCATGTGATGAAGGATGGCTTTATCGAGAAGCTGCGTGTTTCGGAAATCGCTACGAATCCTAATTTGACTAATCTTTAAACTTCATTAATTGAAACGCTGCAAAGACTGGTTGCTGAATCAGTTCGTCGATGTTGCTGTCAATGCACCCCGGTAATTCGGCGTGAACTAGACGGTTGGCAAAGCCCCAATCTTCCAATAACGGACAAGCGGCAATGCCATTCGGAAGGGATTCGACCATAAATTTGGCCGGTTTGATGACACAGGGAAACTGGTCGGCGCTAAGTAGCACTAGGCTATGCGCGGCAAGCATTTTCAGTTGACTGGCGGCTCGCAAGGCATCGGCAATGCCTAAGCCTTCTCCCGTTATGAGTAGTGGCTGCTGGCTGTCTAGATGTGGTAGGGGTTGCCCAGCATGAACCAGTTCAATGGCTGCTTGCGCGGTGTTATCGACTGCGGTCATGCATAAACAGTCAATGTGTGCGTCTTGCACACGCCAAGGTGCTAGCAGGGCTTCACCCCATCGAAGTCTCGCGCCCAGTTCGAGTGTAAAGGGCATGTTCAGTGTAAAGCTCACCTGCGTCCAGCCATTGGGTAAGCTTGTGACGCTGGGCGAGTTATGAGGGAGTTGCGTCGTCATGCACTTATGCCAACTTAGGTTGGTGTACAACGCGTCCTTGGAATAGGGTGGTGTGCACCTTGCCCGTGAACGGCCATTTATGGAAAGGCGTATTGTCACCGGCGCTAATCAACTGGCGACGATTAAATAACCAATCGGCTTCCAAGTCGACAATGGCAATATCGGCTGGCGCACCGACTTGCAGACTTCCTCGGTTAATGCCTAATAGGCTGGCTGGTTGATGCGTCACTGCTTTGATCGCTTGTTCCAATGTCAGTACATGCTCGCGTACCAGTGCGAGCAGTAATGGCAATAAGCTTTCTAGTCCACTAATACCGGGAACCGATTCAGGGAAGGGCAGCAGCTTATCATCGTGCATGAGTGGCGTGTGATCCGAACAGATAGCACTGATCACGCCCGCTTTAACGCCTGCGCGTAGCGCGTCTCTGTCACGCTGACTACGCAATGGAGGTTGAACGTGCATAAAGCTGGCAAAGTCAGCGACATCAAATTCAGTTAAGTGTAAGTTGTGAATAGCGACATCGGCGGTGACCGGTAAGCCGCGCGCTTGAGCATCCTGAATCATCTCAACAGCGCGAGCGGTCGAGATTTGACTCAGGTGCAAGCGAACCCCAGTTTCTTCTGCCAATAATAATAGCCTTGCTAGGGCAAGGGTTTCCGCCGCCGAAGGAATATCGGGTAATCCCAGTGCCGAACTAATGGCGCCACGATGAGCGACGCCATCCTTGCCTAAATAGGCGTCAATCGGGCGCATCATCACCAATAGTTTGTGTGTGGCGGCATAGTCGAAGGCATTAAATAGGGTTTGCGTGTTCACCACAGGTTGGTTAGCCTGACTAAAGGCAACACAGCCTTCACGGTGCATAGCCACCATTTCCGACAGAGCTTCCCCTTTCAGTCCTTTGGTTAGTGCACCAACGGGCAGCACATAAGCGGTTTCTGCTTGACGTGCACGTCGCTGAATCAGTTCCGTCACCGCAAAGGTATCATTGACAGGATCGGTGTCGGGCATCACGCATAAACTGGTAATGCCACCAGAAACAGCGGCTTTGGTTTCACGGGCAATAGTGGTGAAGTGTTCTAATCCCGGTTCACCTAAGCGCGTTGACAAGTCAATTAAGCCTGGAATAACCAACATACCTTTGGCATCAATGACTTTGCTGGCCGTAAAGTCGGCTGGAGCCTCACCAATGGCAATAATGCGTCCATGATTGATGTGAAGGTCGGTAATCACATCCAGTTGGTTGGCGGGATCGAACAGACGACCTTGTTGAATGGTGATGGCGATCATGGTTGGGCTCCTTGTTCATCATCGGCATGTGTGTGCGTGAGGGTGAGGTGGTTGTCTTTACTGATAATGCTACGACCTAATTCTTTTTCAGTTTCGGTACGAGCGGTTCCTGCAACACGGCCACCACGTTGAGCTACTTTTTTACTGTCTTCAAACGTATCTGGTTTTTCGCTGGCAGAAATTTCGGTGGTGACGCGTTCACCTAGCATGGTAAAAATGAGTTCTAAATCCGTCATGTTGTCGCGCAAACTGGCTTTGCTGTTAGCGGGCAAGTTTTTATGCTGTTTGTACTCAGCGGGTGTCATACCGAAGGTAGCTTTCGAAATTTCAGCCGTTAAAATCGCATAATCTTTTGCGCTGCTAATACCTCGTGCTTGCCATTCGTCCGTCAAGTTTTGACGAATGGCGATACCACGCAAACGCTTATCAATCCAATCTTTAGGGTAACCTTTTTGTTCGTATAATGCTTTCATTCTGGCTTGTGCAAGCTCGGGGTTTTCTATTTCTTGAATACGCTCGTACCCAACCTTAGCTAACCAGCGCTTGAAAGGTTCTGCTTTAGGTGAAGGGATGGATTGGATAATGCGCAACAGGGATTCGGTGTTGGCACAGTCAGTAGCATATTTTTTACCATCTGAAGAAGGTAATTTCAGTGCGTGACAAAATGTCACGACCTCACTATCTTCGGCTTTAAGTCTTTGTTTGAGCTTGCGCCAGTAAGCACCTGCGTCGGAGCTATTGGTTAACGCACCAACAATATCCACAACCGAAAACCACCACTCTTCGTTATGCCAAGTACGACGAATGGTTTGTTCGTTAAAGAGCACAATGGCATTCGTTTGATGACTCATGCGCTGGTTACCTGTTCTTCCATAATCCCCGCAATCACCGACATACGCACAGCAATGCCAAACGTAACTTGATCCAAAATAACCGATTGTGGACCATCTGCTACCCTTGAGGCGATTTCTACGCCGCGATTAATGGGGCCAGGGTGCATGACAATGGCATCGGGCATGGCGAGTTTTAAGCGTTCTTCGGTAATGCCATAGGTTTCAAAGTATTCTTGTTCCGAGGGTAAGCGAGCGCTGCTCATGCGTTCGTTTTGCATACGCAGGGTGATCACCACATCGACATCTTTCAAGCCAGCTTCAATGTCGGTAAAGCAATGAGCGCCCATGGCACTGGCATCGTGTGGTAGCAGGGTTTTCGGACCGACCAGTCGAATTTCTTCTGTTTCTAATAGATTCAACACTTGGATTTGTGAACGAGCGACGCGCGAATGCAAAATGTCGCCGACGATGGCCACACGCAATTGAGAAAAGTCGACACCCTTAAAGTGACGAATGGTGTAAGCATCGAGCAAGGCTTGTGTAGGATGGGCATGGCGACCATCGCCGGCATTGAGCACATGCACATGAGGCGCAACGTGACGGGCAAAAAAGTGCGCTGCCCCCGATTCGGCATGACGCACGACAAACATATCGGCTTGCATGGCTTCTAGGTTGTAGATGGTATCGAGCAGCGACTCGCCCTTTTTGGTGGCACTGGTGGCGACGTTTAGGTTAATGACATCGGCGCCCAAACTTTTCTCGGCAATTTCAAAGGTGGTGCGCGTGCGTGTCGAGGCTTCAAAAAACAGGTTAACGATGGTTTTGCCTTTCAGTAACGGCTGTTTGTGAATCTGGCGCGTGTCGGTGTTAATAAAGCCATCGGCACGGTCTAGTATATCGCGAATATGATGCGGTTTAAGTCCTTCCAGCGTCAGCAGATGTTTGAGCTTGCCAGCGTCGTTTAATTGAATATTCGGCGTAGATAAGCCAGGGTAGCCAAACATGGGTGACTCCTTATGCGGGTAATGGTGGGTGACGACTGGCATCACGGTGGGCAATGGGTTGAGATAACCAAGTTTCTAAAATAACGGCAGCGGCTTCGGCATCGAGCATGGCGGGATTGTCGCAACGCTCACTGGCTTCGCTGGAAGACAGTTGCTCTTCTACCCAATAAAGGGGCAGCGGAATTTGGCTGAGTAGCAGGTTAGCAAACTCGCGCACCCGCTCGGTTAAGGGTTGCTCTTTACCGTCTAATAACAGGGGTAATCCCAATACCAAGGCTTCGGGTTGATATTTGCTCAGCCACTTTTTCAGCTCTTGCCAGTCGGGTACGCCCTGTTTCGCTTTGAGAACGGCCAAGCCGCGTGCATGTCCCGTTAAGCTTTGTCCGACCGCCAGACCAATACGTTTTTCGCCCCAGTCGAGTGCCATAAACACGCCCTTTGCCATAAGTTAAGCGTGTCCTGCCGTGCGTGAAATTTGATGGGTGTTGATACCTAAACGCGCAAATGCCGCTTGCCAACGCGCTTCGGGTGGCAAGTCGAAAATGAGTTCAGGGTCGGCTTCGGCAAACAGCCATTGGTTATTACGCAACTCTTGTTCTAATTGCCCCGCACCCCAACCAGCGTAACCCAAGTAGACTTCATATTCTTCGAGTACGCGATCATCGGCGATGCCTTTCAAAAAATCGAGCGAAACAGTGAGTGATAAGTTATCACTGAGTCGTGCCGTATTTTCCCAGCGTGAACGACCATGATGCAAAATAAAGCCCCGATCTGGTTGCACAGGGCCACCAATCATCACCGGTTGCGATAAATCACGCTGTTCATGACGCAAGGGCATATCGAGATTGTCGAGCAGGGCGTGCATATCCATATCGGAAGGGTGGGTCAGTGTCAGTCCCATAGCGCCTTGTTCGTTGTGCTCTAGCATTAAAATGACGCTTTTTTCAAAAAAACCGCCCCCCTGATCGGGCATGGCAATCAGCAGTTTGTTGGCTATCGCTTGTTCATTTTCGCGCTGTGGCATGGGTTTCCTAAGTTCGACTCTGTTTGATTGGTTTATTTTAACAGCTTTTGGTTATTTGATGACCTCTAAAAACGCTAATGGGAAGGGGGTACTGGGGGAAGGGGTGTAGAGAAAAATCATATAACCCATTGATTTAATCCCTTCCACCAGAGATCAAATAAACTTGGGGACGCTAACAATCCCACGAAGTGGGGTTTTTAGCGGTGCCCTTTTACTGACGCGCTAAGCGTGGCATGACTGGCCAAGTAGGGGCGTGCTTTTCGTGACAACGCCAAGGATTAATATCCAGCCCACCACGACGCACATAACGGGCGTAAACAGCTAAGCGTTCTGGTTGAAAGGTGTGCCATAAATCGCTGTAAATACTTTCAACACAGTGTTCATGAAAGCCTTGGTGATCACGATAGGAAACAATATAAGCCAACAGGCTTTCTGCTTTAGGCAATTTCAGCGCACGCATTTCAATCACCACGCTGCCCCAGTCGGGTTGGTTGGTGACAGGGCAATTCGATTTCAGCAAATGACTGTGCCAGCAGCCATCGCCCGACAGATGCGGGTCAAGACTCAATAACGCTGGGTCGGGCGTGTAGCTATTAATATTGACAGGGAGTTTATCTAAACATTGCCCCGGCAACTGCCCGATGCTGAGGTGATTGACATCATGCAGTCTCATGGTCACCATCGCACCCGCACAGCCCGATAAATCATGTGTCACCTGCGTCATCATGGCGTGGCTATCGCTGAACTTATGCGCATTGAGCGAGTTGAGGTAGAGCTTAAAGGATTTAGACTCGATTAGGTTCGGGCTGGAGGCAGGAATGCTAAACTCGGCAATCGCCACTTGCGGTAGTCCCTGAGCGTTCAGCCACGAAAGCTCATAAGCCGTCCACACATCGACACCCTGCATGGGTGAAGGCGACAACTGCGCCCGATTGAGTGCGCGCGGCACAGCAAACAACAGGCTGGGGTCGTAATGGGTGGGATAGTGGGTGTGATGACCGAGTTGGCTTTGTTCAATCGCAGACATGGCTATTCCTTATTAATGCCTCTATTGTACGTTATCTGAGCATGGTTTTCAGAGGCGCAAGTTGGTATTAATTAGTTGTCATTCCCTGTTAAAGACTTTGATTCATGGTGTGCTTTAGCGGTTCTGTAAATGCTCATGAATTCTTCTTCACTGAGTTCAAAGTAGCTCTTTAAGCGCTCACTCGCATAGATTAAATCTTCGTGGTTTAAATCGCAGGTGGCGGATGCTTGTGCATTTTCCTGTAATGTAGTCGGTTGTTTTTTCAGTGGTTTTATTAAAAACAATGGATAGCGTCTCCAGATGAAAGGATAATTAAAAAGAACCGCAACCAGAACTAATAACATAAGACTAGGGAGCAAGTGAGACACAGGCAACAGCCAACCATAG
Organism: Thiotrichales bacterium 35-46-9; assembly: GCA_002281095.1. GTDB lineage: Bacteria > Pseudomonadota > Gammaproteobacteria > Thiomicrospirales > Thiomicrospiraceae. The sequence goes on along the minus strand of NCFI01000006.1, from coordinate 572 downwards.
CTTTCCACTGTTGATCCACCTAATGCAATAAATAGTGCAGTTGCAGCACCAGGGGCATGACGGCATCTAAGCAAAAACATAGCCAGTGAGCTTGCACCAACCGCTAGTGTTGCTGCTAACCACGGAGTATTTACCCATTGCCAAGCACACAATCCCGCAATCGCAGACAACATTTGTCCCATAATGAGCGACCACGGCTGAGCCATGGGTGCGTGCGGAGTCGCAAACACAATCAGTATACTGGCAGCCAACGAGGCCATGAGAAACCAGGGAGTCGTCTCGGGGTTTAGCCAGTGTGATAGTGACATTAATAAGATCACGGATAGTACGATTCCTGTTGTGGTTAACAAAGCTTCTTTGATGCTATGCGATTCTAATCCATTGCCGATGTTTTTAAGTAATAAATTCATGCTGTTGTTCTCTAGTTCAGGTCAATTTTCTATGGTGCTGTCTGCAATGATTGTCTTAGTCTAGAGCCGTATCATAATTGGTGTAAAACAAAATTTCTTTTGTTTTAGCAGTAATAACATCCGACAAATAAATGTTTTCTAGGTAAGATAAATAACGCTCTT
>NCFI01000142.1 GCA_002281095.1 Thiotrichales bacterium 35-46-9 | reverse complement strand
TCCGTTCTTTTGAAAATAATGAGTGGGCAACTGTTCAAAATATCGAACAAGAGAAAGAGCAAGCTCAGAAAGCTGCAAGACGTTATTTACAAAAAGATGTAAGAATTAATATACGCCTCTCAAGTAGTGACTTAAATCGGATTAAACAAAAAGCTGCTTATGAAGGGCTGCCTTATCAGACTCTAATTGCAAGCATCCTTCACAAGTACTCAGCAGGACATCTCGATCGAGCCTAAAGTGGATATTGCATGAAAGGAAGATAAAAATAAGCTCCAAAAGCCCCATAAGAAGATCCCTTTCCTGTGGTTATTTCATTATCCCTGGTATAGATCCATAAGTTTGGTGTAAAATACAAAAAAATCTTTTGAGAGGAGCTATTATATAGATCAGTAGAATTTTCTTGACTGAAAAAAAGCTTGCTACCGGACAAAAATAAAATGAGAAAAATATAAAAAAGGTGTTGAAAACAAACATAAAATTGATGATCTTTATTTTTTACCACAAAAATGAAAGGTCAATTCAATGCAGATCAACACCCTTCTTAAAAAATATCAAACATTATTTGGGGGGAACCTTGCAAGAGTAAAATGCTTCACTCAAATGATTTTAGGAATAATTATTTCCGGAAATGTTCAGCAACATAAGTGCAGCCTTGGGTTTCAAGGAAAGTCACACCAAGAGTCAACTTGTCGGAGAATACGCAGGTTTTTATCGCAGTTTTCATTTTGCAAAGCAGACATTGCTAAAGCTCTTGTTTTAATGCTCAGTCTGTCTGGACCAATGAGGCTTTCTCTGGACCGAACAAACTGGAAATTTGGATGTCTAGAAATCAATCTTTTAGTATTAGCTGTGGTCGTAAATTCACAGTTTGCTTTCCCTCTTTTTTGGGCAGCTCTTCCCAAAGCAGGAAATTCTAACTTCAAGGAAAGAATAGATCTTCTTCAGCTTTTCATAAAAACGTTTGGATCAAAAAAAATCTTATTTCTGCTATGTGTCATGTCAAGAAAAAAATAATAAAAATCTCTCTCTCTTCAAAAACGAAGCCTTACGTGAAGTTAGAACAAAAACTCCAACTTTTTTT
>NCFI01000005.1:616-40221 GCA_002281095.1 Thiotrichales bacterium 35-46-9 | reverse complement strand
TCGTCTAATCAAAGATTGGGTTGATGGTGGTTTTGATGTGGCCGAAGGTGAATTGGTTTTATTGGAAAACGTTCGTTTTAATAAAGGCGAAAAGAAAAACCTAGATGAAACAGCGAAAAAATACGCTGCTTTATGTGATGTTTTTGTAATGGATGCTTTTGGAACAGCGCATCGCGCTGAAGGTTCTACACATGGTGTGGCTAAGTTTGCTCCTGTAGCTTGTGCTGGCTTGCTGTTGACGGAAGAGTTAGATGCATTGGCGAAAGCGATTGCTAACCCAGCACGTCCGTTAGTTGCGATTGTGGGTGGATCTAAAGTTTCTACTAAATTAACCGTACTGGAAAGCTTGTCTGAAAAAGTTGACCAGTTAGTGGTCGGTGGTGGTATCGCGAATACCTTTATCAAGTCAGTCGGTAACAGTGTTGGTAAGTCTTTGTGTGAAGATGATTTAGTACCGACTGCTCAAGCCTTAAGCGCTAAAATGGCAGCTCGCGGTGCTTCTATTCCAGTGGCTAGCGATGTGGTAGTGGGTAAGAAGTTTGATGCTAATGAGCCAGCGATTACTAAAGATGCCAAAGATGTGGCTGATGATGATATGATCTTTGATATCGGTCCCAATGCAACACAAGAATTGGTCGACATCATTATGAAAGCGGGTACGGTTGTTTGGAATGGTCCTGTTGGCGTGTTTGAATTCGACCAATTCGGTGAAGGCACTAAAGCGATTGCTAAAGCGATTGCAGAGACTAAAGCATTTACCTTGGCTGGTGGTGGTGATACGATTGCGGCGATTCAGAAGTATGATATCGAAGATAAAGTATCTTACATCTCAACGGGTGGTGGTGCTTTCCTAGAGTTTTTGGAAGGCAAGGTGCTTCCAGCTGTAGCGATGCTTGAAGAGCGCGCTGCAAAATAAGTTATTAAGGCAGGAGGGACGTGTTTTCTTCTGCCTTTTTCATAACCAAGTCTAACAGTCTGACTGGTTATACGCCTTAGGGTGGATCGCCAGGCAGATTGTGTCTCATAGTTTTGAAGGATAATCAATGATTGATAGAGAATATACAAGTCCACGTCGCACGAAGATTGTTGCAACCTTAGGTCCAGCAACAGATAAACCGGGTGTCATCGACAGTATGATTCAAGCCGGTTTAGATGTGGTTCGTATTAACTTTTCTCATGGCTCAGCGGATGAGCATATTGAGCGTGCTCGCTTTGTGCGTGAGCGTGCTAAAGCTTTGGGTAGTGAAGTAGGGGTTCTTGTTGATTTACAAGGTCCTAAAATTCGTATTGCTCGTTTTAGTGAAGGTTATGTTCATTTAGACGAAGGCGCTGATTTCGCGTTGGATAACAACATTGGTCGCTTAGAAGGTAACATCAATGGCGTGGGTTTGGATTACAAAACCTTGCCGCATGAAGTGAAGCCTGGAAATCGTCTTCTGTTAGATGATGGACGCGTTGTTTTGGAAGTGAAACAAGTTGTTGGTGAGCGCGTTGAGTGTACGGTTATTGTCGGTGGAAAGTTGTCTAACAATAAGGGCATTAACCTGTTAGGTGGTGGCTTATCGGCAGCAGCCATTACCGAAAAAGACAAGGAAGATATTGTTTCAGCAGCTAAAATTCAGGCTGATTACTTGGCTTTTTCTTTCCCACGCAGTGCGGATGATGTGAATGAGTGTCGTCGTTTGGCTTCAGAGGCAGGATTGAAATGTTGCATCGTTTCTAAAATTGAGCGTGCTGAAGCTGTTCAAGATCCGACGCTGGAAGAGATTATTTTAGCTTCTGATGCTGTGATGATTGCCCGTGGTGATTTGGGCGTGGAGGTGGGTGATGCCTTGTTGCCTTCTCTGCAGAAGAAAATTATTAAACTCGCCCGTCAACACAATCGCGTGACCATTACTGCGACGCAAATGATGGAAACGATGATTGATAATCCCATTCCAACACGTGCAGAAGTATTTGACGTTGCCAATGCGGTGATTGATGGTACTGATGCGGTGATGTTGTCCGGAGAAACGGCAACAGGTAAGCACCCACACGTTGTGATCGAAGCAATGAGTCGTATTTGTTACGAAGCTGAAAAACAGAGAGAGACTCGTGTATCGACGCATCGTATTGATCAGGTATTTCAAGCGACCGATGAAAGTATTGCCATGGGTGCCATGTATATTGCCAATCATTTCAATATCCGTGCCATTGCAGCCTTGACCGAATCTGGTAGTACCGCTTTGCTGATGTCTCGGATTTCTTCTGGTATTCCAATTTACGCGATTACGCCGCATGAAAAAACGCGTCAAAAAGTGACCTTATATCGTGGCGTATATCCTATGGCCTTTAATTACGAAGGCATGGATAACGATGAGGTTGTCCCAAACATGATCGAAGAGCTGAAGCGCAGCGGTCAAGTGAAGGATGGCGATAAGGTTTTGGTTACCCGTGGTAAGCATCGTGGTATCATGGGCGGTACAAATGTATTGTTGATTGTCGAAGTCGGCAAATAAAACAATCCCTGTTTTTTAATTTTTTACTAACTAACTCTAGAGGACAAACCCTTATGGCAATGATTACTCTGCGCGAATTAATGGATTATGCTGCGGTTCACAGCTTCGGTATGCCAGCATTTAACGTTAACAACATGGAACAAGTTCGTGCGATCATGCGCGCTGCAGCTGCGGTTGATTCTCCTGTGATTTTGCAAGGTTCAGCTGGCGCTCGTAAGTATGCTGGTGAGCCTATGTTGCGTCACATGGTAGCAGCTGCTGTTGAAATGTATCCTAATGTTCCTGTTGTTATGCATCAAGACCATGGTTCAGATGTTGGTGTTTGTTTGCGTGCTATTCAGTCTGGTTTCACTTCGGTGATGATGGACGGTTCTTTGATGGCCGACATGAAAACGCCGGCGTCTTATGAGTACAACGCTGGCATTACTGCTGAAGTCGTTAAAATCGCTCATGCTGGTGGTGTATCAGTTGAAGGTGAATTGGGTTGTTTGGGTTCGTTAGAAACGGGCATGATGGGCGAAGAAGATGGTCATGGTTCTGATCAAAAAATGGATCATTCAGCACTGTTAACTGATCCAGAAGAAGCGGCTCAGTTTGTTAAAGATACCAATGTTGACTGTTTGGCCGTTGCTGTAGGTACTTCTCATGGTGCTTACAAGTTCACTTCTAAGCCTTCTGACGACGTATTGAAAATTGATCAAATCAAGAAAATTCACGCTCGTATCCCAACAACTCACCTTGTCATGCACGGTTCTTCTTCTGTACCAGAAGAGTGGTTGACTATCATCAACAACTACGGCGGTGACATGGGTCAAACTTACGGTGTACCAGTTGAAGCGATCGTTGAAGGTATCAAATATGGTGTTCGTAAAGTGAACATCGATACTGACTTGCGTATGGCTTCTACGGGTGCGATTCGTAAGCATTTAGCTGATAATCCTTCTAACTTTGACCCACGTAAATTCTACAAAGCGGCTGAAGACGCTATGATGGAAATCTGTAAAGCGCGTTTTGAAGCTTTCGGTTGTGCTGGTCATGCTTCTAAAATCAAAGCGGTTGGTTTGGAAGTGATGCAAGCCCGTTACGCTTCAGGTGCGTTAGATCAAAAAGTGAACTAATTCACTTATTGGATCTGATAATAGAGAGCCCCATCTTTAGATGGGGCTTTTTTTTGGCTCAACTACGACAAAATTGCGTGAATAAAATCCGTTAGCTAAGGTTTTTTGTTAAAATGAAAGCATTTTGAACAGAATTGAGTGTGTTGTATGGCGATTGAGCGTACGTTATCGATTATTAAACCCGATGCGGTGGGTAAAAATGCCATTGGTCAAATTTTAGCGATTTATGAGCAGGCTGGTTTGCGGGTAGCAGCGTGCAAAATGCTACGTCTGTCTCGTCATCAAGCAGAAGCCTTTTATGCCGAACATGAAGGTAAGCCATTTTATCGTCCCTTAGTTGATTTTATGCTCTCTGGTCCTGTGGTCGTTTCGGTGCTAACGGGGGAAGATGCTATCGCTTATCATCGTCAGTTGATGGGTACAACGGATCCAGCTACGGCAGCGGTGGGGACAGTGCGTGCCCAGTTCGCCAATAGCACGCGTGAGAATGCGGTACATGGTTCTGACAGTGTGGCGAGTGCTGAGAGAGAAATTAATTTTTTCTTTGATCCGTTAGAGCTGTGTCGTTAATGTCGTCAATGCCCACAGAGTTGGAAGCAGTAGCAAGCGATTCATCGGCTCAGGTGTCTTTGTTGGGAATGAATCGCCAGATGCTGGCTGATTGGTTACGTTCTCAAGGAGAAAAACCCTTCCGTGCTCAACAATTAATGCAATGGGTGCATCAGCGCGGTATTATCGACTATGATCAAATGACCGATTTATCCAAAGTACTGCGTGCTAAGTTGACCCAGCTAGCCCCTGTTCGATTGCCGGAAGTGAAAGTAGACCAAGTTGCTAGTGATGGTACACGCAAGTGGTTGTTAGAGGTCGATGGGCACAACGCGATTGAAATGGTGTTCATCCCAGAGAGTAATCGTGGTACGCTGTGCATTTCGTCGCAAGTCGGTTGTGCGTTGGCGTGTACCTTTTGCATGACCGCTAAACAGGGGTTTAATCGTAATTTATCCAGTGATGAAATTATTGGGCAAATGTGGTTGGCGCAACATTTGTTGCGTCAAGCCGGGTGGGGAGAAAATCCCATTACCAATGTTGTATTTATGGGTATGGGTGAGCCACTGCTTAACGTGAATCAGGTTTTTCCTGCCGCAGAAATTTTGATGGATGACTGGGGTTACGGTCTTTCTAAGAGACGTGTCACCATTTCAACCTCGGGTATTGTGCCGGCAATGGATATGATGACGGAGCGCTTGGATATTTCATTGGCGGTATCCTTACATGCGGCTAATAATACGCTGCGTGATGTTTTGGTGCCGGTGAATCAGAAGTATCCGTTAGCGGAACTGATGGGGGCTTGTCGTCGTTATTTACAACGTTACCCGAAGCGCCATGTCTTGTTTGAGTATGTGATGTTAGACGGGGTAAATGATTCGATTAGTCATGCTCGTGAAGTCATTACATTATTACAGGGAATCTCGGCAAAAGTGAATTTGATTCCGTTTAACCCCTTTCCCGATACCGATTATCAGACGAGCCCTTTCGAGCGTGTGTTGGCTTTTCAGCAACGCTTGATGAAAGCGGGATTGCAGACCAATATTCGTAAAACGCGCGGCGAAGATATTGATGCTGCTTGTGGTCAGTTGGCCGGTGATGTCAGTGATCGCACTAAGCGCAAGGCGAGTTATCAACAAACGATTCAGTTCAAGCGACAGGACAATCAGCAGGGAACACGGGCATGAGTCATCGTGAGCAGCCTAGTATGATGCCTTTGCAACCTGATACTTCGCTTTCATTGGGGCAACAATTGGCGAGTCAGCGAAAAGTGCGTGGTTTATCCATTGCGGATATGTCGCTGCAGCTTAAAATTGCTGAGCCCATTATTCAAGCGTTAGAGTCGGATGATTGGGCAACAACAGGTGTTTCTGAGCAATTTATGCGCGGTTATGCGCGTAATTACATGCAGTTGTTGGGGATTGAAATGCCTCATCAATTAGTTGAAGGTTTTTCGACTTCATCAACGTCTTTGTCTTCTGTTAATCAGTTAGAACGACCGATGAAGTATGTGTCTGTCACTAAAGTAAATCGTCGCTGGCGTTGGTTGTGGTTAAGTAGTGTCTTGGTGATCGTTTTAGTTGCTTTATGGAGTCAAGCTGCTCTTTGGGAGGAGTGGAATTTGACTTCTTGGCTAAATCATGAAAAGAAATAAGGAATCAGTGTGGCGAGTGTAACAGCTGTTCGAGGAATGAACGATATTGCGGGCGAACAGAGCTATTGGTTTGATCAGTTAGAGTTGCAAGCGCGTGCTTTGTTAGCGAGTTATGGTTATCAGCATGTTCGTTTGCCTGTGGTAGAAAAAACGGAGCTGTTTTGTCGTTCTATCGGTGAAGTAACGGATATTGTTGAAAAAGAAATGTATACCTTTGCCGATCGTAATGGTGATTCATTGACTTTACGTCCCGAAGGAACAGCGGGTTGCGTGCGTGCGGCTATTGAAAATAGCTGGTTGAATATGGGTGCACAGAAGCTTTATTACATGGGGCCTATGTTCCGTCACGAGCGTCCACAAAAAGGGCGATACCGTCAATTTTACCAATTGGGTGTTGAAACTTATGGCTTTGCTGGACCTGATATTGATGCCGAATTAATCTTAATGACGGCGCGCTTGTGGAAGCAGTTGGGCATTCAGGCGCGTCTATTAATTAACTCACTCGGTTCAGCTGAGTCACGTGCCACCTATAAAGAGGCGCTCACCAACTATTTTGCCGCTCATTATGAATTGCTCGATGAAGACTCGCAAAAACGTCTTTATCGTAATCCGTTACGCATTTTAGACAGTAAAAACCCTGCCTTAGCAGACTGTATTGCAGGGGCGCCTAAATTGATTGATTGGTTGGATGAAGCGAGCCAGCAGAGTTTCAATCGCCTGTTAGCGCTGTTAGATGCTAGTGGGATTGCTTATGAAGTGTCGCCGACTTTGGTACGCGGTCTTGATTATTATAATGACACGGTTTTTGAATGGGTAACCGATGCTTTGGGTTCTCAAGGTACCATTTGTGCTGGCGGTCGTTATGATGGGTTGGTGACACAACTCGGTGGTAAGGCAACGCCTGCTATTGGTTTTGCCATGGGAATGGAGCGTGTTGTTGCCTTAATGCAGTTAACAGAACGCACACAGCCATCTTCGGTTGACGCTTACGTCATCGCGGCTGGTGATGAGGCGCAATTGAAAGTGCAGCCATTGGTAGAAACATGGCGTGATCAATCACCTCAGCTAAGATTCATGGTGCATCATGGTGGTGGTAACTTCAAATCACAATTTAAGAAAGCGGATAAGTCTGGTGCACGTTTTGCGCTTGTGTTGGGTGATGATGAAGTGGCTAAACAGCAGATAGGGATTAAATTTTTGCGTGAAGAATCAGAGCAGTTAACGCTAGCCTGGACAGAGGTAACGGCTTGGTTACAAAGCGCATTAGTAACAGAATAATTGAATTAATTTACCTCAGTAATCAGGAGAGATGATGAGCGACGTACACGAACAGCACGAGTTAGAAGCGTTAAAAAGCTGGTGGAAAGCCAATGGTATGGCGATATTAACGGGCGGTGCACTAGCCATTGCAGCGGTACTGGGTTGGCAGTCGTACCAGAGTTATGAGAAAGCTAACAGTGAGGCCGCTTCAGCACGTTATGAAACCTTGCGCACTCAGGCTGAACAAAATAATTTTTCAAGTGTGACAACGGAAGCGAAACAACTCTTAGTTGAGCATGCTGATAGTCCCTATGCTGTGGCGGCGGCATTTTTATTGGCTAAGCATGCTATGGAAAAGTCGGATTGGGAAGATGCGCAAGCTCATTTGCGTTGGGTGCTGACACACAGCGAAGAAAGCCATTGGCGTTCTTTGGCAGTCATTCGTTTAGCACGTGTGCTGATCGAAGCCAATAAGGCTGATGAATCGGTTGCCTTGTTGGTCAAAGAGTCGCCAGCGATGAGCAAGTCATTTCAAGGCATGGCAGATTATGTGCGCGGTATGGCGCTCATGTCGCTGAATAAACCTGCAGAAGCAGAGAAAGCCTTTGCGCAAGCACAAGCAAATGATGCACTTTCGACCAGTGTGCGTAGTTTGTCTCAGCTATGGGTGGATGATCTAGGACAGGTAACACCATGATGAATCGTCGCCAGTTTATTTCTCTGCTATCGGCTACGGGTTTGGTGATGGCCGGCTGTAGTCGTAATGAACCCATCAACCCACCAACACCCTTGCAAGCGATTACGCCCAAAGTGAACCTTTCACCTGTTTGGAGTCAATCAATTGGTTCAATGGGACGCAAAGATGTGCCAGGGTTGAAGATTGTTGAGCATGAGAAAATGGTTTATGCGGCGGCAGGCAATGGTGGTGTTGCAGCCGTTTCTCTGGAAGGTCAGCTACAGTGGCAGGTGAAGCTAGATCAAGCTTTGGTTTCGGGGCCAGCCTTTTCGGAAGTCTCAGAGTTGCTTTATGTCGGTAGTGTGCGCGGACAGGTAATTTGCTTAAAATCCAAGACAGGTGAGCAGGTGTGGAAAACACAAATGGAGACGGAAGTTCTTGCCTTAACAACAGGATCGGGACGTTTGTTTGTGCGCACGGCCGACGGTCGTTTAACGGCTTTAGATGCCTTGGCGGGGGAAAAGCTATGGGTGCTTGACCATGATATGCCTTCTTTATCGGTCCGTGGTATGTCTGCTCCTGTGCGGTTGTCAAACGCGATTTTGCTGGGTTGGGAAGATGGTTCCGTTGAAGCGATTTTGCAAGAAAATGGTGAACGCGCTTGGGAATCACGGATTGCTTTGCCACGGGGTCGTACTGATATCGAGCGCATGGTGGATGTGCAGGCATCTATCCTGACAGATGGTGTGCGTATTTATGCAGCGGCAACCAATGGCAAAGTCACGGCATTAGAGGCTCAATCGGGTAATCAGCTATGGACAAGTGATACGGCTACTTGGGTGGATATGGCTCTTGGTGAGCGTAGTTTATTTGTCGTTTCTGAAGATGATACCCTGCGTGCGTTATCGATTGATTCGGGGCGCGTACTTTGGAAACAAGAAGCCTTAAAGTATCGTCGCGTGAGTAAAGCCATTGCTTGGGGTAAATGGGTGGCCGTTACGGATATGCAAGGTGTGTTGCATCTACTGGATGCCGCTGATGGCAGCTTGGTAGGGCGTGTGGATGGAGCAGTGAAAGAAGGCTTGGCCGATGGCTTAGCTGTTACTGATCGTCGTTTATTGTTATTAGATGTCGCTGGTAATTTAACCTTCTGGCAAGCTGGAAGTTTGGAGTAAACCTAATGCAACGTGTCGTCGCCCTTGTAGGAAGACCTAATGTCGGTAAGTCGACGCTTTTTAACCGATTAACGCGTTCACGTAACGCCTTAGTGTCTGATTTTCCGGGATTGACACGAGACCGTCAGTATGGTCTGGGGCGTTTGGGTGATGAACCTTATATCGTTGTCGATACGGGTGGCTTGAGCGGGGAAACGGATGGCGTCGATGTGTTCATGCAGCAGCAAGTACAGATGGCGTTAGAAGAGGCATCGGTTGTTTTTTTCCTAGTCGATGCGCGTGATGGCTTGGTACCTCATGATGAGGTGATTGCGGCTAAAGTTCGTGCTTTAAATAAACCTGTTTACTTGCTGGTGAACAAAAGTGAAGGTCTGTCTGAGTCACGTGCGCAAAACGAGTTTTTCAGTTTAGGATTAGGCGAACCGATTCCGATTTCATCGGCACATGGCGACAACATTCAAGCGCTCATGCAATCGACCTTTGAAACCTTGCGCGAGCAAGATGAAGGCGTGGAAAGCTCAGTTACGACGCTAGCACCAGGTATTCGTATCGCTGTAGTTGGTCGTCCCAATGTCGGCAAATCGACGCTCATTAACCGTATGGTAGGTGAAGAGCGTGTGATTGCTTATGATATGCCAGGAACCACTCGCGATAGTATTTTTGTGCCCTTTGAGCGTGATGAGCAGCAGTATACGTTAATTGATACAGCCGGTATTCGTCGTCGTGCCCGTGTTAATGACATGATTGAAAAGTTCAGCGTGATTAAAGCCCTGCAAGCCATGGAAGCGGCGCATGTGGTCATTGTCATGTTGGATGGCTCAGAAGGGATTACTGACCAAGATTTACATTTGGTTGGCATGGCGCTTGAAGCGGGTCGTGGCTTGATTTTAGCCATTAATAAATGGGACGGATTAACGAAAGATCAGCGTGATCACGTTAAAGGCCAAATTGATTTGCGCTTACAGTTTGCTTCTTACGCTGAACACCATTTTATTTCCGCCTTACATGGTACGGGTGTTGGTTTGTTGTTGGGCATGGTCAAGCAGGTTTATGCCGCTGCGACGCGTCAACTGTCAACGCCTGCGCTGACGCGTGAGTTGCAGGAAGCTCAGTTGGTGCATCAGCCACCTTTGGTGCGCGGACGTCGTGTCAAAATGCGCTACGCGCATACGGGCGGTCATAATCCACCGATTATCGTCATTCATGGTAATCAGTTAGATGATATGCCAGCCGCTTACACGCGCTATTTAGAACAACGTTTTCGCAAGGCTTTTGATTTGTATGGTACGCCAGTACGCATTGAATATAAAACCAGCGAAAATCCTTACGAAGATAAGCCGAATAAGTTATCGGAACGCCAGATCAAGCGTAAAAAACGCTTGGTAAAATTTGTTAAAAAGGCTGAAAAACGTAAACGACGCTAGTTTTTTGAGATTGGGCACGGTGTTTGCTTTATATGACCAAAACACGATTTCCTTGAGCGAGCCTATCACATGAAAGCCTTTAATGCCTTATCAATGCAGCGAAAACTTTGGCTAAGTTTAGTGCCAGGGTTAGTGTTGTCAGTGGTTAGTCTTGTCTTGGTATCGGTGGTGTTGGTTGGTGACAGCGTGACAGGGTTGTCTGACACTAGGCTTTCCGCTGAGCCAATCTCGGTGATGGTGCCTGAGCCTTTACAAGCAACCCCCGTCAAAGCCTTGCCAGCCTTAACTCAGGCTGAAGCCGTACTCAGTTTAGAAGCTCAATTAGATAGCAACTTTGCCTTAGCTTGGATACCCTTAGCGGCGCAACAAAATGAGTTGTTGTCGCTGATGCGTTTGTCGTCGGTGGCCGATGCTCGCCAAGAAGCCTTACAAGCCTATGAGCGCCTAATGCAGCATTTGACTGAAGTACAAACAGATCAGTCACTATGGTCCGAGCCTGTCAATGCGTATTTGCCTAAGTGGTCGTCTGCGTGGCAACAACAATGGCATGAATGGCAAACCCAATCAGTAGCCTTACCTTATTCATCTGTTGTTGCTCCTGTCAATTCTATTGAATCCGCTCATGAGACCTTAACAAATGAGCCAGCCTCTTGGTTACCGTCGGCTTTATTGATTAGTTTGCTATTGACCATGTTTTGGTGGTTGTTAGTATTATTTTGGTGGCTAAGTTATTGGCAGCAGGTATGGTTACCGAGTTTGCGTCAATCGGGCTTAGTCAATCAGTCTGGCGATGAAATGCAATGGCTGATGTTGTCGTGGCGTCAACGCCAACAAGAAAAACAACAGTTGAATCAAGTATTGGCGCACTGGGAAACTTATCAAGGGCAAATTAGTGGACAAATGCAGGTATTGCAGGCAGCTAAATCGCAAACGCATCAATGGATGTTGGATCAGCAACAAGCGAGTGGGCGGTTAACGCAAAGCTTGGCTCGTATGCAGCAGACGGCTCAAGAAATGAGTGTGCTGCTAGATCGCAGTGGTAATCAGATTAGTGGCAGTTTGGCACAAGCTCAACAAGGTCAGCATACGGTGCAACAAATGCGTCAAACGATGCTGACGTTTACGACAGAACTAGCTCATATTCAATCGGCAGTTGCTAGGTTGGTTGTCGATGGTCAATCCGTTGGGCAAGTGCTGAAAGCCATTCAAGGTATTTCTGAACAAATCGCTATGTTGTCGTTGAATGCCGCTATTGAGGCTGCGCGCGCGGGTGAATATGGTCGTGGTTTTGCTGTCGTTGCTGATGAAGTTCGACGCTTAGCTAACAAGACACAAGAATCTACCGATGAAATTCGCCAAATTGTCGACAATATTCAACAAGCGACAGCCGATGTGGATACCGCACTCAATCGTAGTCGCGATTCACACCAGGCTACTTTGCAGACGACAGAGCAGGCGCTGGAGTGGCTGACACCACTCTCGGCTGATTTAGCGACTGCTAATGAACAATTACAGCAAAGTCAGTCTCAAATGACCAGCTGGCAAGCTGAGGCAGAACAAGGTCAACAGTATGCAGCTCAGCTTAAGCCATCCACTGCCACCACAGAGTTAGTGCAAGGTATTGATCAATTGTCACGTTCGGTACAACAACGCCCGATGCCGCTGAAGCGTGGATAAATTGGCGTTGCTTTTTAATCGGTTTTAAGGGAGTTATTATGGCGCGTCGAGCGACACGAAAAGCAGCGACAAATAAATCCTCTCCTTCTTTAGTCAGAGTGCTGATTTATGCCGTTGTAGCGCTAGCAATCAGCTATTGGCTGACGCATCAATTACCCGCCAGTGTGACGGCTGCGTCTTCGCAACCGGTTCTGAGCAGTGAATCAACTTTACCTTTTGGTTGGCCGGTTCCTATCTCGGATACCAAGGTGATTGATCCAGTACAGTTACTAGAAAATAAATGTTATGACGTGGGTTATAGTAATGCACGAGCTAACCCTTTATGGGTCACTTATCGACTGACGCGACACAAGGACGATGGTGTTGATAAGCGTCAAACTAAGTTTATTACCGACACACGAACGTCGGCGCAGATTGTGCACGAACATTACAATCGTTCCGGTTATGATCGTGGTCATATGGCGCCCAATCATGCTATTGGTGCCCTGTGTGATGATGAGGCGCAAAAAGAAACTTTCTTCATGACCAATATATCACCACAAAGTAAGGCGTTAAATCAGCGTTGGTGGGAACGCTTAGAACGGGTTGAGTTTAATCATTTTACGCGTATTTTTGATAAGGTATGGGTAATTGCGGGGCCGGTATTTTCTGATTATCCTGTTAACTTGCCTAACGGCCCCGTGCAGTTGCCAGTGGAGTTTTATAAAATTTATTTAGCCGAAAAGGCTGGTCAATGGCATGCGCTGGCTTTTTTGGTGGAGCAGGGTGTAGAAGGCAAGGAGCCTTTATCTCAGTATCGAACCAGTATTGAGGAGATCGAAGCCAAAACGGGGTTTGATTTTTTGCCAGAGCTGACAGCAGAAATGAAACAGCGACTGATCTCTGATAGGCAGGATGAAAGTTGGAAGTTAAACGAAGTCGATTTAATTCCAACTCGTTATTAGTTCAGGGCATCTCTAAAAACCCCACTTCGTGGAGTTTTAGAGTTCCCAAGTTTATTTTACCTCTGGTGGAAGGGGTTAACTCAATGTGTTACATGTCATTTTTCTTCATCCCTTCCCCCAGACCCCCTACCCACTAGGGTTTTTAGAGGTCACCTTCAAATTAACCCAGCGCTGTGCTTAACGATGTTGTTGAATCCATTCTGGCCAAGCCTTCGCCAGTGAGGGACAGGCACCTACTGCTGAGCGTGCTGTCAAATTCAAAGGCGACGTTAGGATACTTTCACCCGTAAGCGTTTGCGCAGTACATCCTGCTTCTTCTGCAATCAGTGCTCCGGCAGCAAAATCCCACAACTTTTGCTTACCATGCAAGTAAGTATGAATACGTCCTTGAGCTAGCCAACACCAGTCTAAAGCAACAGAGCCAAAGCTTCGTTGTGAGTGATAGGGGTGCTGTTTGCCAATGGCCTGCGCTAAATTGGCTTCTAAGCGTTTGGTATCAATAATGGCCATGGCATGTTTGAGTTGATTGTCGTGTTCTGCAGCCTTGCGTTGGAGTAATTGACCATTAAGCCATGCGCCTTTGCCACGAACAGCATGAAAGCATTCCTTACGGTTAGGATCATACACCACACCAGCAACCACTTCTCCCTGTTGTAGCAAGGCGCAACTAACCGCATAAACCGGAATGCCATGACTGAAATTACTCGTTCCATCAAGGGGGTCCAGCAACCAACAATTCCCCGTTGCTAAAACGGCTTGTTGTTCTGTTTCACTCATTTCTTCGCCAAGCACTGGAATGTGAGGAAAATGATTTAGCAAACAGCGACTAATCGCGTTTTGCAGCGCTAAATCTGTTTCGGTAATTAAACTACCATCACTTTTTCGATCACTTTGTTGGCTACCTTGGCTAACCTGATCAAAAATTTGTTGTGATGTGTGAATGATATCTTTAGTTAAGTCTTGCCATTGTGTTAAAAAAATCTGCGTCACGCGATAACCACCTCAATAACAAACTGTGAACCTGCATATCCCATCACAATCATGGCATAGCCCCAAAGCACCAATCGAGCAGCGCGTTGTCCACGCCAGCCGTGTTTAATGTGTCCCCAAATCAATATGGCTAAGAGTAGCCAACTAATCACTGAAAAAAAGGTTTTATGAGCTAAATGCTGAGCAATCATGTTATCGACAAAAATCGCCCCGCTAAGCAGTGCAAAACTTAGGGTAACGAAGCTGGCTACCAACCACTCAAGTAGGGTTTGTTCCATTAACGCCAGCGGCGGTAAAGCGCCTAGCAATCCATGCCATTTACGTTCACGTAAGCGTTTTTCTTGAAAAAGAATCAAAGCAGCTTGAGCTGCTGCTAAGCCGAGTAAGGTGTAAGCAATTAAAGAGGCTAGAGCATGAATGCCAATCCCCATCGCTAACAGATGCGGAGGAGGCAGCATCGGGGCCAGCCAAAGGCTGATTAAGCTCAGCGGGAAAACAACAATTCCTAATGACTCCATAGGTTTTTTGATACTACTGACGATCACTAATATGGTGGACAGCCAACCTGCTAAGCTTAGGCTAACGCCTAGCCCCATTTGGATGCTTGAATCGTCTAGTAGCGTACCCCAGAGCAGAAAACCATGAATGATGCTTGCTAGAATAACTAACCCTAGACTGAAGTTTCGTGCCCAGGGCAGTTGATAGCCTTTCATGCGAGCGAATAAAAGTGCACTGCTCAATAGGTAAGCAAAAGATGCAATAAAAATGAGTTTACTCATAGGTTTTTCCAATTTAAGGCGCAGAAGAAGGTTCGCCCTCGCTTATAATAGCAAAATTAAAGATAAGGTGAAGAGGAATTGGCATGTTTGAGAGCCTAAGCGATCGTTTACAACGCACGTTAAAAACCATTCGTGGCCAAGGTCGTTTAACTGAAGACAATATTAAAGAGGCGTTACGCGAAGTCCGTCGTGCGTTGTTAGAGGCCGACGTCGCCTTGGAAGTGATTAAAGGCTTTATTGAGCGTGTGCAAACGCGTGCTATTGGTCAAGAAGTTTCTCTAAGCCTAAGTCCTGGTCAAGCATTTATTAAAATTGTTAAAGATGAATTGACTGCCGTCATGGGCGAAAGCAATGATGCACTCAAGCTCAATGTTGCGCCACCGGCCATTGTTTTAATGGCAGGCCTACAAGGTGCCGGTAAAACCACCACGGTTGGTAAGTTGGCGAGTTACCTAAAAGAGCGCGAAAAAAAGAAAGTATTGGTCGTTTCCGCTGACGTTTATCGTCCTGCTGCCATTAGTCAGTTAAAAACGGTGGCGCAACAAGTGGGGGTCGGTTTTTTTCCTTCAGAAGCCAATCAAGAGCCTGTTGCCATTGCTACAGCCGCAGCAGCCTTAGCTAAAAAAGAGTTTTATGATGTATTGATCGTCGATACGGCAGGTCGATTGCATATTGATGAAGCCATGATGGATGAAGCCAAAGCCATTCATGCTGCTATTAATCCGATTGAAACCCTGTTTGTTGTCGATGCCATGACAGGGCAAGATGCTGCCCGTACAGCGAAAGCGTTTAATGAAGCGCTACCACTCACTGGTGTGGTACTCACCAAAACTGATGGTGATGCCAGAGGTGGTGCGGCACTATCGGTGCGCGAATTGACTGGAAAGCCCATTAAGTTTTTAGGTATCGGTGAAAAACTGGAAGCTCTAGAGCCTTTCCACCCTGAACGTATGGCCTCGCGCATTTTGGGAATGGGCGATGTACTGAGCCTAATTGAACAGGTTGAGCAAAAAGTTGATAAAGCCGAAGCAGAAAAACTGGCTAAAAAACTGCAAGAAGGTAGTAGCTTTACTTTTGAAGACTTCAAAGCTCAGTTACAGCAAATTCAAAAAATGGGCGGTGTTTTTTCTATGTTGGAAAAAATGCCCGGCATGAGTGGCTTATCGCAAAAAATCGACCAAACTCAGGGCGAAAAGCAATTCAAGCGCATTGAAGCGATGATTGATTCGATGACCATTAAAGAGCGTCAAAATCCGGCACTGATTAAAGGATCGCGTAAACGTCGTATTGCCATGGGTTCGGGAACCAGTGTACAGGAACTCAACCGCATGATGAAACAATTCGAAGAAATGCAAAAAATGATGAAAAGCATGAAAAAAGGTGGCATGAAGAATATGATGCGGGGGATGGCGGGTAAGCTTCCCTTTATGCGCTAATGCGACTGCACTGGCACATCGTTTTGTCGCTGCAGTAGGCAGCTGATTGCGTTAACTTGTGGCTAGTAGCATTTTATGGGATAATATGCGATTCTCTTCCGACTAGGTTGAGATGGCATAAGAAATTGTCAGCAGGAATTCCTGTTGTCGCTGTTGAAATGTTACAAGGAGTGACAGATGGTTGTAATCCGTCTAGCCCGTGGTGGTGCTAAGAAAAAGCCTTTTTATTCTATCGTCGTAGCGGACAGCCGCATGCGTCGCGATGGTCGTTATATTGAACGCATCGGGTTCTTTAACCCTGTTGCTCGTGGTAATGAAGTTAAACTCACTATCGACAGCGACCGTTTAAATTACTGGGTAGGTCAGGGCGCTCAGCCTTCTGATCGTGTGGTGAGTTTGGTTAAACAGTCTAAGACTGCTTAATTTAGCGTGCAAACGTTAGCAGACAATAAAATTTTAATTGGCCGTGTCAACGGTCTGTTTGGTGTTCGTGGTTGGTTAAGATTCTTTTCTTACACGCGTCCGCCAGCTAATTTAATTAGCTACAATCCGTTATGGTTAAAAACCCTGCAAGGCTGGCAAGCATTTGAAGTGGAAAGTTATCAAGCTTACGCTGATGGTCGCTTGGTGGCTAAGTTTAAAGGGGTTGATGAGCGCGAAGCTGCGCGCGTGTTAATGGGGTGTGATGTCGCTATTGTGCCTGAACAACTTCCTAAAGAAGATCCGACGGATTTTTACTGGGTAGACCTTATTGGTTGTACGGTAGAAACCTTGTCGGGTGAGACTTTGGGCGTGGTGAAGGAGATGATGGAAACCGGTGCTCATGATGTGATGCGTGTACGTCAGGGAAAAAACGATGAGTTAATTCCCTTTGTGTTAGACCGTGTGGTTAAACAGGTCGATATAGCACAAAAACGTATCCTTATTGACTGGGAAACGGGTTACTTTAACGAAACGAATGCTTAATTTTCATGTTATCAGCTTGTTTCCTGAATTGTTTTCGGCAGTTAGGGATTCTGGCGTAACAGGAAGAGCACATCAAAAAGGGCTTTGGGCTTGCCATTGTGTCAATCCTAGAGAACATGTTCATGATGTGCACAATACTGTTGATGATCGTCCGTTTGGTGGAGGTCCTGGCATGGTCATGATGTATCAGCCACTAAAGGATTCACTGTTGCAAATACGATCTTCAATAGAAGATTCTGCAAGGGTTAAAGTGATCTATTTATCGCCGCAAGGTAACCCCTTAACACAGGCGAAAGTGGCAGAGCTCGCGCAGTATCAACATTTGGTGTTATTGTGTGGTCGCTATGAAGGTGTCGATGAGCGTTTTATAGAAGCGCACGTCGATGAGGAGATAGCTGTTGGAGACTTTGTCGTTTCTGGTGGCGAACTTCCGGCAATGATGTTGATGGATGCGGTAGTGCGATTGATACCCGGTGCTTTGGGGCATCAGGCATCGGCAGTAGAGGACTCGTTTAGTGATGGTTTGCTAGATTGTCCACACTACACGCGCCCAGCCGTGATTGATGGTATGGCTGTTCCAGCGGTGCTTCAATCTGGTAATCATGCTGAAATTGCCAAATGGCGACGACAACAGAAGTTGACGCGTACAGCGTCTCGACGACCTGATTTGTTGGCACAACTCGAGCTAACAAAAGCCGAACAGGATTGGTTAACTGAACAGCGTTTAGTTGACATGAAAACAGAATAAATTGAAATTTGTTGCTTGCTGTAAAACCAAGTATAATTTAATGATTAAACCGCATGAGATGCGGTGCTGATTTGAGGTGATAAAATGATTAACCCAAAGATTCAAGCTCTGGAAACTGCCCAGCTGAAGAATGATGTTCCTGCTTTTGGTCCTGGTGACACGGTAAGTGTTCAGGTTAAAGTTGTGGAAGGTTCGCGTGAACGTTTGCAAACGTTTGAAGGCGTGGTGATTGCTAAGCGTAACCGCGGCTTAAACTCTGCATTCACTGTGCGTAAAATTTCGCATGGTGTTGGTGTTGAGCGTGTGTTCCAAACACATAGCCCAATTGTTGCGAGCATTGCCGTTGTACGTCGTGGTGATGTACGTCGTGCTAAGCTGTACTACCTCCGTAACCTACGTGGTAAAGCAGCGCGTATTCGCGAAAAAGTGTAATCTGTTTATCAGAGACACAGAAAAAGCGCCAGTTTTGGCGCTTTTTTGTTATAAAAAAATTGTTGAGGGCAATGATATGCGATTAGCACTATTGGCAGGGTTGGCACTGTTTTTTTCAAATGTCGTTTTGGCAAATTCAGTGGATGAGGTTAAGCAACGTCTTGTGAAGCAAATCCCGGAGTTGTCTGATGCTAAAGTGGCGGCAACGCCTGTACCAGGTTTGTTTTCAGTGCAGCAAGGCGCTTTTGTATTTTACACTTCGGCGGATGCTAATTACGTGTTGCGCGGTGATTTGTTGAGTTTGTCTGACCAGCGCAATCTAACGGAAGAGGCCCAACAATCCTTTCGTGTGGGTGTGCTGAAGCGTTTAGCGGATAAGGATACGATTAATTTCTTGCCCGAAAAATCGAAAGCCAGTCATAGTATCACTGTTTTTACGGATGTAGATTGTCCCTACTGTCATCAGTTGCACCAAATGGTACCAAAATTGTTAGATGCTGGTATTGCGGTGCGTTACGTGATGTATCCACGCGCAGGTATTGATTCGCCGAGCTACCAGAAAACGGTTCATGCTTGGTGTCAGCGTACCAATAAAACCGAGCTAGATCAGTTAATGAAAGGGGGAGCTGCACCAGCTAAGTTAACCACTTGTACTCATCCTATTAAGCAGCAATTTGAGTTGGCTAATGAATTGGGGTTACAAGGTACGCCCAGTATTATTTTAGCAGATGGTCGCTTAATTCCAGGACTTGCGCCATTCGAAGAATTGGTTCGTGTGGTCAAGGCCGGTAAATGAGTTAAATTGTGCAACCTGTAATCAATGCAGGTTGCAATTCTTAGTCTACAGAGTATAATTCAAGCTTCTTTGCGGATGTGGCGGAATTGGTAGACGCACTAGTTTCAGGTACTAGCGAGTAACATCGTGGAAGTTCGAGTCTTCTCATCCGCACCAAAATTCTGTCTCCTCATCAAGTCTGTAAAACCCCATCTAACTTGACTTTAGTGCATGAATGGGCGAAAATCACACCCATTAAGCTGTTTTATTAGTCATCGTCAAATTGCTTTTGAACTGTTGCGATAAGTGTTTGAAATCGTTAACGATGGTTGATTAGTCACCGCATTCTATTTAAGTTAAATTTATCATTGGGGATTCCATGCAAGTTTCAATCCAACGTCCAACTGAAGGACTAGAGCACGTTATTACTGTTTCTGTTGGTAGCGAAGGTATGACAAGCGCTGTTGAGCAACGCTTGAAAGAGATTCAAAAAACCGTTCGTATGGATGGCTTCCGTCCTGGTAAAGTACCGATGAACATGGTGCGTGCGCGTCACTTGCAGCAGGTTCGTGCCGAAGCTTTAGAAAACTTATTGTATGACAGCTTCTTTAAAGCGGCTGATCAAGAGCAAGTTCGTGTTGCCGGTATTTTAGGGTTTGAAGAAGTTTCGGCGAATGAAGGCGAAGATATTCGTTTTGTCACGCGTTTTGAAACCTATCCTAGTATTGCGATGCCAGACTTCACAGCAGTAAGCGTTGAGAAAGTGACAGCTGATATTAAAGACAGTGATGTTGATGACATGATCCAACGTTTACGTGAAATGCGTAAAACTTATGTCGTTGTTGATAAAGCGGCAGCCAATGGCGATATGGTTAACCTAGATTTTTCGGGTAGCATTGATGGCGTAAAATTCGATGGTGGTAGTGCTGAAAACGTACCTTTAGTATTGGGTTCTGGTCGTATGATTCCAGGATTTGAAGATGGTATTTTGGGCATGAAAGCGGGTGAGCAAAAAGTGATTGATGTGACCTTCCCAGAGGGTTATCAAGCAGCTCATTTAGCGGGCAAAACAGCTCAGTTCGATATCAAGGTCAATTCTGTACAAGAAACACAATTGCCAGAAGTCGATGAAGAATTCATTAAAACGTTTGGCGTTGATGCTGGTACCGTTGAAGCCTTCCGTGAAGATGTTAAGAAAAACTTGTCTCGTCAAGTGAATTTATCACTGATTAAACAGAACAAAGACAATGTGATGCATGCGCTTTTGGCAGCGGTGAATTTTGACACACCCAAAACGTTGGTAGAACGTGAATTACGTGCCATGATGGATGCAATGACTAAGCGCATGCGTGAACAAAATATGCCAGCAAGTGACTTAAATCCAGACAACTACCGTGAAGAAGCAACAAAGCGTGTTTCTTTAGGCCTGTTATTGGGTGAAGTGGTGCGTGCTAACGAGTTGAAAGCGGATGAAGCGACTGTTCGTGAAATCTTGGCGATTGAAGCAGATAGCTACGATAATCCTGAGCAGTTCATTGAGTGGTATTTGGCTGACCAAAACCGTCGCTCAGAAGTTGAAGCAATTGCGATTGAAAACGCGGTTGTTGACTTGGTGATGAGCAAAGCCAAAGTTACTGAAGTAAGCAAACCTTTAGCTGAGTTAGCGGGTTAATTCATGATCAGCTCAATGATGGGGGTAATGCCCCCAACGGTTGATATGCTTGTGCCTATGGTGGTCGAGCAATCAGGTCGCGGTGAGCGTTCTTACGATATCTATTCACGCCTTTTAAAAGAACGTGTTATTTTCTTGACAGGTCAGGTCGAAGAAAATATGGCGAGTTTGATTGTGGCGCAAATGCTGTTTTTGGAAGCTGAAAATCCAAAGCAAGATATTTACCTTTACATCAACTCACCTGGTGGTGTTGTAACGGCGGGTATGTCTATTTTTGATACCATGAATTTCATTAAACCTGATGTCAGTACCATTTGTATGGGGCAGGCTGCCAGTATGGGTGCCTTCTTGCTGGGTGCTGGTGCTAAGGGTAAGCGTTTTGCTTTGCCTAATGCACGTATCATGATTCACCAGCCCTTAGGTGGTTTCCGTGGTCAAGCGAGTGATATTGAAATTCATGCACGTGAGATATTGCGTTTAAAAGACAGCCTGAACCAACATATGGCCAATTTCACTGGTCAACCCGTTGAAAAATTGGCCATGGATACGGATCGTGATAATTTTATGAGTAGCGAAGAAGCGCGAGATTACGGTCTTATTGATGCAGTACTCACGCATCGTCCTGAATAACGGCGGAATTAAGTAAGCATGTCAGAACACATTGATGAAGGTGACTTCAACTGTTCATTTTGTGGTAAAAGTCAGCATGAAGTGAAAAAACTCATTGCTGGTCCATCGGTATTCATTTGTAATGAATGCGTTGATTTGTGCAACGAAATTCTTGCGGAAGAGTTTGGTGAATCCAGTGCTGAAGGGGTTACACCTAACTCGATTAACTTAGCCCAATTGCCAACCCCAACCGAAATTAAAGCGATTTTGGATGATTACATTATCGGACAAGATGTGGCTAAGAAAACCTTGGCTGTTGCTGTTTACAATCATTACAAGCGGTTGCGTTTGAATGAGCTGTCTGATGATAGTGTGGAGCTGAGCAAAAGTAATATTTTGTTGATTGGTCCTACAGGTTCGGGTAAAACCTTGTTAGCACAAACGCTGGCGCGTGTATTGTCAGTTCCTTTTGCGATTGCCGATGCAACCACCTTAACGGAAGCAGGTTATGTTGGTGACGATGTGGAGAGTATTCTGCATCGTTTGCTGCAAAATGCGGATGGAGATCCAGTCAAGGCACAGCAAGGTATTATTTATCTGGATGAAATCGATAAGATTGCTCGTAAGTCTGAAAATCGTTCGATTACTCGCGATGTTTCGGGTGAAGGTGTACAACAAGCCTTATTGAAGTTGATTGAAGGAACCGTTTCTTCTATTCCAGCACAAGGCGGACGTAAGAATCCATCTAACGAAATGGTACAAATTGATACTTCTCGTATTTTGTTCATTTGTGGTGGTGCTTTCGAAGGTCTAGATAAAGTCATTGCTAAGCGCGTAGAAAAATCAGCGGGCATTGGTTTTGCGGCAACGGTTAAGGAAAAAGACGAAGCACCTAAATCGGATATGTTGCGTCAAGTTGAACCCGATGATCTGATGCGCTTTGGCTTGATTCCAGAGTTCATTGGACGTTTGCCTGTCGTCGCTTCCTTGGATGAGTTAGATGTTGATGCCTTGGTACGTATTCTAACTGAGCCTAAGAACGCGATTACTAAGCAGTTTATTAAACTGTTTGATATGGAAGGTGCTAAACTCGTTTTTGCTGAAGATGCTTTAAAAGCCATGGCGACTGAAGCCCTGAAGCGCAAAACTGGCGCGCGTGGTTTGCGTTCGATTGTTGAAGGTATTCTGATGGAGACGATGTTTGAATTGCCTGGCATGAAAGCAGTCGCTTCTGTTACGGTGGATGCCGAGGTGGTTGCGGGCAATAAACCGCCGATCATTGAAAAAATTAAAGCGAAAGCGGCTTAAGGCCGCTTTTTTTTCGGGAGATGAGCTATGGGATTAACGACAAATCCACATCAACTTTTTGATGTTCCACTGTTGCCACTACGCGACGTGGTGGTCTTTCCAGGCACGGTCATGCCATTGTTTGTTGGTCGTTCACGCAGCGCTGCAGCCCTAGAAGCGGCAATGCATCAGGGCAAACAAATCATGTTGGTGACACAAAAGAAAGTCACTGAAGAAGAGCCAACCAGCAGTGATGATTTGTACGATGTGGGGACGCTGTCAACCATTTTGCAGATGTTACGTCTGCCGGATAACACCATCAAAGTGCTCGTTGAGGGGCAGGTGCGTTGTCGCATTCAACGCTTGCAGGATAACGGCGAACATTGGGTTGCGGATATTGATCCCATTATTGATCAGTCAGAAGATCCTAAACAAATCGAAGCCTTATTTCATAGTGTCCAGTCTCAGTTTGATGCCTTTGCTAAAATTAATCGCAAAGTACCGAGTGAAGTTTTAGCATCAGTGAAAGAAATTACCGATCCGAATCAATTGGTTGATTTGGTTGCGGTACATCTGAACTTGAAATTGGCGCAGAAACAAGAGATTCTAGCTTTAGCTGGATTGGGTGCGCGTTTAGAACAGCTGTTGGTAGTGATTGAAAACGAAATTGATTTAAATGAAGTTGAAGGCCGTATCCGTAAGCGCGTGAAAACGCAAATGGAAAAAAATCAGCGCGAGTACTATTTGAATGAGCAAATGAAAGCCATTCAGAAAGAGTTGGGCAATTTGAACGATAACGATAAAGATGAGTTTGAAGTTTTTGCCCAGCGTATCGCTGAATCAGGTATGAGTGAAGAAGCTCAAAGACAAGCGACAGCGGAGTTGAAGAAGCTCAAGTCTATGCCGCCCATGTCGGCTGAGTCGAGTGTGGTAAGAAATTACCTAGAATGGTTGCT
Organism: Thiotrichales bacterium 35-46-9; assembly: GCA_002281095.1. Lineage (GTDB taxonomy): Bacteria > Pseudomonadota > Gammaproteobacteria > Thiomicrospirales > Thiomicrospiraceae. The sequence goes on along the minus strand of NCFI01000005.1, from coordinate 16,596 downwards.
TGATGTGCCTTGGAAAAAGCGTACACGTGTACATCGTGATTTAGGCAAGGCTCAACAGCTATTAAACGAGCGTCATTATGGTTTAGAAAAAGTTAAAGAGCGTATTCTTGAATATCTCGCGGTTCAGTCTCGTGTTAAGCATCAGAGAGGGCCGATTCTATGTCTAGTGGGTCCACCTGGTGTGGGCAAAACATCTTTGGCGCATTCCATCGCACAGGCAACGCATCGTGAATACGTACGTTTTTCGTTAGGCGGCGTGCGTGATGAGTCGGAAATTCGCGGCCATCGTCGCACTTACTTAGGGGCGATGCCGGGTAAACTAATTCAAAAAATGGCCAAAGTGAAGGTTAAGAATCCGTTATTTTTGCTAGATGAAATTGACAAAATGGCGCGAGATTTCCGTGGTGATCCTGCTGCGGCTTTGTTAGAGGTGCTGGATCCAGAACAACATAAGCATTTCAATGATCATTATCTGGATGTCGATTATGATTTGTCTGAAGTGATGTTTGTCGCTACGGCTAATTCGATGGACATTCCGGAACCTTTATTAGATCGTATGGAAATTATTCGTTTGTCGGGTTATACCGAGCAAGAGAAATTTCATATTGCCCGTGAACATTTATGGAAAAAGCAGTTATCGGAACATGGTCTGAAATTCGATGAGCTACAGCTGACCGATGCGGCGCTGATTCAATTGATCCGTGTTTACACGCGCGAAGCTGGCGTGCGCAGTTTAGATCGTGAGTTGGCTAAACTAGCCCGTAAAGCGGTTAAGCAATTGATGTTAGATGAAAAAGCAGCGCCAATCGTGGTCGATGAAGCAGATTTGGAGGCTTATTTAGGGGTTGCGCGTTATCGGTTTGGTCTCGCAGAGAGTGAAAATCGTATTGGTCAGGTAACTGGGTTAGCATGGACTTCTGTTGGTGGCGAGTTGTTAACAATTGAAGCAACGAGCATGTCCGGTAAGGGTAAACTGGTGCGTACCGGTAAACTAGGCGATGTCATGAAAGAGTCGATCGAAGCGGCGATGAGTGTGGTACGCTCTCGCAGTCAGTCCTTGGGTATTACTGCAGACTATTTCGAGACGCATGATATTCATTTGCACGCACCAGAAGGGGCAACACCTAAAGATGGTCCATCGGCTGGTATTGCTATTTGTACCGGATTGGTTTCGATTGCTACCGCTATTCCTGTGCGTTGTGATGTTGCCATGACAGGTGAGATTACATTGCGGGGTGAGGTGCTCCCGATTGGTGGCTTAAAAGAGAAGCTATTGGCTGCGTTGCGTGGTGGGATTCGTACAGTGTTAATCCCGCATGATAATGTACGTGATTTGAAAGACGTTCCGGATGAGGTCAAAAATCAGATTGATATTCGTCCGGTTCGTTGGATTGATGAAGTATTAAGTATTGCCTTGGCGGAGCAACCTCAGCCCTTGGTAGCGTCGGATGAATCGGTTAGTAATCGTCTTGGCGATGAAATCACCACGATTCGACATTAATTACGCATGTTTGCGCGCTTAACGCTTGACAGCGCTAGGGGCGCAAGGGTATAAACACAGTTGATTTAATTTATAACATCCTTGAAGCGGAGAGATAACTCATGAACAAAACAGAATTAGTGGCAGCGATTGCAAACGATTCAGGTTTAACGAAAGTTCAAGCACAAAAAGCCCTAGATGCTGCCATTGATGCGATTTCTGGTGCCATGGCGAAAGGTGACAGTGTTACCTTGATCGGTTTTGGTACGTTTAAAGTGAGCGAGCGTGCAGAGCGCATGGGTCGCAATCCGCAAACAGGCAAAGAAATGAAAATTGCCGCTTCTAAATTGCCTCGTTTTGTTCCTGGTAAAGGGTTGAAAGACGCTGTAAACGGTTGATTAATCGTTCATGTCAATCGAAATCCCGGTTGACATGAAGAAAAGCGATAAAAGCTGTTGACAGTAGGGTAACAAAGCTGTAATATACTCCTTATCGAAACGACGCAAACATAAAAACAGTTGGACAGAACTGGTTTGAAAAGTTTTTGGGTGCATAGCTCAGCTGGTAGAGCATCTCGTTTACACCGAGACGGTCGGGAGTTCGAATCTCTCTGCACCCACCAAATTGCAGCGGTAGTTCAGTCGGTTAGAATATCGGCCTGTCACGCCGAGGGTCGCGGGTTCGAGTCCCGTCCGCTGCGCCAAATTAAAGGCAACACGAAAGTGTTGCCTTTTTTGCTATGTGCGTTTCTAATTAATCATATTTTCGTAATAGGGTAGGTGCTATGAAGCAATGGATGTTGGCTTTAGGCTTAATGCTGTCAGCCTGGACGCTGCAGGCCAGTAATCTTCCTTTTCAAATGACTTATGGTGAGTGGCAGCAGGGATCCGTTGTGGCAGTGCAGCTGGATAGTGTTCAACAACTGCTGGTAGATGATAAGCCTTTGCTTATGGATGCTCAGGGTAATAGTGTTTTTGGTATTGGGCGTGATGCTACGGAGGTTGGTTTGCGCTGGCAAGATAAGGATGGCAATTGGCATCATCGTCAGCAAGCGATTGCACCTCGCACTTACGATATTCAGCACATTAATGGCTTGCCGAATAACAAGGTCAACCCCAATCCACAAGAAGTTGCCGAGATTCAAGCAAACAATCGCTTAGTGGCGCAAACGCGCGCTAAACCCAGTGTTTCTATGACGCCTCAGCTACCTATGATTTGGCCAACAGCAGGGCGCATCAGTGGTGTTTACGGTTCTCAGCGTGTGTTAAATGGTGAGCCGCGTCGTCCGCATTTTGGTGTGGATATTGCAGCGCCAGAAGGAACAGTTGTTGTAGCGCCATCGGATGGACAAGTGGTGCTAGTACATCCTAGTATGGTGCTCACAGGGCAAACGATGATGATTGATCATGGGCTGGGGTTGATGTCTATTTATGTGCATTTGTCCGATATGAACGTGTCGGTGGGTGATTATGTCAAGCGTGGTCAGTTGATTGGCAAAGTTGGTAAAACAGGGCGTGCTACTGGACCCCATTTACATTGGGGCATGACGTGGCGTGATGTGCAGATTGATGCGGCAAAGCTGGTGGCTACGGCTGTTCCGCCGAGCTTAACCGGTCAATAACGAACAGAAAATCGCTAAAATTTCCATTTTCTGGAGCTTTTAGCGTTTTCACGTTTATTTAATTTCTGGTGGAAGGGTTTTACTCTATAAGTTGTCTGTTTTGTTATGTTATGTATCCCTTCCCCCAGCACCTCCTACCCGTTAAATTTTTTTAACTCACTTAAAGGAAGTTATTCGACTCAGTAAGAATCCAACAAACAGTAAACTGACGATACTGGGTGCTACAGGCAAATCGAAGAACCATGAGAGTGCCAATCCGCCCATAATACCCACCTGACTGATGAGCATGGCAGTCATAATCATCGATCGGGGAGAACGACTGAATATTCTAGCGGTAGCTGCGGGGGTAATCAGTAGAGCCGTCATCAGTAATGCGCCCACCAGTTTGGTTGAGACAGCCACAACGACGGCGACTAAGACAGCGAGCAACAAAGCAATTCGCTGGTTGTTAACGCCCGCTAGGCTGGCTAACTCAGCGTTTAGGGTGTTTAACAATAGCGGGCGCCAAAAATAACGAATGCTGGCTAAAATAGTCACCGCCACTGCTGCCAGGATGCCCAAATCTGTGTAGGTGAGATTGAGTAAGTCACCGAATAAATATCCCATTAAATCCACACGGGCTTCTGGTAGGAGTGCAATGGCAAGCATGCCCAGACCCAAGCTACTGTGTGCGGCGATGGCTAGTAACGTATCGCTACTGGTGTGTGGTCGCTGGTTGAGTAGGCTAATACTGATGGCGACAATGAGTGCAATCATCATCATACTTAAGGTAAGTGGTAATTGTAGCCACAAGCCGATGGCGAGTCCAAGTAGGGTGGTGTGTGCTAAAGCATCGCCGACATAAGCCATGCGTCGCCAGAGCATAAAGGCACCAATGGGAGCAGTCATTAGGGGGGTGATGAGGCCGCCAATGAGTGCGATGAGTAAAAATTCAGGCATTATGACTGTGTCCACAATGGGTGTGAGGCACAATAGCATCTTGGTGTGCGCAAACAAATCGCCGTTGATATTCTGGATGGTTGAGCAGTGTTTGAGGTGCGCCATCGCAACAGATACGCCCCTCCGACAAAGCAATGACCCGTTGACTGTAACTCATAGCATGTGCCAGGTCGTGTGAAATCATTAAAATGGTGACTCCCTGTCGATGCAGTTTTTGTAATTGTTGATAGAAGTCATGCTGTGATTGCAAATCGAGCCCCTGTGTGGGCTCATCTAAAGCAAGTAGTTGTGGCTGGTTGAGCAATGCTCGAGCCAGTAGTAATCGTTGCCATTGCCCGCCTGATAAGGTATGAATGGGTTGTTGCGCAAAGGTGTGGCATTGCCAAGTTTCCATCAATTGATCAAGTTGTTGTCTCGATTGTGAAGCTGTTAAGTTGAGCATGAGAAATTCATGTGCACTGATGGGCAGTTGTGCGTTGGCGTGCCAGCGTTGAGGGAGATAGCCGATACGTAATGCAGGTCGATGTCGGATGTCACCACATTGATGTGGCATGAGTTTTAGTAGCAGACGAAGTAGCGTCGATTTTCCCGCCCCATTCAAGCCGATTAAGCTAATGTATTCTCCAGACTCTATACGGATATTCAGTGGTTCAAATAATCGTTGGCCATTGAAGTGATGTTCTATTTGACGGGCTTCGATGAGCGGGGGATAATCAGCAGTTTGCATTTAGGGCAACAATTCTTATAAAGGAAAAATGAATATGTTGTATTGTGCCAGAGTTTTTGCTTTGTTGGCAGGGGTTGGTGTCAGCTTGTGCACGCTATCTGTACAGGCGGTAACGGTGGTTGCCTCTATTCCGCCTTTAGCGATGTTATCGCAGAGTTTGTTGCAAGGTACCAATGGTGTTACTGTGGTGTTGGTGGATGGCAAGCAATCTCCACATGGGATGAGTTTACTCCCCTCGCAGCGTGCGAGTTTGGAAAAAGCTGATCTTGTATTATGGGTGGGTGAAGATTTTGAGTCTTGGTTAGTGAAGCCATTAAGGCAGTTAAAGCGTGGCCAGATCGCTATGCGAGATACGTCTGGCATTCAATTATTGCCAGCTACGGCAGTACAGCAAGCAAAGATACGTCAGAAAGCGGAACAGACGGGCAGTCATGATCATCACCATCATCAGGGTGCATGGGATATGCATTTATGGCTAGATCCTACTATTGTGCAAACTTATATTGGTCATGTGCGTGATGAGTTAATCATCAGAGACCCTGCGAATGCCGAACACTATCGTCAGAATGCCAGTCAGCTTATTCGCGATATTCAACAAGCCGATTTACAGGCTAAACAATTACTTCAGCCGATGCAGGCAGAACCCTTGCTGGTCATGCATGATGCATGGCGGTATTTGTTTCGCCATTATGGTCTCACTCAGGGCGCAATGGTACAGAAAACGCCAGAGCAGTCTATTGGTGCTGCTTCAGTGGCACAATTGGAGCAGCGATTACGCAACGGTGAATTACGATGTCTTTTGCGTGAGCCTCAGTTAGAACCTAAGGCGATGGATTGGCTTAAAGCATTAGCTCCCAACCTGAACGAAGCTATGACAGATCCTTTAGGAAGTGCAAATTATTCAGGTGGTTATGCGGCTTGGCTGTTAGATCAAGCAAAAGCGATCAGTAATTGCCAAAAAAGGCCGTAATGGAATGGTAAAACTGGACTTTTAGGGTAATAGTTGACTAAAATAGTCAACTATTAATGAACGGATGATGTTAGGAGTTGACGGTGCAAACACAAGTTGAAATTGAAGACTTGTTAGGGGCGCAGTCCACCTATAAGGAAGGTTTTGTAACCCGCACCTTGGTGGAGACCTTTGCTAAGGGGTTAAATGAGTCGGTAGTGCGTGCGATTTCGGCTAAAAAGAATGAGCCACAGTGGATGTTGGATTTTCGTTTAAAAGCCTACCAGCATTGGCTCACTATGCATGAACCTCACTGGGCTAAAGCGACCTATGCACCCTTAGATTATCAAGATTATAGCTATTATTCAGCTCCTCAGTGCGCTAGCTGTACCAGTGATACTTGTGCAAGTGCTGGTGCGGCTCCGCAAGAATCCGAGATTGATCCCGAAGTGGCGAAGGCGTTTGCCGCATTGGGCATTCATTTGGGCGCTGAAGGAGAAGCCGCGGAAATTGCCGTTGATGCGATTTTTGATTCGGTATCAGTTTCAACCACTAAATCACGAGCATTGCTAGAAAAATATGGTGTGATTTTCTGCTCTTTCTCGGACGCAGTACAACATCATCCCGAATTGGTACAAAAATATCTCGGCACAGTGGTACCGCATCACGATAACTTTTTTGCCTGTTTAAACGCTGCCGTGGCCTCTGATGGAACTTTTGTTTATATTCCCAAAGGCGTGCAGTGCCCTGTGCCATTATCGACTTATTTCCGCATCAATGAAGCGAAAACGGGTCAATTCGAGCGCACCATTGTCATTGCCGATGAAGGCAGTTCGGTGAGTTATATCGAAGGCTGTTCGGCACCTGTGCGTGATAGTTATCAATTACATGCTGCTGTGGTCGAAGTGATTGTGCATGCCGATGCCGAAGTGAAGTATTCGACGGTGCAAAATTGGTACCCTGGTGATGAAAATTGTGAAGGCGGTATTCTGAATTTCGTTACTAAGCGCGGCGTTTGTAAAGGTGCACGCAGTAAGTTGTCATGGACGCAGGCTGAAACCGGTTCTGCTATTACTTGGAAGTATCCGAGCTGTGTGTTAGAGGGTGATGACAGTGTTGGCGAGTTCTATTCCGTAGCGCTCACCAATCGTCGTCAGCAAGCCGATACTGGTACTAAGATGATTCACATTGGTAAGCGTACCAAGAGTACCATTATTTCTAAAGGCATTAGTGCGGGCAAAAGTGAAAATGTCTATCGTGGACTGGTCAAAATTTTACCAACTGCTGAGGGCGCGCGTAATTTTACCCAGTGTGATTCAATGCTCATCGGCAAAACCTGTGGTGCGCATACTTTCCCGTATTTGGAAGTGCAAAATGCCAGCGCTCAAGTTGAACATGAAGCGACGACTTCGAATGTGGGTGAAGATCAGCTTTTCTATTGTGCGCAACGCGGTATTCGCGAAGAAGATGCGATTTCGATGATTGTGAATGGCTTTTGTAAAGAAGTCTTTCAGAAGTTGCCATTGGAATTTGCCGTTGAAGCCGAGAAGTTGTTGGCGATTAGTTTAGAGGGTAGCGTAGGCTAACTCAAACCGATTGCGCGGCATAATTGCGTTGTTGCTGCGATGCTCGAACAGCGTCATGTACTGATGTACACTCCTTGTTCTGTGCGTCTTGCGTCTAGCACTTAAAGCCGCTCATGACGGTTTTATAGATTACACTGAGGAATAAAGATGTTATTAGAAGTTGAAAATTTACAGGCGACGGTTGCCGAAAAAGAAGTTTTGCGTGGGCTGAATTTAAACATTAAAGCGGGCGAAGTGCATGCGATTATGGGGCCAAATGGTGCGGGTAAGAGTTCATTAGCATCGGTACTGGCGGGGCGTGAAGATTATGAAGTCACGGCGGGTTCTGCTTCTCTCAATGGTGAAGATTTACTCGACATGGATCCCGAAGAACGCGCTCAAGCAGGTCTATTTTTGGCTTTTCAATACCCAGTCGAAATTCCTGGTGTGAGCAATAAGCTGTTTTTGCAAACAGCGGTGAATGCGGTACGTACGGCTAAAGGCTTGTCGGAATTAGATATGTTTGAATTCAGTCAACTTGTGCAAGCGAAAATGAAACTGTTGGGTATGCGCCAAGAGTTTTTAGAGCGAGATGTTAACGTCGGCTTTTCGGGTGGTGAGAAGAAGCGTAATGACATGTTGCAAATGGCATTATTGGAACCTAGCCTGTGTATTCTCGATGAAACCGATTCGGGTTTGGATATTGATGCGCTGAAAGCGGTCGCTCAAGGCGTGAATGCGATGCGTTCGCCGGATCGTGGTTTTGTCTTGGTGACGCATTATCAGCGCTTATTAGAATATGTTGCACCGGATGTGATTCATATTTTGTATCAAGGTCGCATCGTGAAATCGGGTGGTATGGAGTTAGTTGCGCAAATCGAGGAGTTGGGTTATGACGCACTCGCCACTGCTTAACCCCGCTGAGCAGGCGCAACAGCGTTTACAGGCCTTACTGAGTGATTGGCAAGCAACACGCTCTGTCAGTGAAGCTCAGCAAGAGGCGTTGCAGGATTTTGCGCAAGCAACACTGCCGACTGCAAGAGATGAAGACTGGAAATATACGCGTCTGGCCGGTTTTTGGAAGCTACCATTGCGATGGGCTAGTGAGCAGGTAGCGTCATCGGTCAGTTTGCCTGAGTTGAGTCTGCCTGATAATGCCATTCAGTTGGTTTGGGTTAACGGACAGTTCAGTGAGCGTCTGTCGAGTTCATTAAGCGACTTGCCATCGGGGCTGTCAGTGCAGATTGATTCTGCAGCAACTCATTTGCCACAGTCATTAGCTGGTGACGCCTTAGCCGCTATGGCTGTCGCGGGATTGAATTCTCAGCTGGTGATTGAAGTTGCTAACAATCAACGCATCGAGCGTCCGATTGTCGTGCGTTGTTTGGGTGAAGCTGGGGTTGGGCAGTCGCTAGCCTTGTCAGTCACCTTAGGACAAAGCGCAGAATTGACATTGATTGAAGTGATGAGTGGTGTGTCTGATGGTGTGATCTTCATGCACTCGCAATTGGACGTGTCTGACAATGCGCAGTTGACGCATTTATTGTGGCATGATTTGGCCGATTCTGCTTATAGCTTTGGCTGGAGAACAGCGAGTCTTCAGCGCGATGCGCGTTTGATACAACGTTCACTGATGACAAGTGGCCTCTTGTCTCGTCAACATTTCACGGTGAATGTGTTGGGAGAAAATGCCGAATCGAACATGGCCACGGGTGTGGTGGCATTGGCTAAACAAACGCAAGATGTGCGAACCCATACGCGCCATGCCTGTTTGAATGCGCGTTCTGAGCAGTTGCATCGCTTTGCTATTGGTGGTCAAGCCAACGGTGTCTTTCATGGTGATATTCTGGTCGAAAAAGGTGCCGATAAAACCGATGCCAATATGGCAACCAACAATCTGTTGTTATCGCCAACAGCGCAAGCGAACAGTAAACCACAGCTCGAAATTTATGCCGATGATGTGCGCTGTACACACGGCGTTACCAGCGGTACGCTCGATGAAACGCAAATTTTTTATTTACGTGCGCGCGGTATTCCAGAAGCAACAGCACGTTTGATGGTATCTGCGGCGTTTGCGCAAGCGGCAGTGTCGGATGTTTCTGTGCCTGAAGTGGCTGAGACTTGGCAGTCGCTTATTCAACAAAAATTGACTGAGGCGATGAGCTAATGTTATCTGTCCGTCAGCAGTTTCCTATCTTTACTCATCAGCCCGATTTGGTGTGGCTGGATAGTGCCAGTAGCACGCAAAAACCGCGTTCGGTGATTGAAACGGCACAGCGCTTTTATGAAATGGGCTATTCCAACATTCATCGTGGGCTTTATCCACTGAGTGAGCGTGCCACGGCTGATTTTGAAGCAACACGGGATGTGGTGAAGCGATTTATCAATGCGGGTGAGCGTGAAGAAGTGGTATTTACTACGGGCACGACGCAAAGCATTAATTTGGTAGCTGCTGGCCTAGGTAAATTGCTTAAAGCGGGTGATGCCGTATTGATTACCGAAATGGAGCATCATGCCAATATTGTGCCTTGGCAGTTGTTAGTCGATAAAGGTATTCAGGTGAAGTCGCTGTATCTGGCTGATAATGGTGAACTGTTATTAGATGACTTAGAGTCTCAGTTAACGCCTGATGTTAAGGTCTTTGCTTTTACTGCGGTGTCTAATGCCTTGGGTACCGTGAACCCCGTGCAGCAGATGATTGCGCGTGTCAGAGCTGTGCGCCCAGACATGATTATTTTAGTTGATGCCGCTCAAGCGATAGCGCATATGCCAATTGATGTGCAGGCTTGGGATTGTGATTTTCTGGCATTTTCTGGCCACAAGCTTTATGGTCCGACTGGCGTTGGTGTGCTTTATGGTAAGCGCACTTGGTTAGAAGCCCTGCCGCCTTATATGGGTGGCGGCGATATGATTCGGACTGTCACGCTTGAAAAAACAACGTTTAACGATATTCCTTACAAATTTGAAGCGGGTACACCGAATATCGAAGGGGTATTGGCATTAGCACCAGCGATTGCCTTTGTCGAGTCTTTAGGATGGTCGGCTATTATGGCGCATGAGCAAGCCTTGTTGGCGCAGGCAACTCAGGCGTTGCAGCAGATTGATGGGCTACGTATTATTGGTACTGCGGCACATAAAGAAGCGGTAGTTTCTTTCATTGTTGATGGTGTGCATCCCTCTGATATGGCGACTTTATTAGGCTATGAGCAGATTTGCTTGCGCGCCAGTCATCATTGCGCACAGCCAGTGATGCAACGCTATCAGGTTCCCGCGACGGTGCGAGCTTCTTTTGCCGCTTATAATCAGTCGAGTGATATTGAGAAGTTAGTGGCAGGAGTAGAGATGGCTGTAGGTATGCTACGCTAGCAGCTTGCTAGCGTAGGTAGATTAGCTGCTTTATTTTTTACTTTCAACCACTTTCATCAGTTGATCACGTAGGGTAGTGACCACTTCACCTTGTGATTTACTCGGATTCAAAATCACTTTTAAGCGCGCTTCTTGCATATCGCCTTCGGTTAATGCTAACTTGACAAGCTGACCTTTATTAATCGGTTGAGCAATAGCATGTTCTGGTAACCATGCGTAAGCCAAGCCAGCGTGTACCATTTGTTGCGCCGTGTGAATGTTGTCTACGGTGTAGCGCTTGGGGCTGGCCAACCAACCGGTGTCTTTGTCGCCTTTTCCTTTATCACGAACCACAACTTGTGTGTATTCGGAAAGGTCATTTAATTCAATGGAATCGGCTTTAGCGAGCGGGTGATGTTTAGAAACCACGCCAATTAAATCAACTTTGAGCCATTCTTTACCGGTATGGTTTAAAGGAACATGTGTGGCAATAATGAGATCGGCATTGTATTGGTGGAAGGCTGTATCGACTTCAGACAAAATAAGCTCATGCCAATGCAGATTAATGTGAGGGTAGAGGTCTTGAATGGCTTCAATTGCCTTGAGAATCGGCCGCATGGGCGCAACTTGTTCAATTGCAATCGTAATACTCGATTCAATACCCTGCGATAATAGCGTTGTTTGCTCGTCGAGCAATTGCATACGCTGAAGAATCTGCCGCGCTTCTTGCAGTAACTGATGGCCTGCTGGCGTTAGGTGCAGTTTTCGTCCAATCAACACTAACAATTCAACTCCAGCTTGTTCTTCAAGCTGTTTTAAACTGTAGCTGACAGCGGATTGTGTACGAAATAAAGCCTTAGCGGCCTGACTAACACCACCACAAGTAATCACCGCATCTAAAACGCGCCAATGTTCAAGTTGAGTTTTCATTGTATTTAATCTCTTTAAATTGAGAAGCAGTTTAATTCGATTTAATTGTTGTTTTCACTGGCCTATAATATCGCTAACTAGAGCAAATAGCAATTTTTTTGCATGGTTAATCAGGTTGGAGGCGATTATGTGGATAGAAAAACGTATCGAACAACGCGTTCTAGGCCAAGCAGGCAGTGATGGTGCTGGCGTTAAATTGCGACGAGTTCTGACCAGTGAGCATCACCATAGGCTGGATCCTTGGTTGATGCTAGATGAGTTTGGTTCGGATAAAGCTGACGACTATATCGCGGGTTTTCCGCCGCATCCACACCGAGGCTTTGAAACCATTACTTATATGCTCGCTGGTCGTATGGAGCATCAAGACAATCGTGGTAATAAAGGTGTCGTTGAGGCCGGTGGGGTTCAGTGGATGCGTGCTGGAAAAGGCATCATTCACTCTGAAATGCCAGCACAAGAAGCCGGATTAATGCGTGGTTTTCAATTCTGGTTGAATTTGCCGAGTGAGCAAAAAATGTCGGAACCTGCGTGGGCGGATATTGCACCCAAAGATGTCCCACTGTTCACCGCGCAAGGTTACCAAGTAAAAGTGATTGCAGGTAAGTTTGCAGATTTTGTTGGTCCCATTCAGCGGGAGGTAACGCAACCGAGGATTTTGGATGTGGTGGTAGATGAAGCAAAAACGCTGAGTTTTGATATTGATTTCGGGCATCATGCTTATTGTTATGTTTATGATGGTGCGATAGATGTCGGTGAGATGCGGTTACAGGCAGCGGAAATGGGCATACTCTCTCAAGAAGAGGATCAGTTTGTGCTAACCGCTCAAGCCAATACCCGTTTTTTGCTTGTTTCTGGTAAACCGCTCAATCAACCTATTGTTGCTGGCGGCCCTTTTGTTATGAATAGCGAAGCGGAAATTCGTCAGGCATTTAGTGATTATCGAGCGGGACGTTTTTAAGTTAACCTGTTATGCCGCTAGGCAATATCTGCATAATACAAATGGGATGGGGGTGTGGGGGAAGGCTAGTGCTACGGAGTAAAAGCCATTATTCAGACCTTCCCTAATTGTTAGAAATACCAGCATCGGCAAAAGTCGCCATTTGGTTGTGCAAATCGCAAGCCAAACGCAATAAGCTAATGGCAACGCCAGCACCAGAACCCTCACCCAAGCGCATGCCTAAATCGAGTAGGGGTTTGGCTGCTAGTGCTTGCATCATGGTGGCGTGACCTGGCTCGGCACTGGCATGGGCAAACAGCATCCAGTCGCGCACGCTTGGATTGTGTTTCACCGCCACGAGCGCAGCGGCGCTACTAATAAAGCCATCGATTAAGATGGGTAGCCCAGCCTGTGCAGCGGCGATATAAGCACCTGCAATGGCGGCAATTTCAAAACCACCGAGGTATTGTAAGGTCCTCAGTGGTGAGGTGAGTGCGATTTGATGGCGTTCAATGCCTTGGCGAATCACTTCAATTTTATGAGCAAGCACTGCATCGTCAATGCCCGTACCACGACCCGTGATCTGTGCTGGGTCAACCGACAATAAAGTGCTGGCAATCGCGGTAGCTGGGGTCGTATTTGCAATGCCCATTTCTCCTGCAATGAACAGATCGCAACCTTGCGCTAAGGCATTTTCGACCGCTTCTTTGCCAATAGCAAGGGCTTGACTGCATTGCGTTTCGGTCATGGCCGCTTGCTGTAAAAAGTTAAATGTACCTGCAGCAATGCTGCGATCCGTCACACCCGTTAGGGGTTCGATAGGGTAGGCTGTACCACAATTATAGACGTGTAATAGTGCATTTTGTGCTTTGGCTAGTACGCTAATCGCCGCTCCACCACGTGCAAAGTTACGAATCATCTCGCCCGTAACCACTTGTGGAAAGGCGGATACGCCCTCGGCAGCAATGCCATGATCGCCAGCAAAGATGGCAATATAAGGGCGCTGAATGCTGGGCGCGTCTGTACCTTGCATGGCGGCTAGTTGAACGGCGATGCTTTCTAATTGTCCGAGCGATCCTGCGGGTTTGGTTAATACGGCTTGGCGGGCAATAGCGGCCTCTCGACTAGCTGTACAAAGAATAGCTGAAGATGCCAGCGTCCAGTTCATAAGATTTTCCTTTAACGTATAGGGGTAAGCCAGCCACGGTAAGCACAACGCTATCCATAGTGAGCGCGAGTTGCTGGTGTAGTTTGCCAGCTGTATCGCAAAAACGGCGACTGAGTTCATCCATGGGAATGACGCCCATGTTGGTTTCATTACTGACCAGAATCAGGTTCGCTTGCAGGCTGGGCAATAAGGCTTGAAAAGCGGTTAATTCTTGCGCCAACAGCGCAGGATTATCATGACAAAGCAGTTGCGTTATCCATAGCGTTAAGCAATCGACCAAAATCGTACGCTTGGGCGCGTCATGTTGTTTCAGCGCAGAGGCCAAATGGTGCGGTATTTCAACCGTTTGCCACTGGCTGGGGCGTTGATGTTGATGAATACGAATGCGCTCGCGCATTTCATCATCCCATGCTTGTGCTGTGGCGATGTAAACAACGGGCTGCTCCAGTTGAATGGCAAGCTGTTCGGCAAAGTGGCTTTTGCCCGATTTCATTCCACCGAGGATGAGGGATTTCATGCTAACTCTGCCAACACCGCGCGAAAACTCGTTAAGCCTGCTTCCAGATTTTCAATGATTTCTTCGGCCAAGTCATCTGGCTCTGGCAGGTTATCTAAATCGGTCAAACTTTTATCTTTTAACCAAAAAACATCTAAGCTGGCTTTGTCTCTGGCGATGAGTTCATCGTAGCTGAACTGACGCCAGCGACCTTCAGGATGTTGTTCAGCGTGCCAAGTTGCTTGCCGCTCATGACGATTGTGTGGACGATAGCAATTGATAAAATCCTGCAAGTCTTCAAAGCGTAACGGTTTTTTCTTGAGCGTATGATGCACATTGGTACGGTAGTCGTAGTACCAAACTGACTTAGTCCAAGGTGTTGGACTAGCGGGATGGTTATCAAAAAACAGCACATTCGCCTTTACACCTTGAGCATAAAAAATGCCTGTTGGTAAACGCAAAATGGTGTGTAATTCGGTCGTTTCTAAGAGTTTTCGGCGAATGATTTCACCTGCTCCGCCTTCAAACAAGACATTATCGGGTACCACGACGGCTGCTTTTCCCGTTGTTTTTAACATAGTGCGAATGTGTTGCAAAAAGTTAAGCTGTTTGTTTGATGTGGTTGCCCAAAAATCTTGACGGTTATAGGTGAGATCATCCGTTTCCTGTTCGCCTTCATCGTTGGTAAAACTCATCGAACTTTTTTTACCAAACGGAGGGTTGGCAAGTACGTAGTCAAAGCTGATAGGGCTAGAAGCAACCAGAGCATCATTTGGTGATACCAGACTCTCGCCATCAATTTCGCCAATGTTGTGTAAAAACATATTCATCAGGCACATGCGGCGGGTATTAGCGACAATTTCGTTACCGTAGAAAGTGTGATGTTTCAAAAAAGTTTTTTGTGCTTTATCGAGTATGCCATTATTTGGATTGGTCAAGAAGTCGTAAGCTGCTAAAAAGAAGCCACCTGTACCACAAGAAGGGTCGGCAATGGTTTTGTTCGGTTCGGGTCTAATACACTCGACCATGGCTCGGATGAGCGCGCGTGGCGTAAAGTATTGCCCTGCGCCAGATTTGGTATCTTCGGCGTTTTTTTCTAATAAACCTTCGTAAATGTCGCCTTTCACATCAGCGCCCATCATCACCCATTGCGTACTATCAACCATGTCGATCAGTCGATACAGTTTGGCGGGGTCTTGAATTTTGTTTTGTGCCTTAGTGAAAATTTGCCCTAACATGCCTTTTTGTGTACCCAACGCACGTAACAACTCGACGTAGAGCACTTCTAGCTCTGCCCCTCTTTTTGTCTTTAAGGTTTGCCATGTGTATTGTTCGGGAATACTAACATTGCGGTTGTAGGGTGGTTTGCTGTACTCATCGGCCATTTTTAAGAAGATTAGATAGGTGAGTTGCTCCAGATAGTCACCATAGCCCACACCATCATCTCGCAGGGTAGTGCAAAAACTCCATACTTTAGAAATAATTGGTGCAGATGTCATGCTTTTTCCTTATTGATCTGTTGTAAATAGGCTTTGCCGTGTGGCGTTAAGCGGTATTTTTGTAGACGGCTATTGGGTTTGTCGGGCAGTGTCATTTCAATAAAACCGTGACTAATGGCGGTTTGTTGATAGTTTTCTCTAAAATGCTTTTCATCTTTTAAGCCAAGCGAATCCATTAGTTCTCTACGGCTCATTTCTCCGATAAGTTTTTCTAAAAGCCTTCCGATTTCGGGGGTGACTCCGGGGGTGACTCCGGGGGTGACTCCGGGGGTGACTCCGGGGGTGACTCCGGGGGTGACTCCGGGGGTGACTCCGGGGGTGACT
>NCFI01000005.1:0-530 GCA_002281095.1 Thiotrichales bacterium 35-46-9 | reverse complement strand
GGGTGACTCCGGGGGTGACTCCGGGGGTGACTCCGGGGGTGACTCCGGGGGTGACTCCGGGGGTAACTCCGGCATCAAGACTTTCAGACTGATAAAACGCCTCATGTACCGGCAGGTGCACTAGGAAATAACTACGGTCTTCGTCCGTTGCAAACAGGGGAGGTGGTGAGCCGTTCTGCGCCATTTTTCTAAAAATTTTCGGTAATCCAGTCGAACGACCCTCAGTTAAATCTAATTCTTTTAAAAACTCACCAATCCGCCGATTACGATAACGACGACTCACTGCTTTACCAGCTTGCAAGTCCGCTAAGCGAATCGAACGATCAGGCCCGGGGAAACTTAATACCATCAACTCATTGCGTTCAATGCGAATTTCAATCGGCTCACGAATCTCATAAGATCGGTGATACACCGCATTCACCAACGCCTCTTCAATCGCCGCTAACGGGAAATTCCAAAAACGCTCGGCTTCCGGCCGATCTGGGTGTTTTATCACGCCTTCTTTTATATACAGGCTATTGATATAACGC
>NCFI01000093.1 GCA_002281095.1 Thiotrichales bacterium 35-46-9 | reverse complement strand
GTAGCATCGCCTCGACCACGCGTTTAAAAGCGGCAATATTGGCACCGGCAACGAGGTTGTTGGGTTGGTGGTAAGCAATCGCTGTCGCTTTAATCTGTTGATAAATATGACGCATAATTTCATTGAGGCGCTGATCGATTTCAGCATAAGTCCAACGAATCATACTGGCGTTTTGTGCCATTTCTAGTTGGCTGATGGCCACGCCGCCTGCATTCGCTGCTTTGGCGGGGGCAAAAGCAATGGATTGACGGAGGAAATATTCAATGGCTTCGGGGGTACAGGGCATATTGGCCGCTTCGACCACCAATCTAACTCCATTCGTTACCAGTGCTTGTGCGTCAGCAAGCGTTAGTTCATTTTGTGTTGCACAGGGAAAAGCGGCATCACAGGCTAAACGCCATACGGCGTGGCCGTCTGTGGGATATTGGCTACTGGGAATAAATTGGGCATGGCTGTGTTCATGTAAATAATGCGTAAGCGGTTGCGCTTGGGCTTTGAGCTGTTTAACCAGTTTGAGATCAATGCCTTGAGCATCATGTAAGGTTCCTTGACTGTCACTACAGCTGATGACAAGCGCACCCACCTGTTGCAGTTTTTCGATGGTGTGTAAGGCGACATTGCCAGCACCGGAAACGCAACACACCTTGTCGGTCAAGGTTTCTGCATAGATATCTTCTAACAGGTGTTGTGCGAAGTAAACGACACCATAGCCAGTGGCTTCGGGACGTAAAATCGAGCCGCCTAACAACAGCGGCTTGCCGGTCAAGACACCGCTATATTGATGGGTGAGGCGTTTATATTCAGCAAATAAATAGCCCAGCTCCCGATTGCCGACGCCAATATCGCCAGCAGGAACATCGACCATTGGGCCGATATAAGGATAGAGCGCACGCATAAAGGCTTGGCAGAAGCGCATGATTTCGGCATCGCTTTTGCCTTTGGGGTCGAAGTCTGAGCCGCCCTTGGCACCCCCTAGAGCCAGCCCCGTTAAGGCATTTTTGAAAATCTGTTCAAAGGCTAGAAATTTGAGAATACCCGCGTTGACGCTCGGATGAAATCTCAGGCCGCCTTTATAAGGGCCTAGACTATTGTTGTATTGAATGCGATAGCCTCGATTAACTTGCACTTGACCGTGGTCATCAATCCATTCGACCTTAAATTCAATGACGCGATCGGGCAAGAGTAGACGCTCAAAAATAGCCGCTTGTTTCCATTCAGGATGGGTGTCGGCAATGCCTGCAACCGAGGTAAAAACCTCTTCTACGGCTTGTACAAAAGGGCGATCAGTATCGCAAGCGCGTTGATGTAAAGCGTCAAACCAAGGCAAGGACATAAGGCACCTCGTTGAGATTATTGAATCTTCATCCTGAATCATAACACACTCTGCTGATTGCCAAATCATCTCCGCCTTTGTTATGATGTGGTCAAACTTGTCGGGGTGCTGGTGAAGCTGAGATTGCCTTTAGGGGCAGAACCCGTGAACTTGATCAGGGTAATACCTGCGTAAAGGAAGCAAGCCATAAACCCTATTGCGTGTTTGTTCTGCGTTGTTGTTTGGTACTCGAAAACGGTCATGTATTTTATATACACTCCCATTTTCTGCGTTCCTGCACGCCTAGCAGCCCTAAACACTCATAGACGGGTTTATCAAAGCAGGTCGTTACTGCAGTTCAAATCACCAGCACCCTCAAACCGTATTTATTTTGAGGGCTTTGCATCATGGCACGTAACCAGTTAACCGTTGATTTGACGGATTTAGCCAATAAAATCACCACCACGCCGTTTCCCAACTCGAAGAAAGTCTACATTCAAGGATCGCGTGCCGATATTCGTGTGCCTTTTCGTGAGATTGCGCAAACCGATACCCTCGTCATCAATAAAGATGAGACACAAGCAACGCCCAATCCGCCGATTCGTGTTTATGATACCTCTGGCCCTTTTACCGATGCCGATTATCAAGTGAATGTGCGTCGGGGGCTGCCGCGCCTGCGTGAGGCATGGATTGAAGAGCGGGGTGATACCGAATTACTGGCTGGACTCAGTAGCGACTATGGCAATGCACGTGCTAACGACGAGAAATTACGTGCCATTCAGTTTGAAGGTAAGCATTTACCGCGCTAAGCCAAAGCGGGCATTAATGTGTCGCACATGCACTATGCGAAAAAAGGTATCATCACACCAGAAATGGAGTATGTGGCGATTCGTGAAAATCTGCTTCGTGCGCAAGTCGGTGAGTTTATGGCGCAGCAGCGTCCGCAACATAAAGGCCATAGCTTTGGCGCGACTATGCTGGCAGAAATTACCCCTGAGTTTGTACGCGATGAAATTGCGCGTGGTCGTGCCATTATCCCGAATAACATCAATCACCCTGAATCGGAACCGATGATTATTGGCCGTAATTTTTTGGTGAAAATTAATTCGAACATTGGTAACTCAGCGATTACGTCGAGCATTGAAGAAGAAGTGGAAAAACTGGTGTGGTCAATTCGCTGGGGCGGTGATACGGTGATGGATTTATCGACCGGCAATAATATTCACGAAACACGCGAGTGGATTGTGCGTAATTCGCCCGTTCCTATTGGCACTGTGCCGATTTATCAAGCTTTGGAAAAGGTCAACGGCATTGTGGAAGACCTGAGTTGGGAAGTGTTCCGTGATACCTTGATCGAGCAAGCCGAGCAGGGTGTGGACTACTTTACCATTCATGCGGGTGTGCGTTTGTCGTTTATTCCCTATACGGCTGATCGTGTCACGGGCATTGTATCGCGTGGTGGTTCGATCATGGCGAAATGGTGCTTGGCGCATCATCAAGAAAACTTCTTATACACCCATTTCGAAGAAATTTGTGAAATCATGAAAGCCTATGATGTGGCCTTCAGTTTGGGCGATGGCTTACGTCCCGGTTCGATTGCCGATGCGAATGACCGTGCTCAGTTCGCGGAGTTAGAAACGCTAGGCGAGTTGACGCAAATCGCGTGGAAGCACGATGTGCAGGTGATGATTGAAGGCCCAGGTCATGTGCCGATGCAGATGATTAAAGAAAACATGGATAAGCAGCTAGCAGATTGCTTTGAAGCGCCTTTCTACACGCTGGGTCCATTGACGACCGATGTGGCACCCGGTTATGACCATATCACCTCGGCAATTGGTGCGGCACAAATTGGTTGGTATGGAACGGCAATGCTCTGTTATGTGACACCGAAAGAGCATTTGGGCTTGCCTGATAAGCACGACGTGAAAACAGGCATCATCACCTATAAAATTGCTGCCCATGCCGCCGATTTGGCCAAAGGCTTCCCCGGAGCGCAACTGCGTGACGATGCCTTGAGTAAATCGCGTTTTGAATTTCGTTGGGAAGATCAGTTTAATTTGGGTTTCGATCCTGAAACGGCGAAAGCCTATCATGATGCCACCTTGCCACGTGAGTCGGCGAAAATCGCTCATTTCTGTTCGATGTGCGGTCCTAAGTTCTGTTCGATGAAAATTTCGCAAGAAGTCCGTGACTTTGCCCAAGCGCAGTCGGCGGTTCCCTTACCAGCGGGTAATGTGATTCAGTTGTTGGATGTGGAAGCGGAAATGAAGGCGAAGGCGGCGGAGTTTAAGGCGGCTGGCAGCGAGATTTACGCTTAATGCGTATTGGGATTGCTGGCGCGGGGCTGGTCGGACGTCTATTAGCGTGGCGACTGGCGCGTGCGGGTCATTCGGTGTCGCTCTTCGATGCCGATAGCAAAACAGGTGAGCAAGCGGCGGGCACAACGGCGGCGGCGATGATCTCTCCCTTTGCGGAATTGGCGGTGAGTGAGCCAGAAGTGTTTCGCTTAGGCATGATTTCGTTGGCGACTTACCCGCAGTGGATGGCGGAACTCGAACACGATAGCGGTTGCTCGGTGATGTATCGTCATAACGGCAGTTTGGCGGTGGCTCACGCGCCCGATGTCAGTAGTTTGCGTCATTTTCAAGACTTGCTATTGCATCGCTTGCCTGCCGAACACGCACAAGCGGTGCAAGTCTTATCGGGTGCTGATATTGATGCTTATGAGCCTGCTTTAGCGGGGCGTTTTCGTCAGGGTGTCTTGTTGGCAGAGGAAGCGCAAGTGGATAATGCCGAGCTTTTTATGGCCTTGCAAGCCGCGTTAACGCGCTTGGGTGTGGTTTGGCATGAACAAACGCCTGTTTTTTCGTTACAAGAACAGCGTCTGCAAACAGCAGCCGGTTGGTTGCATTTTGATCTGGTGGTCGATGCGCGTGGCGTGGGTGCTAAGCAGCATCTTCAGGTGCGTGGTGTACGCGGTGAAGTGCTGACGGTTGATGCCCCTGAAGTGACTTTACAACGTCCCGTTCGGCTAATGCATCCACGTTATATGCTGTATGTCGTGCCGCGTGCGAATCATCGTTTTATTATCGGTGCAACAGAGTTAGAGTCGGAAGATAAAAGTTCGGTCACGGTTCGTTCGGCGTTAGAATTGCTCAGTGCTTTGTATAGTTTGCATTCGGGATTTGCCGAAGCGAATATCGTGAAATGGTCGGTGAATTTGCGTCCTGCCTTGCCCGATAATTTACCTTTTGTTGGCTGGAAAGAGGGCGTGCTGACGATTAATGGCTTGTATCGGCATGGCTATTTGCTGGCGCCTGCGTGTGTCTTGCGGGCGTTGAATTTATGGGAGAATCCATCATGAGTTGTCAACAATGCGCCACCATTGTGGTTTCTTTTAATGGCGAAAGCTTTGCCATTCATCAAGGCATGATGTTGGCTGATTTTTTGCAAGGTCGTGGCTATGCGGCCGATCAGCGCATGGCGTGTGCGATCAATACACAGTTTGTGCCTAAGGGGCAGTATGTCAGCCGAGAGCTTCAAAATGGTGATCGGATTGATGTTGTTGCGCCAGTACAAGGTGGGTGAGTATGAGTTATGTATTAGACGGGAAAACCTTTAACAGTCGCTTTTTTATTGGCTCTTCTTTGTATCCGTCGCCACAGCATTTACAGGATTCGGTTAAAGCCAGTGGGGCGCAGGTGATTACGGTAGGGTTGCGTCGTTTGAATCCACAAGCGGGTGGTGGTAATGCTTACTGGTCGATGATTCAAGATACGGGATGTCAGTTATTACCGAATACCGCAGGCTGTTACACGGCGCAAGAAGCGATTGCCACAGCACAGATGGCACGGGAAATTTTTGGCACCGATTGGATTAAGTTGGAAACCTTGGGCGATGACTATAATTTGCAACCGAATCCCTTTGAGTTGCTTAAGGCAGCAGAAGTGTTGGTCAAAGAAGGGTTTAAAGTGTTTGCCTACACCACCGATGATTTGGTGCTGGCGCTCAAACTTTACGATTTAGGTGTGACGGCGATTATGCCGTGGGCAGCGCCCATTGGTACGGCATTAGGTCCGATTAACCTCTATGCGCTAGAGGCGATACGTGTGCGTTTGCCAGATGCTTTTTTGGTTGTCGATGCGGGCTTAGGCGTGCCGAGCCATGCCGCTAAGGTGATGGAGTTGGGTTACGATGCCTGTTTGCTCAATTCGGCTGTCGCTCAAGCGGCTGACCCCGTGAAAATGGCAAAAGCTTTTGCCTCTGCCATCGAAGCAGGGCGTTGGTGTTACGAAGCAGGACCGATTCCATCGCGCCCGACCGCACAGGCATCGACACCGACGCTGGGCACGCCGTTTTGGCATCAGGCTTAACTTGATTTTTATCTGCGGTAGGACAAAATCGTTACTGGTGTATACTGACACTTCACGTTAACCCCATGGTAAGGAAGAGCATCATGAAAAAGCTAGTTTGGACATCATTAGCAGCAGCGGTATTGTTAACGGGTTGCGGCGATCAAGAACCTGCTAAGAAACCAGCAGAAAATGTAGCATCAGCTCCGCAAGCTGAAGCCAAGTCCGAGACAACAATGCCTGCTTCGAAAGCCATTACCGAAAATACCAATATCACTATGCCAGCGACGACATCGACTGCTGCGGTTGCTGTTGCAGAACCAAAGCCAGCGGCACCAATCGCTTTTGATGCAGCGGCAAAATATAAGTCCACTTGTGCTGCATGTCATGGAGTGACGGGTCAAGGTCAGGGCGCTTTTCCTAAGCTGGCTGGGCGTAGTGCAGATGAGTTGGCGGGCTTGTTAAACGATTATAAAGCAGGTAAAACCAAAGGTCCTCAGTCTGCGATGATGATGCCGATTGCAGCTAAGTTGTCGGCGGATGAAATTAAGGCATTGGCTGGCTATTTGGCGGAGTTGAAGTAAACAGCGATTCACTCTGAGAAAACCAGAACGACTTAAAAAAACTTGCTGGATATTTTTCATTGAGAATTACAGCAGTGTTTTGTCTCATTTATACCTTTGTTGATGAGTTGATTGTGTTAGCTCAGTGTCGTTGTCATTATTAACAATAATAAGAAGCTTAGAATGATGGAATTGCCAAAGTTTAATGAAACCTTTTTGCCTATTTTAGATATCTTGAAAGATGGACAGGTTATTAAAGGGCGTGATTTACTCCGTTTAGTAGAGCAAAAGTTTTATTCTAACTTACCAGAAGCGTTGTTAACTCAAACGACCAAGTCTGGTGATCGTTTGATTGAAAATCGTATTGCTTGGGGTAAGTCTTATCTTAAAAAAGGTGGTTTAGTTCATTATCCGCAAAGAGGTTTTGTTCAAATTACTGAGAAGGGGCGCTCCGCTAGTGTTGGAAACCTGTCGCTTGATGTGATTCATTCAGATGTCATGGATTTTTATGAACCAGAAAACGGAGCGTCTATTCAGAATGGATCAAAAGACTTAGCCAGCCCACAAGAT
>NCFI01000092.1 GCA_002281095.1 Thiotrichales bacterium 35-46-9 | reverse complement strand
CGGAGAATAACTATGTCAAAAGCCCAACCTATTCAAGATCCTTATTTAAATGCGCTGCGTAAAGATCGTATTCCTGTCTCTATCTACTTGGTTAACGGTGTTAAATTGCAAGGTCGTGTTGACTCATTCGATCAGTTTGTCGTGATGTTGCGCTCAACGGTATCGCAAATGGTTTACAAGCATGCTATTTCAACCATCGTTCCTGCTCGTGATCCTAAGGGTTATTTCGGTGGTGAAGAGGGCGAGGAAAGCAGCGAAGTGGTGGGTGAATAAGTTTTGTGGCTTGTTAAACGCCTTGTTTATTGGTAAGCGAGGCATTAAGTCGTTTGGCTGAGTTATTTCATCGTATCGAGCAACAGCGGCACGCTGAGCGTGCTCTTTTGGTGCATCTTGAACTTCATGATGCCAGTCATGCTGAAGATTTGAGCGAGTTTCGTGAGCTGGTTGATTCGGCAGGCGTCACTGAAGTTGCGCTGGTGATCGCTAAACCGAGTAATTTCCGTGCCAGAACGCTGCTGGGGAGTGGCAAAGTCGAAGAAATTGCCGAATTAGCTAAAGCTCTGGAAGCAGATGTCATTATTGTTAACTTTGCCTTGTCTCCCAGTCAAGAGCGCAATTTATCCAATGATTGTCAGATGCGGGTCGTTGATCGTGTCGGCTTGATTCTGGACATCTTCGCGCAGAGGGCACAGTCTTTTGAAGGTAAACTCCAAGTCGAGTTGGCGCAGCTCAAACATATGGCAACCCGATTGGTCGGCGGTTGGTCTCATTTGGAACGGCAAAAGGGTGGTATTGGCTTACGTGGTCCGGGTGAGACCCAGCTAGAAAGTGATCGTCGCTTAATTCAAGAACGCATGATCATGCTAGAAAAGCGTTTGGCGAAAGTTCGCGGTCATCGTGATTTATCTCGTAAATCGCGCGCCAAAAATGAATTGCCAACGGTCGTGTTGGTTGGTTATACCAATGCGGGTAAGTCGACTATTTTTAATGCGCTAACTCGTGCTGACGTTTACGCTGAGGATCGCTTGTTTGCGACTTTGGATACCACCATACGACGTATTCATTTGCCTGGCGTTGGCCCTTGTGCTTTGGCAGACACAGTAGGTTTTATTCGTCACATTCCGCATGACTTGGTAGCTGCTTTCCGATCAACTTTAGAAGAAGCTACGAATGCCAGTTTGCTCATTCATATTATTGATGCTTCTGATCCAAGAAGAGATGAAAAAGTAGCTGATGTGATGAGTGTCTTAGTAGAAATCGGTGCTAAAGACGTTCCCATCATTCATGTTTACAATAAAATCGATGCTTGTATTCCCACGGTTGAGGCGCATGTCACACCACCACTGCCCGATGGTTCTCGTGAGGCTTGGGTTTCAGCAAAAGCAGAATTAGGTATGGCATTGTTGATACGTGCTATCGCTGAAAAGTTGGAAGGAGAACAACTCGAAGTGAAGGTTGCCTTAGCAGCCAGCGAAGGGAAGCAAAGAGCGCAGCTTTATGCTACGGGTCAAGTATTATCAGAGTCATTTGATGAGAACGGATTAGCTTGGCTTACCCTGCGTCTTTCACCGGCTCAATGGGCTGATATTTGTCAAGATTCACGTTTTGAATTTAAAGAACAGCTTGCATCAAAAGCGCTCAGCGCCTAGAATTTGCCAGTTTGTCTCTATTCATGTCACAAAAAGGGAGTTGGTCAGTATGGCCTGGAACGAACCTGGGAAACCTGGACAAGATCCATGGGGTGGAAATCGTCCACCACGAAAAGACTCATCAGCGGATGCGGTTGAACAAGTTAAGCGTCAGTTAGAGGGCTTTTTGGGCAAGATTGGCCAACAAAGCGGCGGTCAGAATGACTCCTCGGCAACGCCCCCTGAAGGCTTGGGTGTTGGCATGGGTGTTGTTGGCGGCGCTGCTGTTGCGATTTGGCTGGCTTTCGGTATCTATATCGTTGATCCCGCAGAACGTGGTG
Source organism: Thiotrichales bacterium 35-46-9 (assembly GCA_002281095.1). Classification (GTDB taxonomy): domain Bacteria; phylum Pseudomonadota; class Gammaproteobacteria; order Thiomicrospirales; family Thiomicrospiraceae. The sequence goes on along the minus strand of NCFI01000092.1, from coordinate 4,989 downwards.
TGGTGACGGTTTTTGGCGCATTCACCGAGGAAACTGGACCTGGACCGCATTGGAACTGGCCGACACCGATTGGTGACGTCACTAAAGTCAACGTTGAGCAGATCCGTAATGCAGAAATTGGTTATCGCTCGGTCAAAAATGCCAACAGTGATGTCGCTGGTGAGTCTTTGATGTTGACGCAAGATGAAAATATTGTCGATATCAAATTGGCCGTTCAATATAACATTCGCAACGCCAGCAATTATCTATTTAACAACGTTGATCCCGATAATGCCTTGCGTGAAATTGTAGAAAGTGCGTTACGTGATGTTGTTGGTAAGAATAAAATGGACTTTGTGCTTACCGATGGCCGTACTCAGTTGGTGGCTAAAGTGCGTGAAAATGCACAGGAGGCTCTAGATAGCTTGAAAGCCGGCATACAAATTACCAGCGTTAACTTACAAGATGCTCAACCGCCAGAGCAAGTACAAGCTTCTTTTGCTGATGTCGTGAAAGCACGTGAGGATCGTCAGCGCCTTATCAGCGAAGCGGAAGCTTACGCTAATGATATTTTACCTAAAGCACGCGGTCAGGCTGCGCGATTAACGGAAGAGGCGAATGCCTACCGTGAGCAAGTCGTTTCACGTGCAGAAGGTGAGGCTAGCCGTTTTAATAGCATTTTAGCTCAGTATCAAAAAGCGCCCGAAGTGACCAGACAACGTATGTATTTAGATACGGTTGAGCAGGTGTTAGGGAGTAGTAGTAAAATCATGGTATCGGCTAAATCAAGCGGTCAAATGATGTACTTGCCTTTAGATAAGTGGATGCAAGATGATAAGTCAGGATTGCCAGCGACACCGGCAATGAATGCCTTACCAGACACCTCAGTTTCGTCTGGTGTTCGCACTGCGCCTTCATTGCGCGATAACCTTCGTAATCGGGAGGCACGTTAATGAGCTTACTACGTAATGGATTTTCTACGGCTGCAGGTGTACTGGTCATTGGCTTATCTATGTCTGTGTTCACCGTCAATGAATATGAAAAAGCACTTAAACTGCAATTAGGTCAGGTAATTGATGCAGAGTATGAGCCGGGTTTGCACTTTAAATTGCCTTTTGTTAACAATGTGGTGAAGTTTGATGGACGTATCCAAACCTTAGATGCGGAACCAGAACGTTACTTGACCTTTGAAAAGAAAAACTTGATTGTCGATTCGTTCGTTAAGTGGCGAATTTCTGATGTCAAACAGTTCTACACCTCGATGGGTGGTGATGTGCGTCGAGCGAATATGCGTTTAGCGCAAATTATTAAAGATGGGTTACGTGCAGAAATTGCTTCTCGCACGGTGCAAGACGTGATTGCTGGTGATCGTTTGAAAATGGTTGAAGCGATTGAAGATGCTGCTCGTTCTCAAGCAAAAGATTTTGGTATTGAGTTGCTAGACATTCGTTTAAAGCGTATTGACTTGCCGAAAGAAGTCAGCGAGTCAGTATATCGTCGTATGGAAGCTGAACGTATTCGTGTCGCTAAGGACTTGCGTTCACAAGGTTCGGAAGCAGCTGAACGTATTCGAGCTGATGCAGATCGTCAGCGTACGGTACTATTGGCCGAGGCTTATAAGGAAGCAGAGGCGTTACGCGGTGACGGTGATGCTAAAGCAACCGATATTTATGCGGCAGCGCATAGCAAAAATGCCGATTTCTTTGCATTTTATCGTTCATTATCCGTTTATCGTGAAGCCTTTAAAGACAAGCGAGATGTGTTGATTTTGGATAGTGATGCGGAATTTTTACGTTTTTTACGTCAACCTTCGGGCAAGTAAGATTGAGCAACGTTTACTGTGAACATTCAGCAGATAAGCGTTTAAATGGCAATAGATAAATAGGCAATGAGTATGTCGATGGAAATGGGGCGCTGGTTAGTGCCGGATGGGATTGAAGATATTCTTCCTAAAGAAGCAGAGCAAATCGAGTTTTGGCGTCGTGAACTGTTAGACGAGTTTTCACGTTGGGGTTACGATTTGGTGATGACGCCGATGGTTGAGTTTACTCAGTCTTTATTAACCGGTAAAGCGGTTGATTTGCAGCTAGACACCTGTCAATTGGTCGATCAAGTTTCGGGTAAAATGATGGGTGTGCGTGCTGATATGACGCCTCAAGTGGCGCGTATTGACGCGCATCGTTTACATACCAAGTTGCCTTCTCGTTTGTGTTATGCAGGGGAAGTGTTACGTGCTCGTCCTAATGCGTTGAGTAGTTCGCGTAGTCCCATTCAAGTCGGTGCTGAATTGTTTGGTCATGCGGGTGTGCAAAGTGATATTGAAGTGATGGAACTGATGTTGGCAACTTGTCACCGTATTGGTTTATCTCACTTAACCTTAGCGCTTGGTCATGTTGCTATCTATCGTGCGCTATCGAATTTGTTGGGATTGAGTGCAGAGCAAGATGCACAAGCGCAAGCGATGTTACAACGTAAATCCTTACCCGAATGGGCGAGCTGGTGTGGCGAATTGTCGATCAGTCAGTCTCATTTAAAAGATGCGTTGATGGCCTTGCCTAAACTTTGTGGAGATGCGCAACAGGTATTGCTTGATGCCGATAAGGTGTTAGCTCGTTTGGATAAAACCATTGATGCCAGCTTGGCGCGTTTGAAACAAGTTGTACAACATCTCAAGATGACACATGAAGACTTGGCTATTCATCTCGATTTAACCGATTTGCGTGGTTTTAAATACCATACGGGTATCGTGTTCGGTGTGATCGAACCTAGTCGTCAACGGATGATTGCATCAGGTGGTCGATACGATGATTCGGGCTCAGATTTCGGTGTGGCGCGTCCGGCAACGGGTTTCAGTCTAGATTTGCGTCAATTAATGGATTTACCTTTACCAGTACATCCCAAGAAGCGTAAGCGTATTTTGGCTCCGGCCGTGGCAGACTTAAAATTGGTGGCACTGATTCACCAGTTGCGTCACGAAGGGCATAGCGTGGTCATTGGTTTTCCTGATGTCGATTGGGCTAGCCAAAAACAAGAGTGTGATATGGAACTGGTCAAAGACAATGATCAGTGGGCAGTGCGTTAACCCAGTTGTGATGCGCAGTGACCGATAGAATAGAATCTAACCTAACTTAATACAATTAATGGCATTGAATATAATGGCAAAAAAGAACTTAGTCGTGGTTGGCACGCAATGGGGTGATGAAGGCAAAGGCAAAATCGTCGATTTATTAACAGATCGTGTTGCCGCAGTCGTTCGTTTTCAGGGTGGGCACAATGCGGGTCATACCTTGGTGATCGAAGGCAAAAAAACAGTTCTCCATTTGATTCCTTCGGGAATTTTGCGTGATGAAGTCTTGTGCTTAATTGGTAATGGCGTTGTGTTAGCACCCGATGCTCTGATTAAGGAAATGGATAATTTAGAAGCGGCTGGCGTAACAGTTGCTTCACGCATGAAAGTAAGTAAAGCTTGTCCATTAATTCTGGACTATCACGTTGCGTTAGACAAAGCACGGGAGCTAGCACGTGGTGCTAAAGCCATCGGAACGACGGGTCGTGGTATTGGCCCAGCATACGAAGATAAGGCAGCGCGTCGAGGATTGCGTGTTGGCGATCTCATCGATTTTGAAGCGTTTGAACGTAAATTGCGTGAAGTGATGGATTATCATAACTTCACACTCACTGCTTACTTTAAGCAACCAGCGGTTGATGTTGATGCACAATTGGCGAAGTGCAAAGCCTATCGTGAACGCTTACTGCCGATGTTGGCGGATATTCCACAAATGATTACCGAACTAAATCAAGCGGGTAAGAGTGTTTTGTTTGAAGGCGCTCAAGGAACATTGCTCGATATTGATCAGGGTACTTATCCTTACGTTACTTCATCTAACACGACTGCGGGTGGAGCGGCTACGGGAACGGGTATTGGTCCTTGTGATTTAGATTATGTATTAGGTATCACCAAGGCTTATGCAACGCGTGTCGGTGGCGGTCCTTTCCCAACTGAATTGAATTATGATGCTGCGCAAGATCAAGGAGATCCAATCGGTAAGCATCTTGGCACGGTAGGGCGTGAGTTTGGTGCTACCACGGGTCGCCAACGTCGTTGTGGTTGGTTCGATGCTGTGGCCTTACGTCGTTCGGCACAAATTAACTCCTTAACTGGTATTTGTTTAACCAAGCTTGATGTGTTGGATGAGTTGGCCTATTTAGACGTTTGCGTTGCTTACGAATTGGATGGTCAGCGCATTGAAATGCCGCCATTATCTGCTGAAGATTATCACCGTTGTACGCCCATTTATGAGCGTTTAGCAGGTTGGCAAACGTCAACACTTGGGGTTCAACAATGGGACGATTTGCCTGAAAATGCAAAAGCTTACATTCGTTACCTCGAAAAAATGATTAATGTGCCTGTTGATATGGTATCGACTGGGCCAGATCGTGTTGAAACGCTGATTATGCGTGACCCCTTTGCCATTTAATTCATTCATCCATTGATCGGAAATTAAGACATGTTAGCTTTTATTCGTGAGCGCTAAAAAGGCGTGGTCGCTTGGGTGATCGTTGTGATCATTATTATTCCTTTTGCTTTATTCGGTTTAGATCAGTTTACCAGTGGTGACCGTATTGAAGTGGCTGCTAAGGTAAATGGTGAGCCTATCCAAGCGAATGAGTTTGCGCGTGCGTTAGAGAACGTTAAACGCCAATATCAAGAAAGTTTTGGTGACATGTACACCAGCTTGGTACAGGAAGATAAGTTGCGTCAGCAAGTATTGGATGATCTGATTCAACGCAGTGCTATTGATCAACAAATGCAGAAGGAAGGTTTCGGCATGAGTGATCAGCTGTTGGCGCAGGTGATTCAATCGCAACAAATGTTCCAAGATAAGGGTGTATTTTCAGTGCAGCGTTATGACGAAGTACTGAAAAATAATGGTTTTACCAAAGAGCGTTTTGAACAAGCACAACGCCAGTTTATGCTGCGCAATCAATTAGAGGGCATGGTAACGGGTT
>NCFI01000141.1 GCA_002281095.1 Thiotrichales bacterium 35-46-9 | reverse complement strand
GCTGATACCAGCAGAACCAATAGGCATAGTTTCGATAAAACGCAAGTAAGCGCCTTTTTCAATGGCATAATCCAGCATGGCGGGGATGTCATCGAAGTTGGTGTTTTTCATCACCACCATGTTCAGTTTAATGGGCGTCATGCCCACCGCAATGGCGGCATCAATTCCAGCCTTGACCTTAGCCAAGTTTCCGCCACGTGTAATGCGCTCAAACTTCACCGGGTCAAGCGTATCAATAGAAACATTTGTACGTTTCACACCAGCGTTAAAGAGCGCCTGTGCTTGATCAGCCAAGCGCTCGGCATTGGTCGATAGGGCGATGTCTTTTACACCTGGTAGCGCGCTAATTTTGCCAGCCAGCTCGTGCAGGTTTTTGCGAATGAGTGGTTCACCACCCGTCAGACGAAATTTCCATACACCTAATTCAGCGAATACTTTAGCAATACGCGCTAGTTCATCATAGCTCAGATATTCGGTGTGATTGCCTTCGGGATGAGCGCCTTGTTCGGGCATGCAATAACTACAGCGATAATTGCATTTATCGGTTACTGAAATGCGTAGATATTCGATTTTACGATTGAAGGGGTCAATGAGGCTGTTCATAATGCACGACACTCCAAGGAGATTATCCTTATCGATAAGCTTACTGCCTAGGCAATAGGTTTATTGATAAAGAAGTTTTGGCTATTGAGAAGAAGCTCTGAGCGCCTAAGCACTCAGAGTTCAGGCCAGAGTTAGTGATCGCTCTTACCAACGCCAGCTGCTACGTCCACACCGTCTTCACGTTGTAACACGTTGTACTGAGGTTTACCATCAGGTCCAACCAACGCACGTTGGAAGTTTTTGGTATTACCTTTACCATCACCAACTACTGAGTCATCACAGTTGGTCATGCAACGGGTTGTACGAGTAGAAGGACGGTCGTCACAGAAGAACTTATCTGCGTTTGGCATTTCTTTGCTGACTTTCATCAACATTTCACTGTCAAAGAAGGTATCTTCTGTTAATGCTTTACCGCCATCGTAGGTTAGGCCGTCAGCGAAAGCCACGAAACCAGTAATACCTAGGTAGCCAGCATCACCAATCGCTTCGTTAACCGGAACGAAGAAAGGCATTGCACGAACGATATAGTCGTGGAATGACGTTAGGTATGGCCAGTAGTTACCCAAAGTACGGAACTTGTTTGGCTCGGTTGGGT
>NCFI01000140.1 GCA_002281095.1 Thiotrichales bacterium 35-46-9 | reverse complement strand
ACACCAATGAGCATGATGTGGTAACCACCGGGTTTTAGCTCTAAACTACCTTTTTCCGGAATGGTTAAAAAGGGCTGGGCAATCATTTTGTGCATGCCATTTTCTTCAATTGATTCGTGTAGTTCGATACGGTCAAAATTCGGTGCGCTAGCTTTAATCACCTTCACGCTTTGCGCATCGCTGTTTTCGATGATCATAAATGCGCCCATCGCTTGCGCTGTGGGTGGTGCTTCGGGAATCCAAGCTTCTTTGACGCTAATATCGGCAAATGCGACAGCGGGAATTACAAGGCCAAGCGCCAACAGGTGTTTAAGTGAGGTCATCAATGATATTCCTTAATCAATGGGTTATTATTCGGGTACAACGGTCATAAAGGCTTTTGCCATGGCTTCTGGGTTGTGTGGTGTGGGGAAAACACCAACAGCACGCCCTTGCGGATCGACCAGTAAAATAGAAGTGGTGTGGTTAATCAGGTAGTTGTTTTGATCGGGTTGACCATGCTCATCGAATTGGGCGACTTTATCCCAAGCTGCGCCGATGGGTTGAGCCATAATGCGCAGTTCGCTTTCCTCACCTGAAACGGCTTGAATGCTGGCGTCAAAGTAATCGACAAATTGGCGTAAGCGATCGGGTGTGTCTCGTTGTTGATCGACAGAAACAAATAGGACGCCATGTGCAGCCTTTACTTTTTGTTCGCGCAACTGCTCCAATACACCCGCTAGTGCTGTTAATTCAGTAGGACAAATATCCGGACAAAGGGTGTAGCCAAAATACAGGAGAGTCCAACGGTTTTTCAGTTGGTTAAAGTCAAAAGGTTTGCCCTCTTTGTCGATCAGGCTGGCGCTAGGAATGGCAATGGGATGCGGGAAAATTTTTAACACACTAGCATCGACTTTATTGGCTAAACGGGGATCGTTGTTCATCCATTTAACACCCACTGCGATGGTAAGAATGATGAAAAATCCGGCAATAATGCCTAATCCCATCCATAGATTTTTGTGATTACGATTGGTTTCGTTCATTGTTATTCCTAAGTTACGTCATTAAAAAATAGGGTTGATGCTAACGTTTCAATCTTAACGCATTGGCTACCACGAATAAAGAACTGGCCGACATGCCAATGGCGGCAATCCAAGGGGTAATAAAGCCAAAAGCTGTCAATCAGCGTGCAAAAATGACCAGTTTATAGGGTAAAACAGCGTCCAATTTTGACCACCCTAGTTTTATGTCATAC
>NCFI01000091.1 GCA_002281095.1 Thiotrichales bacterium 35-46-9 | reverse complement strand
TATCGGGAAAAATATTTTTATTTTTCCCCTTGAACTCTATTGTTCTTGTCACCATATAGCCACTGAGCATGATTTGCCATAGTGCAATCAAGGCCGATAGCGGAATGCTATCGAATCGGGTTAACTTTGGTAAGCAATTTTTTTAGTTTAGGAGAAGTAAGACATGAATTTGCGTCCTTTGAGCGATCGCGTTGTTGTTAAACGTATGGAAGAAGAAAAAACCACGGCTGGTGGTATCGTGTTGCCTGACAGCGCTAAAGAAAAGCCTGCTAAGGGTGAAATTTTAGCCGTTGGTGAAGGTAAGCGTGCGGATAACGGTAACATCGTGCCAATGAGCGTTAAAGTAGGCGATAAAGTCTTATTTGGTAAGTACGCAGGTCAGGAAGTGAAAGTTGATGGTGCGGATGTGTTGGTGATGCGTGAAGATGACATCATCGCTATCCTAGGCTAAACCTACTGCGTAGACACCTTGCGTTGTTGCTGCGGTGCTCACACTGCGTCATGTACTGATGTACATTCCTTGTGTTGTGCGCCTAGCGCCTAGCAACTTTGTCTGCTCGTGACGGTTTATCACTTTACGGTTCAGTTGCCGTAGCAGTTTATGATTAGTAACGAAACAATTTAGTTAAAATTTAAGGAATTTAAGATGTCAGCTAAAGATGTGAAATTTGGTGTTGATGCGCGCGAACGTATGGTTGAAGGTGTTAATATTTTAGCGAATGCCGTTAAAGTAACACTGGGTCCTAAAGGTCGTAACGTGGTGCTAGAAAAATCTTTCGGTGCACCAACCGTAACGAAAGACGGTGTGTCTGTGGCGCGTGAAATCGAATTAGAAGATAAATTCATGAACATGGGTGCGCAGCTGGTTAAAACCGTTGCTTCTCAAACCAATGATGCGGCTGGTGACGGTACAACGACGGCGACTGTGTTGGCGCAGGCGATCGTTCGTGAAGGTATGAAGTCGGTTGCAGCGGGTATGAACCCAATGGACATCAAACGTGGTATCGACAAGGCAGTGATTGCTGCAGTTGAAGAGATCAAAAAAATGTCTAAGCCTTGTGCGACTACAGCAGATATTGCTCAAGTCGGAACCATTTCGGCTAACTCGGATAAAACGATTGGTGACTTAATTGCTCAGGCAATGGAACGCGTTGGCAAAGAAGGTGTCATCACCGTTGAAGAAGGTTCTTCGTTAATCGACGAGCTAGATGTTGTTGAAGGTATGGACTTTGACCGTGGTTACCTGTCACCTTACTTCGTCAACAACCAACAAAACATGACGGCTGAAATGGATAACCCATTTGTGTTGTTGTTTGACAAAAAAATCAGCAGCATTCGTGATTTGATTCCTGCGTTAGAAGCTGTGGCTAAATCAGGTCGCCCATTGTTGATTATTGCTGAAGATATCGAAGGCGAAGCGCTAGCGACTTTGGTCATCAACAGCATGCGTGGCATTGTGAAAGTCGCGGCGGTTAAAGCGCCTGGTTTTGGTGAGCGCCGTAAAGCGATCATGCAAGATATCGCGATTTTAACTGGCGGTACCTTGATTTCTGAAGAAATCGGCTTGACCTTAGAATCAGTTACGTTGAACGAGTTGGGTCAAGCAAAACGTATCGTTGTTGGCAAGGACAGCACAACCATCATTGATGGTGCTGGCGCTAAAGCGGACATCGAAGCACGCGTTGCGCAAATTCGTGCTCAAATGGAGCAAACCACTTCTGATTATGACCGTGAAAAACTACAAGAGCGTTTAGCTAAGTTAGCTGGTGGTGTTGCGGTATTGAAAATCGGTGCGTCAACAGAAGTTGAAATGAAAGAGAAGAAAGACCGCGTAGAAGATGCGTTGCATGCCACTCGTGCTGCGGTTGAAGAAGGTATTGTTCCTGGTGGTGGTGTGACTTTGTTACGTATTGCTGAAAGCATCAAATCGTTGAAAGGTGACAATCCTGACCAAGATATGGGTATCAAGATTGCTTGTCGCGCGATGCAAGAGCCTATCCGTATGATCGTTGGTAACTGTGGTTTAGAAGGTTCTGTGGTTATCAATAAAGTATTGGAAGGCTCAGGTACTTCTCATGGTTTTGATGCTGCTAACGAAGTTTACGGCGATATGTTCGAAATGGGTATTATCGACCCAGCGAAAGTAACGCGTTCTGCATTGCAAAATGCGGCTTCTGTTTCTTCGTTGATTATTACGACTGAAGCGATGGTTGCTGACCTACCTAAGAAAGATGGTGCTGCTGCGCCTGCAGGTGGCATGGGCGACATGGGTATGTAATTCAAACCTATTGCGCGGTCACCTTGCTTTGTTGCGCGGTGCTCGAGTCAGTTATGTACTGTTTGTACATGCTTTCCTCTGTGCTCCGGGCGTCTCGCCATGTGAACCGCTCATAACGGTTTGATGTATCTCTACGCAGAAAAACCCCGCAAGAAATTGTGGGGTTTTTTTATGCCTCTGTTAAGTATCGGTAGAATGCTACAATGTTACTGCTAGATTAACGAATGGGACAATTTACGAAATGATTACGCTATCGAGTTTATGGCAATCGATTAAACAACATAAAAAAGCACTCGCTTTTGGGCAGGTTTTAGCAGTGTTGGGGGCGTTAGTGGCGGTGCCTGTGCCCTTGCTGATGCCCTTGTTGGTGGATGAGGTGTTGCTTAATCAGCCAGCAACTTTGACCAGTATGGTAGATGGCTTGTTGCCTGAATCTTGGATGGGACCTATGGCGGTGGTACTCACCGTAATGGTGATTACCATTGCGCTGCGCTTGGGCAGTCTGCTGCTCGGTGTGGCGACGACCCGTTTGTTTGTCTCTATTGCGAAAACGGTTACTCTGTCGGTACGTGAACAGTTGTTGGATAAGTTATCGCGCGTCAGTATGCGTGTTTATGAGTCCTTAGGCTCCGGGCAAGTAACGGCGCGATTACTGACCGATGTGGAGACGGTCGATAAGTTTTTGGGCGAAACTGTGGCTAAGGTACTGGTAGCGATCCTGAGTATTGTCGGTGTAGCCGTGGTGTTACTGTGGATTCATTGGCAGCTGGCGCTCATTATCTTATTTTTGAATCCGTTTGTGATTGGCTTAACTATGGTGTTAGGTAAAAAGGTCAAAAACTGGAAGCAACGTGAAAATGGGGCTTTCGAACTGTTGTCCCAATCGGTCGCAGAAACCTTAGACGCCATGCAGCAATTGCGTGCAGTGAATGCGGATAAGCGCTTTTTAGAAAGAGCAAAACTCGCAGCACAAGAAGTGCGTTCTGCTGCCATTGCTTCGGGCTGGAAAACCGATGCCTTATCCCGCTTTTCGTTTGGTATTTTTTTGGCGGGGTTTGAGGTCTTTCGTGCTGTGGCAATGCTGACGGTGCTGCTTTCTGATTTAACCATTGGTCAGATGATCGGTGTCTTCGGTTATCTCTGGTTCATGATGGGACCAGTGCAAGAATTGTTGTCGGTGCAATATTCCTATTATGGCGCTAAGGCCGCCTTGGGACGGATTAATCAATTGTTAGAATCGGAAGAAGAGGTGCGTTATAACGCCAAAGTACAGGCTTTTGATTCGGGTCATGCATTGCCGATTCGATTAGAGCAGGTGAGTTTTGCTTATCCCGACTCACCTCCAGTCCTAGATAAAGTGTCTTTGTCGATTGAACCCGGTGAGCAGGTAGCTTTAGTTGGCGTTTCCGGTGCGGGTAAATCGACCTTGGTTCAGTTGTTATTGGGTCTTTATGCGCCTAATGAAGGGCAGATATATTACGGCGACCAACCGGTAACGGAATTGGGATTCGAGCAAGTGCGTGATCATGTCGGTGTGGTACTGCAACAACCGATGTTATTCAATGATACGCTGCGTGCCAATTTAACACTGGGCTTACCCGCTCATGATGATGACTTATGGAATGTCTTACGCGTGGCACAACTGACCGAAACGGTCGAAGCCATGTCTAATGGCTTGGATACCGTGCTGGGCAGAAATGGGGTACGCTTATCGGGTGGTCAGCGTCAGCGGTTAGCTATTGCGCGGATGATGCTGGCGCAGCCACAGGTGGTGATTTTAGATGAAGCCACTTCGATGCTCGATACCCATACCGAAGCTAAGCTGCATGAAGCCATGCGCGATTTCTTACGCGGTCGAACCTTGTTGGTGATTGCGCATCGCTTATCGGCCGTAAAGGAGGCAGATAGGGTGTTGGTTTTCGATAATGGCCAAATTATTGAACAAGGCTCGCATGATGACTTGGTGGCTGTCGATGGCAGTGTTTATCAGCGTTTGTATGGTGGACAATAATTTAATCGGGTAATTGAATGACAATATCCGAGGTAGGCACCACAGAGCAGGTTAAAATATCCGCTTCACCGAGAGCTAAGATAGGTTGGTTACGCCAACTGATGTCGCCACTGATCAGCTTGGCTCGACAGGCAGCACAAATGCCAGCGCGACAGCTGTAGTTGATATCAATGCCTGCTTCTTCGAGTGCTTCCAATAGGCTATTTTGACCTTGCCACGGGATGCTGCCTAAGCCTTCAATGGTAATTTGGATAGTGCTACTCATAAACCTTCCTTATTTTTGCGCGCAAATTAGGCTTATTATACGGAATGAAAAGGCGCATGTTAAAATGCTTCGTGTTCAACTGTGAAATAGGATACAAAATGATGAAAGCCTTACTGTCGATTCCCTTATTTGCCTTGGCTTGGTCCTCGTTAGCTGTGTCGGCTCCCATCAAACCGCAGAAAATCAGTGAGGCGATGGTTTATACTTTGCCGGGTAAAACCTATGAGCAGGTGCGCGAAGACCTGACAGCAGCGATTGAAGAGCGTGGTATGGTCATTAGTGCCGTGTCTCATGTTAAAGATATGATTGATCGTACCAGTACCGATTTGGGTTACAAACAAGGTATCTACGCCACGGGTGGTGAAACGGTTTTATTCTGTAAGGCCGATTTATCGCAAGCGATGATGCGCGATAATGTGCATAACATTGCGCTGTGTCCTTATGGTATTTCGGTTTATACCTTAGCTGCGGAGCCAAACAAAGTATTTGTCAGTTACCGGATTCCTCCTAAACTGAAAGTTTATCAACCGATTCATCGTTTGCTCGATGATATTGTCCAAAGCGTGGCCGAGTAAAAATTATGTCGTTAGAACAAGCAATCACGCAATTATTAACCACCGAATTATCACCCGACTTTATTGAAGTGGATAACGAGAGCCATTTGCATAGCAGTGGTAAGGGCGGTAATTCGCATTTTAAAGTCACGGTAGTGAGCGATGCCTTTGAGGGCATGGGATTAGTCGCTCGTCATCGCAAAGTGCAACAGGTGGTTGCGCCAGTTACGGGCGGCGTGGTTCATGCGCTAGGCATTCATACTTACACGCCAGACGAATGGCAAGACCGTGGCTATGAGATACCCGAAAGCCCAACTTGTGCGGGTAGCAAACATGGATGATGTCTTAAAACAGCTTCGGTAACTTAAACTGTTGCTGAAGTTTTTCCTTCTCTTTTTCAATGGCTTCTTGCGCCGCTTTTTCGGTTTTTTGCTTTAGATTTTGTTGCAACAAACCAGTAAAGTCGGCACTAACGCCAGGGCTGGTCAACTCACCTTTTAGGCGCACAGGCAGTTTGAGTCCTTGAATCGCCACATTCAGTAACATGTCCAACTGCTGCTGGTTTAGGTCGATGCGTGCGCCTTGGCTGGTGATCTGTGTGAGGCGACTTTGCATATCCAAATCGGCCGTAATCATTTTTTGTTGAATGTCGCCCGTGCTGGTAACGGTTTTATAAACCTCGCGCGTAATATCAAAACGCGCTGCTTGATGGAGTAAGGCACTGACGTCGTTAGGTAGAATTTGACCATCAGACAGTAAAGCAGAAAAGGTGCCTTGTTGTTGGGCAATATGGTAATTCAGTTGACCTTCGAGTTGAGATTTAAATACCGGTTTCATGCCCAGTAAACGCGACAATTCAACGGCTGATAAGTCTTGCATTGTCGCTGTGAGCTGTTGGTTTGCTAGCTTGACGTTAACGCGTCCACCCAAGGTGTCGCTGTTGGCTGTGGCGGTGAGGGATTTTGTTTTGAGATTCAGTAGCGCATCACCCGTTGTTGTTAGTGAGCCATGCAAGGGGAATTGTGTCAGGAAGACGAGGCGAGTTAGGTCATTGACCTGCATTTCATGTTGTGTGCTGATATCGTCACTGCCTAACACATAACGTAAATCGCTGAGCTGGATTTGGGCTAAGGGACTGCTGACTTGTAGCTTGCTTAAACTATTGCCGGATACGATGTCACTATGACTGCTAAAACTAAAAGGTTGGTCTTGTGGCAGTTGTAATTCGCTGAGTTGATTAATGGCTTGATGATAAGCTACGCCATCTGGCACGGTCAGTTTCACTTGCCCGCCTAATTTCAAGGGGGCTTGACGTGGAATGTCAGCGGAAGTGGACACGGACAAGGTGCCTGAAGCGAGTTTGGGTTGTTGTAGCAGCGTCCATAAGTCGGTTAAGGCCAAGTCGCCAGAAAGCTGCGCTCGAATAGGGGTGTTTGCGCTGGCTTGTTGGGCGTGGAAGTTGAGTAGACTGTGCGGTAATTGCAGTTTGCCATCGGCTGATAAGGCATCGGGAGTAATGTTAAAACGACCTTCGCTACTCATCGCACCGCCTAGGGCAAGGGGTAAGAGAGCGTTCAGTTCTGAAAGATCCGTCGCATGTAGGCGCCAAGTGCCTCGTGCGCTTTGTTGCCATAAGTTGCTTGTTGCATCGACTTCTAAGCGCGCATTTTGTTTGAGCGATAGGGTGAGTTGTGTTTGCTCAGGGCGCAAGCTAAAAGCTTCAAGCTTTGCATCTGGCACATAGCTTTGGATGTAACTTTCCAGCCAAGGCTTGATCAGTCCATTACCGGTGCTGGTAAAGAGTAGCAACCATAGAGAGGCGAAGCTGAGGATTAAGACGCTGATTAGACCCAGAAGTATGCGTTGCATGGAGTTGCTCCCTGTGCGATTAAACGGCCTAGTCGACTATTTGTACTAGGCCTGTTTAGGGATATTACACCAAAAAGTCGAGAATGGCATCCAACCCACGATGGTTGAGAGCAGTATCGGCGGCAGCTTGTACTGTGGGTTTGGCATGGTAAGCCACTGAAAGCCCCGCATCTTGCATCATGCGTAGGTCGTTAGCGCCATCACCCACGGCAATGGCTTGATTCGGACCAATACCCAGCTGATCGCAAAGTTCGAGTAAAAACTCACGCTTGGCTTCTGCACCAATAATGCCACCCACGACTTCTCCGTTGGTGTGTTGATTATCGTCAAAGCCCAACACATTGGCACGCGTGAAGTCCAATGCCAGTCGTGCTTGCAAGCGGTCGGTAAAGAAGGTAAAACCGCCTGACACCAAAGCAAACTTAATGTCTCTCGCCTTGGTCACTTCAATCAGCTGTTCAGCCCCTTCATTGAGTTTTAAGCGTTGTTGGTAGACTGTTTCCAACGCCGACAAAGGTGTGCCTTTTAATAGAGCAACACGTTTGGTTAAGGATTGTTCGAAATTCAACTCGCCACGCATAGCGGCTTCGGTAATGTGGCTGATTTGT
>NCFI01000004.1 GCA_002281095.1 Thiotrichales bacterium 35-46-9 | reverse complement strand
CTTGGGCATGTTACCCCTGTCGCTAAACTTAAGGAATGGCAGAAAACCCATCCTGAGTTATTTGTTAAAAAAGTTTATAACCAGTTGAGACCCGACAATTAGCTGACAAATCAAATACTAAAACTTCAGCCTCATTGCCTTGCGACAACTCAATTGCTGACTCTTGCGCCATCATTAACGCATCACCAGCCGACAATTCAATGCCATTCACCCTCAACTTTCCCTTGATTAGGTGAACATAAGCTTTACGGGATGGATCAATCCCTAATTGTGCCGACTCATGCCCGTCAAACAACCCAGCATAAAGCTTGGCATCAGCATGAATCACCACACAATCTATCCCGCCTTCGGGTGCCGCCACCAACTTCAACTGACCTCGTTTAGTGGCAGGAACAATCGATTTTTGTTCATAACTCGCATCGATTCCCAACTCTTTTGGCTCAATCCAAATTTGTAGAAAATGCGTTTCTTTATCCCGCTCATGGTTGTATTCACTGTGTCTGACCCCACGTCCGGCACTCATACGCTGTACATCACCGGGTGGAATAGAAGCCGAGTTACCCATGCTATCGCTGTGCGCCAGTGAACCTGAAATGACATAGCTGATGATTTCCATATCCTTATGCCCATGTTCACCAAAACCCTGACCTGCTGCTACTCTATCTTCATTAATGACCCTAAGATTACCCCAGCCCATAAAGTTGGGATCGTAATAACGAGCAAAAGAGAAAGAGTGATGGCTTTTCAGCCACCCATGATCGGCGTAACCTCTTTCAGCAGAACGACGAATTTGAATCATAGCGTCACTCCTTTATCCTATATTGAGTGTGGCGAATTAAGCCGAACGACGTTGATCTAAAGACCAAGCACCGCTGCCCATCGCCGTGACCATAAACAAACCGCCAGCGATGCTCAGGTTTTTCATAAACATCAACTGTTGCATATAGGCTTGATCGGCTGGTACCGCCCAGAATGCATGGAAAATCACTGCTGCTATTAAGGTAAAACCACCCAACAGGAAAGCCGCCAAACGGGCTTGAAAGCCCACCAACAGGGCAATACCAGCAACCACTTCTAATATAATGGTCAATACCGCGACCACGCTGGCCATCGGCAACCCATAGGCCTCAATGTAGCCCACAGCACCTTCAAATCCCGTTATTTTAGAAAGTCCAGCGCTGATAAAAATAGCCGACAACAACAGTCGGGCGACCAAGGTAAAAGGTGCGTTTAGTGTTTGCATCATGTCATCCTCACGATTGAAAATTATGTTTTAATTTCAGCAACAACTGGGTTAATTGCGCCAACTCTGCTTCACTCAACTGAGCAAAGGCTTTTTCTAAATGGGACAGATGATTAGGAAAAATCGATTCAAATAAGCTTTGTCCTAGCATCGTTAATCCCACCAACTGACTGCGTGCATCATCGGGGTTGCAGCGCGTTTCGAGCAAACCCTTAGCGACCAATCTTTCAACCACGCCCGTCAAGGTTCCTTTAGTCACCAAAGTTTTCTCACCTAACTCTTTAAAAGTCATCGCTGGCTGATTGCCCAAGGTAGCGATTAAATCAAATTGTGTCATGGTTAACTCAAACTGCTTAATGTCTTCAGAAGCATAACGGTTAAAGGCCTGATAGGTCGAAACCAATGCGGCCAAAGTAGGTAAAAAAATCATAGTCGATTGCTCAATGTTATTGCCTTGTTGTTAATATATTACTAACACGTACAATATGCAATATTAAAGACGATGAGTTATTTTGCAGTTCAGCAACAAATAAATGAATGGCTGAAAAAAGCGCATAAAAAAACCAGCATATTGCTGGCTTTAATAACTCTAATCGATTGAATTAAAAAGGGATATCATCATCTAGGTCAGGACCAAAAGCAGGTGGTGCTGAAGCAGCCGGACGTGCTGGTTGTGCGGACGCACGAGACGGTGCACCGCCACCATAACCACCCATATCCCCACCGTAACCGCTATCAGCCATTTCGGCATGACCACCACGGTTATCGTTGCGACCACCCAGCATTTGCATTTGACCATTCACATCCAACACCACTTCAGTGCTGTAACGCTCCTGACCAGACTGATCTTGCCATTTGCGCGTTTGCAACTTGCCTTCAAGATAAACTTGACTGCCTTTTTTCAAGTACTGACCGGCAATTTCCGCCAACTTACCGAAAATAACCACGCGATGCCATTCAGTACGTTCCTGACGATCACCACTCTGTTTATCCGTCCACTGTTCAGAAGTCGCCACATTCAAATTGGCAATCGCATTGCCATTCGGCGTATAACGCACCTCAGGATCACGACCCAAAGTACCCACTAAAATCACTTTATTTACACCGCGCATACATCACTCTCCAACACTCATTTACGTACTAAAAAAATAAAAAAACAACTCGACTGACCACCACTCGACCAGACAAGTTTTTGCAGTGTACACCAATTAAAGTCACCTTGGCTAGATAAACGCCAAAAAATGCAAACACACTAGACACCTACTCATCTGGTCACCCAATGAATCAAATTATCTTCACTCACTTGTGTTTTATCGATTTTCAAATAGGCACGAACACCCACGCTATCCACCCAGGCTTCTCGCACCCCTTGAATCGACATCAGTGCCTGCTTGGTTGCTTCAGGCGTTTGCACATGCTCATCACGCAATGGCAATACAAAGCTAGAAATACGATCGGGATTCACCATACCCCAAGCAATCGCCAACCAAACCAGCGTTAAACCTATCGCCGCGGCGAATACCGCATCAAAGCTGCCCCAGCCCAACAAAGCACCACCGAGCACACCACCCAAGAAAGTACCAAAGAACTGACTGGTGGCATAAACGCCACTGGCCGTTCCTTTCAAATGCGCCGGAGCAAACTTAGCAATTAATGAAGGCAAAGAAGCTTCCATCACATTAAAGCCAGTGAAAAAAACAATCAACGCCAGCACCACTAACCACAAGTTGTCGTGTCCCGCCCAGAGCAAGACTTCTGCCAGCATTAATAACCCAATCGACAGCAAAAAAATCGGACGCAACTGGGCTTTCTTTTCACCATAAATAATGAGTGGCGTCATCAGAGCAAAAGAAACCAGCATCACGGGCAAGTAAATCTGCCAATGTTGCATCACATCAATGCCTGCCGACTGCACTAATGCCAAAGGCACGGCGATAAATAAAGCGGTTAGCAACAAATGCAAAGCGAAAATACCAAAATTTAGGCGTAACAACCCTGCATCTTTTAAGACCACGCCCAAAGCGCTGGTATCTGCTTGCACATCGCGACTCAGTGGTTTAATGTCTGGATCGGGAATCAGGGTGTAAAGTACCACCAGCCCACCCAACGCCATCAGTGCCGTTAACCAGAAAATACCCCGCACGCCCACTACCGCATCTAACGCAGGGCCAATGACGAGCGATATGGTGAATGAAAAACCAATACTGATACCGACCAACGACATGGCACGCAAACGTACCGTTTCGCGCGTTAAATCTGCCAACAAGGCCAACAAGACTGCTGAAATAGCACCCGCACCTTGTAATGCACGACCCAGCATCATCCACTCCATCGTCGGTGCTAATGCGCAGACAACGGATCCCAAGGCAAACAGCACCAAGCCAATGGCAATGAGCGGTTTACGACCAAACCTGTCGGACCACATACCAAAAGGCAACTGTAACAATGCCTGACTCAAGCCATAAATACCCATGGTTAAGCCAATCATCAACGCCGATGCTTCAGGAAATTCACCCTGCGCGAATAAAGCAAAGGTGGGCAAAATCATAAACATACCCAGCATACGGCTGGCATATAAAGCGGCCATTAAACTGGCTGCACGCTTCTCATCGGGGCGCATCGCTAAGTCATCAATGGGCGGTAAGGCATTAGCCTGCATAGTGGTATTCCAAACAAATAACGTTCTTAATCTTATAAGTATAGCAAAGCTATCACTCTTGCTGAAAAATTCCGCTATACTTATGAGTCACTTTTTAGCGGGGCAGCATCGGCATTATGGATAACTTTATCCGCATTCGTGGCGCACGAACTCACAACCTGAAAAACATCGACCTAGATATTCCAAAAAACAAACTGGTGGTGATTACGGGCTTATCCGGGTCGGGTAAGTCGTCGTTAGCTTTCGATACCCTCTATGCCGAAGGGCAGCGCCGTTATGTGGAAAGTCTGTCTGCTTATGCGCGCCAATTCCTATCTATGATGGAAAAACCCGACATGGACAGCATCGACGGCCTATCGCCTGCTATTGCCATCGAACAAAAAGCGACCAGCCACAACCCACGTTCTACCGTCGGAACGGTCACCGAAATTTACGACTATTTTCGCCTGCTCTATGCCCGCGTTGGCACACCGCGTTGCCCGACCCACGGTTGCGACCTGCACGCTCAAACCGTGAGTCAAATGGTCGATCACACTCTGTCTTTGCCGGAAAATAGTCGCGCCATGATTTTAGCGCCGATTGTGCGCGACAAAAAAGGTGAGCATAAAGAACTATTGGGTGAATTGGCTGCCCAAGGTTACATTCGTGCGCGTATCGACGGCGAACTGGTCGAACTCGACCGTATTCCCGAACTAGATGGCAAGAAAAAACACACCATTGATGCGGTGATTGACCGTTTCAAGGTGCGCGATGACTTAAAACAACGTTTGGCCGAATCCTTTGAAACTGCCTTAAAGCTGGCCAATGGCTTAGCGATGGTTGAGCCTTTGTCGGCAGAAGATGGCGACTTCAAGCTGTTATTTTCCAGTAAGTTTGCCTGTCCGCATTGTGGCTATTCTGTTGCCGAACTCGAACCCAGACTCTTCTCATTCAATAGCCCTCATGGCGCTTGTAGCAGTTGCGACGGCTTAGGGAGCGTCGAACGCTTTGACCTAGAACGGATTGTCGCTCACCCCGAACTGCCCGTAGGCAACGGTGCTATTCATGGCTGGGATAAACGCAACGCCTACACCAAATCGCTATTGCAAGCCCTCGCCGATCACTATGGCTTCGATTTAGAAACACCTTGGCAAGACCTCGACGACAACTTACAACAAAAACTCATTCACGGCAGTGGCAATGAGCGTATTGCCTTGCCTGGTGGTCGTTATTCCGACGCACCTCGTCCTTGGGAGGGTATCTTGCCGTGGTTTGAACGACGCTATCGAGACAGCGATGTCGAATCGGTACGCAGCGAACTGGCACAACTGCGAGTGGTACAAGCCTGTGCGAGCTGTGACGGCACCCGCCTCAACAAAACCGCGCGCCATGTCTTTATTGCCGACAAATCCTTACCCCAACTCACGTGCCTGTCCTTAACTGAACTACACGAATGGATCAGCCAGCTGACACTAACGGGTAATAAGGCGCAAATTGCCGATAAGATTCTGCAAGAAATTCGTAATCGTCTCGGCTTCCTCATTCAAGTCGGCTTGTCCTATTTAACGCTCGAACGCAGTGCCGAAACCCTATCAGGTGGCGAAGCGCAGCGTATTCGCCTTGCCAGTCAAATTGGCTCAGGGCTAACGGGTGTGATGTATGTGCTGGACGAACCCTCCATCGGCTTACATCAGCGCGATAATGACCGGCTGTTACAATCACTCAGGCGCTTGCGTGATTTGGGCAACAGCGTTATCGTCGTTGAGCACGACGAAGATGCCATTCGCCAAGCTGATTATTTGATCGACATTGGACCCGGTGCTGGCGTGCATGGTGGACAAATCATCGCCCAAGGCACACCCGATCAAGTCGCCAACACAGCAGCATCACTGACAGGACAATATCTACTGGGCAAGCGAGGCATTCAGCTACCAGAGCGTCGTCAGCCAAACGGCAAAGAGTTGGTATTAACGGGTGCGAGTGCGCACAATCTGAAAGATGTCACTCTCCACCTACCCGCTGGCTTGTTCACCTGTATTACTGGCGTATCGGGTTCAGGCAAATCGACGCTAATTAATGATACCCTCTACCGACTCGCCGCCAATGAACTCAATGGTGCTAGCCTTCACCCTGAAGCCTATAGCAGCATCAGTGGACTAGAACACTTCGACAAGGTCATTAACATCGACCAAAGCCCAATTGGACGCACGCCGCGCTCTAACCCAGCGACCTATACTGGACTCTTCACCACCATTCGTGAATTGCTGGCGGGCGTACCCGAATCCCGCGCACGCGGTTACACACCAGGGCGGTTCAGCTTTAACGTTGCTGGCGGGCGTTGCGAAGCTTGCCAAGGCGATGGTGTCATTAAAGTCGAAATGCACTTTTTACCGGATATTTATGTGCCTTGCGATGTTTGTCATGGTAGCCGTTACAATCGTGAAACGCTCGACATTCAGTACAAAGGTAAAACCATTGCCGACATTTTAGACATGACCATTGAAGATGCACTCGTCTTTTTCGACGCCGTGCCTAGCCTCAAACGCAAACTGAGTACGCTCATGGATGTTGGCTTGTCTTACATTAAATTAGGACAAAGTGCGACCACTCTTTCAGGTGGCGAAGCGCAACGCATTAAGCTGGCGAAAGAACTGTCAAAACGCGATACGGGTAATACCCTGTATATTTTGGACGAACCCACCACTGGGCTACACTTCCACGATATTGAACTGCTACTTACCGTACTGCATCGACTGCGTGATCACGGCAACACCATTGTCGTCATTGAGCACAATCTCGATGTCATTAAAACCGCCGACTGGTTGGTGGATTTAGGTCCTGAAGGGGGCAGCGGTGGCGGTCAAATCATTGCCGAAGGCACGCCTGAGCAGATTGCCGACTGTGAACACAGTTGGACAGGAAAATATTTGAAACCTTTATTAGCGAAAGGAGCTTAACCCATGACCCCTCAAGAATTTACACTGGCACTGCAAGCCGGTGCGCCCTTTGACTTTGAAGATACGATTGCCGTTATTCAAGAACACTTCGACTACACGCCAACTCGCTTTAAAAATGGCTTATCGGAAACCGCGATTATCAATGAAGCAGGAAAAAACGAAGGCTCTTGCAAGATTTTTGCTTTTGCACAATTTATGAATTTGAATACCGATACCACATTGAAGTGCTTCGGGCGTTTCTATCAAGATGTACTTAATACCCCCGAAGGCAATGACCACCTCAACATTCGTAATTTCATGAAAGACGGCTGGGCAGGCATCGCCTTTGAGGGACAGGCTTTAACACCTAAAACTTAGGCTTCAACTTGGGGTATTAGACAGGTTCAGCACTACTACCCCAACAACAATTAGCGTGATACCAAACCACTGCACTGAACTCAGCACCTGTTGATAAAACAACCAAGAAAATAGACTGACCAGCACAATTCCAGCCCCTGCCCACACTGCATAAACAATACCAACAGGCAATGTCTTCAAAGAAAGCGACAAAGCATAAAAAGCAATACCATAACCTACAACAACGATTAATGAAGGTAACCAACGTGTAAAACCATCGCTCGCTTTTAACGCTAGAGTGGCAATCACTTCAACGACAATAGCGATCGATAAAATCAACCAAGCATTCATTTTCGATTTGCCTTACTTTTAATCCTTGCCGCGTTACCAATCACCAATAACGACGACAAAGGCATACCAATCGCTGCCATGAGTGGCGTTAATTTAGCCGATACCGCTAAAGGAACCATAATCAGGTTATACAGCAAGCTCATAGCGATATTTTGACGAATGGTCCGCAAGGTAATAGTCGACAACTTAATGGTATTCAATACAGAAGCCAATTGATTGTTCAACAGCACCACTTCGGCACTATCGACTGACACTTCCGTACCTGAACCCAAAGCAATACCGACATCAGCACGCACCAGAGCGGGGGCATCGTTAATGCCATCACCGACAAAGACCACCACCCGCCCATCTCCTTGTAACGAGCGTACCACCGCTTCTTTATCTTCGGGTAGCACCTCCGCCGTTACCGAAATACCACCCAACTGTTGCGCAAACACAGCGGCAACCGCTGCACGATCTCCGGTAATCATCGACACCTGAATACCTCGCGCTTGCAAAGCAGCAACCACCTCAACCGCATCATCACGCAAGCTATCAGCCAAGGCAATGGTCGCCACTAACACACCATCACAGCTAACACACACGCTCGTTGCACCCTGATTAGCCTGTTCAGCCAGCCAAACTTCACTTTCTGGTAAAAAAGGCATTCCCTGCGATTGCATCCAACCGACACTACCCGCCTGCCATAGCTGACCATCGATTTGTGCCTGAACACCTCGTCCTGACAAGGACAAAAAGCCTTCCATACTCGGCGCGTCATGCCCTAGTGGACTGGCAAAAGCCTGTAATGCCTTGGCCAAGGCATGACTGGAGCGACTTTCTAACAGCGCCACCACTGACCACAAACGCGCTTCATCGACTTGATCTGTCCAACGCTGATACGCCACCACCGACATTTCACCCTTAGTCAAGGTACCTGTTTTATCAAATAGCACATGCGTGGTATTCGATAATTGCTCCAATACCGCGCCATTTTTAACCAACACCCCCCAACGCGCTGCCACACCAGAAGCCACGGCGATTGCCATTGGCGTCGCCAAACCAAAGGCACAGGGACAGGTAACGATCAATACCGCCGTTGCCGCCATAATGGCGGTATCCAAGTTTAGCGTTAGCCACCAATAAATAAGTGAGAAGGTTGCCAAGGATAAAGTGACCGCCACAAACCAAGGAATCACCCGATCCGCTGTGCGCGCAATCGGCGCCTTACTTGCTTGTGCGTCTTCAACCAAACGAATAATCTTACCTAATGCCGATTCAGCCAATACCTGTCGCACTTCAACCAACAAAGCACCATCTTGGTTATGCGTACCCGCCGACACCTTATCACCCAAGCGTTTATGCACGGGCACCGACTCACCCGTCAGCATCGACTCATCGCAATGTCCTTCACCCTCAACAATCACGCCATCGACGGGTACGCGATCACCTGGATGAACCCAGACTAAATCCCCCGCTTTCAATAAACGAACCGCGGTGAAGCGCTCAGAACCATCGTCCATGCGCTGACGCGCAATTTTGGGCTGTAATGACATGAGTCTGTGCGTTGCATCCACCGCTTTGCTCTTAGAGATAGATTCTAAGTAACGTCCCAACAATAGGAAAAACATGAAATCAACGAGTGTATCAAAATAAACCGAACCACCCGATTCTGGCACAAAGGTGACATAGAGCGAATAAAAATAAGTGGTTAAGATACCCAAACTAATGGAAATATCCATGCCCAAGCGACGCCCACGAATGGCTTGCCATGCACCGATAAAGAAAGGCTGCCCAGAATAGAGTAAGGTCGGCGTAGCGATCCCCAAAGCCACCCAATGAAAAAACGCCTGATATTCCGAATCATCTGCGCCAAAATAGAGTGAAATGGAAATCCACATGATGTTCATCATGGCAAAAGACGCAAAAGCAAAACGATACAACAAGCCTTTGTTGTAGCGCTCTAACGCCTGCTGACTAAGCTGAGGATCATAAGGTTGGCTGGCGTAGCCCAGCTCACCCAAAATCTGCAAAATGCGCGACAACTGAATGAGGTTATTGTTCCACTTTAAACGAATACGACGCGTGGTAAAGTTAACGTAAGCACTGACAATACCAGACTCTTTCGCTAAACGATGCTCAATCAACCAAACACAGGCGGCACAGTGAATCCCTTCCGCCATCAGTTCAATTTCACGCACCGATTTGGAGATATCAACAAATTGGCCCTGAACCTCGTCATGGTCAAACATTGCCAAGTCTTTAGGGATCACTGGAACTGGCTGACGTGCTTCATCTTTTTCGGCTTTATCGTAAAAGCTACTTAAACCAGCTTCATAAATCGCTTCACAAGCACCGGCACAACCATGACAACAGAAATCTCTCGACTCGCCAGCCACAGCACGACTGACTAATCCCGTCTCTACAATCGGCTGACCGCAATGGTAACAGGGCTGACTCACGGAAAACTCGTTATGGTGCTGGATCGGCGACCATTAGCTCGCCTGAAATACTACTTTTCTCATTGCCGCGCTTTACTTCGGCAATCCATACCCATTTACCTTTCTTAGGCATAGTAACAGATGCTTGATACTGGCCAGCTACCTCTCCAGCTAGGAGCTTCAATACAAAATCCTCTTTAAGGTCTGAAGGTCGATAAGCATAAAGCTCGACACTATCTGCGACAATCGCTTGTCCTTCCTTATCCAAAGCAGTCAATTGCAAGGTTGTTTTGGCATTCTCTTTCAGCTCTGGCCATTCAATGCTAATTTGCCAGCCCAACATGGCTTCCGCATGACGTTCGGCCATAATCGCTTCGTAGTTAGCACCCCGTTTATACGGACTACTATTGACCAACCCAGGATTCGTCACAATCGCCATACTGACCATGAAAAAGTTGACAATTAACACAACAACCAAGATCGCCAACCAAAACAAAATGAACGGATTTTTCCACGGCTTGTGCCAAGTTTTATTTGGCTGTTCAACCTGTGTCGCATCACTCATGGGTGCACTTCCTTTTACAACTCGTAACATAAAAGAAACCCAGTCTTTCTAGACTGGGCACTAAATTATTCAATCCTAGTAAACATTGTTACTTAGGACCAATAAACATACTATCATACTTTTGATGAATTGCGGGATTATTTACATCCACTGCCTCAATCGTGATAGGGGTATTTGCTCCCGACAACACTTTTTTATCTGCCTTAACCAGCAGAGTCGTTGCACCCACACTTCCTGGATTCACGGAAATCGGCACATCATTACCTTCTACTTTCAGTCCTTCTAGACCCGATGCCGATAGTCGAACCATCATGACTTTATCTGTTTTGTTAACCACCTTAATGGTTAATTTATTCTGAATAGTACCATCAGAAAGCATAACAAATAAAGGCGAACGCTCATGCAACACATTCAACTTCATCGGTGCAATGGTTGCCAAACCGTAAATTAACACACTGGCAGCTAATGCCATAATACCCGTGTAAACCAGAACGCGAGGACTCTTGTACAATGGAGGCAAAGGCTTACCTTCAAACTCTTCCAGAGAGGCATAGCGAATGAGTCCCAGTGGCTTATCCAGTTTCTTCATCACCGAGTCACAAGCATCAATACACAAGCCACAAGTAATACAACCAATCTGTTGGCCCTTACGAATATCCACCCCTGTTGGACAGACTGCAACACACAGATTACAGTCAATACAATCGCCCAACTTTGGCTCCTCTTCACCAGGACGTACACGTTTCATACGACCACGTGGTTCACCACGATCAAGATCATAAGTTGGCAGCACGGTTTGCTTATCAATCATCGCACCCTGAATACGCGCGTAAGGACAGAAAAGCGTGCACGTTTGCTCACGCAATTTAGAGGCAAATAAGAAAGTCGTGATGGTCAATCCGGCTATCGCCAACCAAGCGAAACCGCCCACATTACCTGTGAATAACTCCTGCCATAGAGCCAGTGCATCAGTAAAGTATGCAACGAAAGTAAAACCAGTTAAAAACGACAGAACTAAGAAAACGGCATTGGTTGCCCCTTTTAAACGAAGCTTTTCACCTGTCCAAGGAGATTGATCCAGCGCCATGCGCTTGTTTGGACCACCCTGAATTTTTTCTTCAATCCAAGTGAATACATCCATCCACACTGTTTGAAAGCAAAAATAACCACACCAAACACGTCCAGCCAAAGCTGAGGCGGCAGCTAGCGCCATTGCCGCAAACAGTAAAATCGAAGCCAACATCCAAATATCTTGTGGCAGGATGGTAATACCGAAAATGTGAAATTGACGATTAGGCAAGTCAAATAGCAATGCCTGACGATCATCCCAACGCACATAAGGAAGCAAGAAAAAGCTTAACCACAGAAAAGCGCTCACATTTTTAATCTGACGAAAAAAACCACCAATGCGTTTCGCATGGACCGTTTTCATATCCGTCGAAACCGTTAACATTTCAACGCCGATTTCATCTAACGTTTTAGAAGCACCCTTAACCACATTTTGGATACGAGCCGCATCTTCAGCAGGGGTCATATTATTTTTTTCTGACATTTGATAACCTAATTTTATGATGTAAACCGCCAAAAACAACAACGGCCCAGAATCCTGAGCCGTTAGAGTCAACATTAATTATTATTGACTTTCCTTATCCAAGCCTTCCATTGCCAGAACGGTTTTAATCCCCCAAGCAACAAGTACTACCACGGTAAAGATAATAGTACCTAAGGAAACCCAAAGCACGAAGTCGTTGTTTAAACCACCAAACATAGCATTTACTCCCATTAACTCACAAGAAGAACGAGCAACTCATCGCTCGCTCTAATACTGTGATGACTAAATTATTTGCCGCCACCTAAGCTGTGAACGTAGATTGACAAACGCTTAACTTCTTTGTCACCCAAACGCTCAGCAAATGCTGGCATGACGGCATGGCGAGTTTCTTTCTCGCCAATGGCGTTAACACCTTTAGCAATTGTCTTCATTACTTCAGCACGTTCGCCAGAGAAGCGCCATACTTTATCGTTCAAACGAGCCGCGCCTAAGGCTGCCATACCAGAGCCGTCTGGCATGTGACAACCAGCACAACCAATGCTGTTATAAACCTCACGTCCTGCGGCGAAGGCTTCACTGTCTGCTTTGCCTTCCGACATAGCAATAACAAAATCTGTCACCTGACCGATTTGTTCTGACGATAACATAGCGCCATAAGCTGGCATGTTACCGACACGACCTGAAACCAAAGACTGATAAATGGTATTAACATCACCACCCCACAACCAATCATCATCGGCCAAAATCGGATAGTTCACGTTACCAGCACCACCAGCACCATGACAGGCAGCACAGTAATCACCAAACAATGCTTTAGAAGTTGCTACTGCATAATCAACCAAGTTTTTGTCTGCTAGAATTTCTTCAACGCTTTTTTCAGTTAGCGCCTGCTCTTGCGCAGCAAACTTCTCAGCACGCCATTTATTGAGCGTTTCGAAGTCTTCATGATACTCTTTCATCTGCGTCCAGCCAGCCAAACCTTTAGTATTACCTGTAGGCGTTGGGATGGTCGGATAGTAAAGCGCATAAAATACGATCATTACAAATCCAGCATAGAAAGCCAGCATCCACCATAAGGGAGGCGGGTAATCTAATTCACGGATGTCTTCATCCCAAATATGGCCGGTATTCCCTTCATTTGGCCATGGATTTTCATTTGCCATAACTGGTCTCCTCAAATCTTAATTTACTCGTCATCACGCAAGGGCGTCATGCGTTGCTCTTCTAACTCTTTTGCATTCTTCGGACGCAACGCATTAAAAAAAGTCACCGCCAGCGCAACAAAAATCACTATCGTCAAAATCATGCCACCCCAATCATAGGCAGTCATCGCTGCCCAGTCAGTATGGAAGTAGCTTTCGATCTTACTCACGATAAACCTTGTTGTCGTCTAGTTTAACCATCGTTCCCAACACTTGCATGTAAGCGATGATCGCATCCATCTCGGTATAACCCTTGATGTGCTCATTAGCGTTATCAATATCTTCTTGCGTGTAAGGCACACCCATCAGACGCATCGCTTCCAAACGTGCTTTCATATCACGCTTAGTATTGAAGAAATCATTTTCAATTGAGTTTTCAGCCAACCATGGATACGCAGGCATCACCGACTCTGGCACCAACGCCTGAGGACGCATTAAATGCATATAATGCCACTCATTCGAGAACTTGCCACCGACACGAGCCAAGTCTGGACCGGTACGTTTAGAGCCCCATTGGAATGGGTGATCATAAATTGACTCGGTACCCAGTGAGTAGTGACCATAACGCTCACGCTCATCACGGAACGGACGAATCATTTGACTATGGCAATACATACAATGCTCACGCATGTAAATATCTTTACCCGCCAATTCTAGTGGCGTGAAAGGACGAACACCATCGCCTGCTTTCCAATCTGAAGCCCAGTTACCTGCTTCATCTTTGTAAAACAAACGCTTTTCACCACGATCCCATAACAATTCTGGGCTTTTCAAATTACCTGACTCATCTTTAGCCGTATGCTCGTAAGTGTTATCGAGGTAAAACAAAGGAACAATTTCTACAATACTTGCAACCGATACAGCTAAAGCGGTACCGAACATTAACGCAAAAACGTTCTGTTCAAACCATTCTTGCAAATTTTTTGGCTTTTGAGCTGCCATTTCATGAACTCCTCAGTATGTGCGTAGCCCTGCTTAGCGACAAGAGCTACGCGCAATGTTATATCAAGCGTGAGCTAATTGTGTTTGACGTGCATTTGCCATGCGAATCGTCATGATCATGTTGTACAGCATCACAGCCGCACCTGCAGTAAACAAGATACCGCCAATTGCACGCATGACATAATAAGGATGCATAGCCGCTACTGATTCAGCAAAGGTATAAGCCAAAGTACCGTAGTCGTCATAAGCACGCCACATCAGACCCTGCATGATACCTGATACCCACATAGCCACGATGTAGAACACCGTACCAATAGTCGCTAACCAGAAATGGAAGTTAATTAATGACATAGAGTACATCTCTGTTTTCCACAACTTCATCGTCATGTGGTAAACCGCACCGATAGACACCATCGCCACCCAACCTAACGCACCTGAGTGTACGTGACCGATTGTCCAGTCAGTGTAGTGCGACAAAGCGTTTACCGATTTGGCTGCCATTACTGGACCTTCAAAAGTCGACATCGCATAGAAGGCTAATGACATAATCAAGAAACGTAAGATATAGTCAGTACGCAAACGATCCCAAGCGCCTGATAGCGTTAACATACCGTTCAACGCACCACCCCATGACGGAATGATCATCGCCAAAGAGATAACCGCACCCAAAGAACCTACCCAATCAGGCAAAGCTGTGTATTGTAGGTGGTGAGCACCCAACCATACATAACCAAACATCAATGACCAGAAGTGGATGACCGACAAACGGTACGAATAAATAGGACGCTGCGCTTGCTTAGGTACGAAGTAGTACATGATACCTAGGAAACCTGCAGTCAAGAAGAAACCTACTGCATTGTGACCCCACCACCATTGAATCATGGCATCTTGTACGCCACTAAACAGTGAGTAAGAGCGGAACAAGCTTACTGGAACAGAAAGCGCGTTAAGCACCCATAAGTAGGTAACCATAATGAGCAGACCGAAGAAGAACCAGTTAGCCACATAAATATGAGGTACTTTCTGCTTATCACGTTCCGCAATGGTCATGGTGAAGTTAAACGTAAACAAAACCCAAACTAACGCAACGGCGATGTCTAGTGGCCATTCTAATTCATGGTACTCTTTTGCTTGAGACATACCCAACGCAAGCGTGATAACTGCCAACAGTAGACCCGCTTGGAAAGCAAAGAACTGAACCCACGCCAACTTGTTGCTATAAAGTGGACGACCATTCGTACGCTGAACAATGTAGAAGGCAGTTGCCATCAACACGTTACCACCAAACGCATAAATAACCGTATTGGTATGAATAACACGCAAACGACCAAAGGTAATTTCTGCCGTGTCAAAGTTTAAAAAAGGCCACGCCAATTCTGACGCTGCGTAAGTACCAAAAAAGGTACCGAGTACTAGAAACACAATAGCTGCTAAGGTAAATGCCTTAACTACGCCATCGTTATATTGCGGTTTAACCACCGTGTCCATATGCGATTTCCTCTCTAATTGAACACAACCTAACATGCCGCTTCGTCAGATGAACACCTTATCGGCGCACACCCCACTTCACAAGCTTATCCTCTTCTGATGACTAGTATATAGCTAACAGAACGTTTATATTGACGTTTATGGGAGCCAAAAGAATCAAAACTTAACCACAATCAAGTTCCGAAACCTGATAGCAGAATGGGTCTTTTCACTTTAGTATCGGGTATTCTAACCAGATATTACCCCCTCACCAACTCAAAAATATTTATCCCTATCATTAATTTTTATTATGAGCACTAAAATTTACTTATCTTCTTTGTTTGCAATAATATTTATACGCAAACACGCGTAGCCCCTTAAAAATGTTAAAATAACCTTAATTTTGATAGCTAATGAAAAAGGTCGAGTGATGCGCACCGCTCAAATTGAACGAAAAACCTTAGAAACCCAAATTAAAATTGACATCAACCTAGATGGCTCAGGTAAGGCTCGGTTAACAACAGGAGTTCCTTTTTTAGAACACATGATCGATCAAATTGCTCGTCACGGCATGATTGACATCACCATTGAAGCCATTGGCGACAACCATATTGATGACCACCACACGGTTGAAGATATTGGTATTAGTTTAGGTGCGGCAATTGCTAAAGCCGTTGGCGATAAAAAAGGCATTGCGCGTTATGGACATGCCTATGTTCCTTTAGATGAAGCATTATCTCGCGTAGTCATTGACTTATCTGGTCGCGCTGGATTGCAATTCCACTGTGCTTTCACGGCTGAGCGAATCGGCAACTTTGATACCCAACTGGTGCAAGAATTCTTCCAAGGCTTTGTTAATCATGCCCATGCAACACTACATATTGATAATGTACGCGGTATCAATGCGCACCACCAAGCAGAAACGATTTTTAAAGCCTTCGGTCGCGCCCTGCGCATGGCATTAACCGCCGATGAGCGCATGGCAGGCATTTTGCCTTCAACCAAGGGTGCTTTGTAAATGTCATTGCGTGAAATTGTTGTTGTTGACTATGGCATGGGCAACCTACGCTCCGTCAAACAAGCTTTATTGCATGTTGCACCAGCCAATACGCACATTAGCGTCAGTGAAAACCCGACACAAATCGCCAATGCCGATGCCATTGTCTTTCCTGGACAAGGTGCGGCTAAAGCTTGCATGAATGCGCTCAATAACATTGAAGGCTTGCGTGAGTCTGTACTAACTGCTGCTCAACAAAAACCTTTTTTAGGTATCTGCATGGGCATGCAAGTGCTAATGTCTCACTCTGCCGAAAATGGCGGTGTACCCTGCTTAGATTTATTTAAGGGCGATGTGCTGGCGTTTGCCGACCAACTGAATTGGAATCCTGCGCATAAAATTCCGCAAATGGGTTGGAATCAAATTGCGCAAACTCTACAACATCCCTTATGGCAAAACATCGAGAACAAGAGTCGCTTTTATTTTGTACACAGTTATTTTGTGAAGCCTACTGATGAGAGCATCACGACAGGCAGCACCGAGTTTGGCCTAAACTACACCTCTGCCATTGCCCAAGGCAAGGTGTTTGCTATTCAGGCACACCCCGAAAAGAGTGCCGATGCTGGTCTACAGCTGTTGCGCAATTTTTGTGCATGGAACGGACAAGTGTAATCCGCTCAGCCCAATCTGAATTTAGAGGTATCGTTAATGTTGTTAATTCCTGCTATCGACCTGAAAGACGGTCAATGTGTTCGCTTAAAACAAGGCCGCATGGAAGATGCGGATGTGTTTTCGAGTAATGTCCTAGATACCGCTACGCGCTGGGTTAATGCTGGCTGCCGTCGTTTACATATGGTCGATCTGAATGGTGCCTTTGCTGGCGAGCCAGTCAACGCGAAAGCAGTATTGGAAGTGACCAAAGCCTTCCCGAATCTGCCTGTGCAAATTGGTGGCGGCATTCGCGATTTCGACACCATTCAACGCTACCTAGATGCAGGCGTGAGCTATGTCATTATCGGCACCAAGGCAGCGAAAGAGCCTGAATGGGTAGCCGAAGCTTGTGCGAAGTTCCCTGGAAAAATTATTGTTGGTCTAGACGCACAAGACGGCATGGTTGCCATCAACGGCTGGGCCGAAATCACGAACCATCACGTCATTGACCTCGCTAAACGCTTCGAAAATGATGGCGTGAATGAAATCATTTATACCGATATTGGTCGTGATGGCATGATGCAGGGCGTAAACGTCGAAGCGACTAAAGCTTTAGCAGAAGCGGTGAATATTCCCATTATCGCCAGTGGCGGCATAACTAACTTAGATGATATTCGTGGCTTGTGTGCCGTTGCCAGCAGCGGTATTTCTGGTGCGATCACAGGGCGCGCCATTTACGAAGGCAGTTTGGACTTCGCTGAAGGTCAACGTTTGTCTGATGAATTGATGGGTCGTCAATAATGGGCTTGGCGAAACGCATTATCCCTTGCTTGGACGTCGATAAAGGGCGCGTCGTTAAAGGCGTTAATTTCGTTGGTATTCGCGATGCGGGCGATCCAGTTGAAGTAGCACGTCGCTACAATCAACAAGGCGCGGACGAAATTACGTTTTTAGATATTACCGCCACCAGCGATGATCGCGAAACCCTCGTGCATGTGGTTGAACAAGTCGCCAGCGAAGTGTTCATTCCACTGACGGTTGGCGGTGGCATCCGCACACTAGACGACATTCGCAAAATGCTCAATGCCGGTGCGGACAAGGTATCGATTAACAGTGCCGCTGTTTTTCGTCCCGAATTTGTGCAAGAAGCCAGCGATCACTTTGGTTCACAGTGTATTGTCGTTGCTATTGATGCCAAGCGTGTCGATGACCATTGGGAGATTTTTACCCACGGTGGTCGCAAAGCCACTGGTATTGATGTGGTCGAATGGGCAAAAAAAATGCAAACCTTCGGTGCGGGTGAAATTTTACTGACCAGCATGGATGGCGACGGCACCAAAAAAGGCTACGACTTAGCGTTGACTCGCGCGGTTAGCGATGCTGTTTCAATTCCCGTCATTGCCTCAGGTGGTGTTGGCAACTTGCAAGACTTAGCTGACGGTATTACCCAAGGTGGTGCTGAAGCCGTATTAGCAGCCAGTATTTTCCATTTTGGTGAGTACACACTAGAGCAAGCTAAGTTGCATTTACAGGGACAAGGGATTGAGGTTAGACTGTAATCCTTCGTGTAAAACAACAAAAAAGCGCCAAACTGGCGCTTTTTGCTTATTGACTGTAATCGAGCAACCCTATCAGCTTGCTACCTTTGCAAACAGATCATAGGTATCGGCATCAACAATATCAACTTCGACAAACTCACCAATAGGTAAATGAGCGCCGTTTTTAATAATGACCGTGCCATCAATTTCAGGAGCATCGGCCGCTGAGCGGGCAATCGCTCCTTGCTCGCCGATGGTATCCACCAATACCGTCATACGCGAACCCACTTTCGCTTTCATCTTCTCTTCCGAGATATCCATTTGCAAGGCCATCAACTCTTCCCAGCGATCTTGCTTGACCTCATCTGGCACAGGCGCAGCTAAGTCATTGGCAACTGCACCTTCAACGGGTGAATAGGGGAAGCAGCCAACACGATCTAACTCAGCTTTATCTAAGAAATCCATCAACAATTCAAAGTCTTCGTCAGTTTCGCCCGGAAAACCGACGATAAAGGTACTGCGAATGGTCAGTTCAGGACAAATATCACGCCATTTTTTGATGCGATCAAGTAAACGATTGACATCACCAGGGCGTTTCATCATTTTCAAAATACGCGGACTGGCATGTTGGAAAGGAATATCCAAATAAGGCAAAATTTTACCTTGTGCCATCAGCGGGATAATATCATCGACGTTCGGATAAGGATAAACATAGTGCATACGCACCCAAATCCCTAAGTCACCCAAGGCGCTGGCCATGTCGTACATATTGGTTTTGAGCGGACGACCTTCCCAAAAATCCAATTTATATTTAGTGTCCACGCCATAAGCTCTGGTATCTTGAGACACCACCAACAATTCTTTCACGCCCGCATTAGCGAGGTTTTTCGCTTCCGTCATCACATCACCAATCGGACGAGATACGAGGTCGCCACGCATGCTGGGAATAATACAGAAGGTACAACGATGATTACAGCCTTCAGAAATTTTCAGATACGCATAGTGTTTCGGTGTTAGTTTAACGCCGGTATTCGGTAGTAAATCAAGGAAGGGATCATGAGGTTTAGGTACATGGGTATGTACGTGATTCATCACCTGCTCATAGGCAGCCGCGCCCGAAATCGCCAATACCTGAGGATGTTCCGCCATAATCACTTCGGGACGGGCACCCAGACAGCCAGTGACAATCACCTTACCATTTTCATTCAAGGCTTCACCGATGGTATCTAACGACTCAGCTACCGCTGAATCAATAAAACCACAGGTATTGACCACAACCAAATCGGAGCCTGTATAGTCAGGAGAAATTTCATAGCCTTCACTACGCAACTGCGTCAAAATGCGTTCAGAATCTACTAGGGCTTTAGGACAGCCAAGGCTAACAAAGCCAATTTTGGGTGCGTGCGTCGAGGCCATATCACTTCATCAAATCAAAAATTAAATTGTTGAAATTGTACCACAGATTCAGCTATCTCCCCTTAGCAAGGATAAGTCGATCACAAAAACTGGACGCGCATTATGCATGGCCAGCGCCGATAAACCACGAATCTGACAACGAGCAGCAAGCAATGCAGGTAAAGAGAAAACGGCGGAATTTGGCACGGAAACCAAGGTGACAGGAGCCGAACAGCAGACATCTAGACTAAATCCGTCTGCAAGACACAAAGACAAGGCGATATGAGAGGAGGGTTCAGCGGATAACAACCCTAACCATTCCGTTAACTTTGGCATAGCCGATACCGAGGCAGGACAGGGTTTAGAATGCTCGACTTGATGCGCCAAGAGGCCAATAGCAACACCATCAACCTCGGTCAACACCAATTCTAAATGTTCTATCGTGCCCAAGACGCTTACCCAAGCCCTTGAGCGTAATCGGCAAACAATTGCTGCAAACTGAGCACAGCGACGGGTTTATGCTGATAACTAACAATATGAGAAACATAAGGCGTTAAATGAATGGGTAAACTGCTGGGCGGAGGTTGTAGGCCACTTTCCACTACCTCAATCATGTCAATCAGTGCCTCAACACGAATACCACTGGTTAATTGCTCGGTTTCTCCCATGAGTACAAAGCCGGACTGATCTGATGCTGACTGAGAAGCAACCTGCAACAAACCATGCAAGCGAATTACCGACTCAATGCTACCTCGCAAATTAATCACGCCTTCCATTGACTCTGGACAACCAGGAACAAAATAAACTGTCGGACGCACCAGTATTTCGCGAATATGTTTACCCAAAAAAGCAAACGACTGATCACCGATCTGTACCAGCACTAATTGGTGGAGGGGCTCATCAACATTCACCACATCAGCGCTAATTTCTCTTCGCTGTGTTAACAGCTGCGTTAAGTGTGCATCGCTCATGGCTTAGCCTACCCTTCTTGTGACTGCTTATCGCTGATCGTCTGGTTACGTCCTTGACGTTTAGCACGATACAAGGCTTGATCGGCAGCTGCTCTGAGTGACTCTATAGTCGTATGCGCTGGATAACTGGCAATACCGGCACTAAAACTACATGAAAAATCACCTTGCGGACTATTGAAAATAATCTGCGCAAAATCCTGTCGCAATAAATCAATGACCTGTGTTGCTTGCGCTACCGTCGTTGCTGGCATGACAATAGCGAACTCTTCGCCGCCATAACGACCAACAATATCGGAATGACGCAAACGCTGCTGAAAGACGCGCGACATGGCGAGCAGAACCTGATCACCGATAGGATGACCATGCTCATCATTAATCATTTTAAAGTGGTCAATATCAATCATCACGAAACAAAGTGGCTGCTGTTGACGCATTGAATTAGCCAACTCAATCCCCATAAACGAGGTGGTCGTAGTGTGATTATACAAACCGGTTAAACTATCTTTCGCCATCAACATGCGCAAAATACGCATACGCTCGGCACGAATCGCAACGGCGGCAACTAGGTACTCAGGCACAACGGGTTTTGTTAAAAAGCCCTCAGCACCAACACTCATCGCCGAGAATTGACGCTGGCGATCCGTTTCGCTGGACAAAAAGACAATCGGCAAACTCACATACTCTGGAATTTGACGAATCATCTTAGCTAAATCTCTACCAGTACAGGTGGGCATATACATATCCATCAGCACCAAGTCGGGACGAAAGTGCTCAAGTGTCGCCAATAATTTTTCTGGCTCACTGACCTGCTCAGTCACCATACCAGCTTGTTGTAAAATGATACCGTGATAGCTGGCGATCTCTGGTTCGTCATCCACTACAATAACCCGATATGGCTCTGGCGCTTTAGGTGTTGTAAGGCTATCCAACATCGACACCACATCTAAAACGCGTGCCGGTTTTTGGAAGTAGGCGGCACCACCCACCTGTACAGAGCGCAAACGGGCGGAAAAGTCTTCACGCACCGACAAGAAAATGGTTGGAATGGTTGTTTTCAGACGATCCGCCAAACTTTCCAGTAGCTCAAGACCGGCATTTTGCCCTTCTGGAAAATTAATATCCATAATAATCGCACTGGGTTCTTGTTGCATAATGGCTCGGTATAAGTCATCAGTACGATAAAAAGCCCGACATTCATAACCAAAAAAGCCCAACTGGGTGGCTAGCTGCTCAGTCGATAACTCATCATCGTCACACAAATAGAGTAGTTTATGATCACCCTCCTCGTAGCTTGGATTAGATTCTTGTCCAAAATAAGGCAGGTTAGACATAGCATCATGATGGGTTACTTCCTGCGAGGTCAATAAAGCAACCTCGTGAGCCAGCCCATTTAGACTTTCTTCTAATACCTGCATCCAGTCAGCAGGTAAACTCTCTTGATGAGAAAGCAGGCGACTGGCAATATCATCTCCAGCAAGAATAGCGTCTGATAATTTCTCAAAACCAAACGACCGGCTCGTTCCTTTAATACTATGAAAGAAGCGATGAATATTGGCTACGGTCTGCTCATTTTGATGCTCTACTAACAAACGTAACGCTGCCTTTCCCTCAATTAATCGATTCGGCAATTGCTCGATAAAGCTTTGTCTTAAACGGGCGATTTTATCTTTTGCCTGTGCCAGCTTCGTGTATTTATCATGATTGACTGTCATCATGCTCTCCCCTTGTGAGCACGCATCACCTGTTCAATTACTTCCGGCAAGGTCTCATCTAATGAAAAATCTTTCAACATGCATGCATTCAATGCAGGCTCCTGTTGCTGTAAGGGCTCAGGATCATCACCCGTTAACAAAATAAAGGGCGTAACAATGCCTTGTCCTCTCAAGGTTTGAAACAATTCAATGCCAGAAATCATAGGCATATTCATGTCACTAATAATCAACTCAATAGGTTGTTCTGCCTGTAACTGTTCTATAGCCGCCAACGCATGTTCGACAAGGAGTACATCATAATCCAAGGCTTCTAGGGTTAGTTTGATCATTTCACCCGCAAAAGGATCATCATCGACAACTAAAATCTGCATCTCTCTACTTCCTTTAATGCTCATATACTATGCGAGTAGTGCCTGCAAGGTGGCTACTAAATTACTTTGATCAAAATCGCCCTTCACGATGTAAGCATCAGCACCTACTTGCATACCTCGACGTTTATCTTCTTCTTTTTCACGTGAGGTAATAATCATAATGGGCTTATGGCGATAGCGTTCCTCTTGGCGAAGCTGCGCGGTAAAGGTGAATCCATCCATATTAGGCATTTCTACGTCGGTTAAAATGGCATCAAAATCCATTTCACGAGCTTTATGTAGACCATCTACACCATCTTCTGCCAATGTCACCTGATAACCATGCGCTTCTAACACATCTTTCTCAATTTCTCGTGTATTGAGCGAGTCGTCAACCACCAAAATATGCTTCGCAACAACGGCCAAAGAATGCACCGTAACATTGGCCTCGCTTGTACTCGATTTATGTCGATTTTTTCGTGCTAAGGTTAATAAGGTTGGCGCATGCAAGACATTTACCAGATGATTGTTGCCCGCAACAACCATGCCAGAAACACGCTGATTAAAACGCAAATGTGGCGGTAAAGGCTTGATCACCAAGTCCCGCTCATCTTCAATGTGATCGATAATCAAGGCGAGCTTTTCATGACGAATACGCACCACCAACAAGAGTAACGATTCATTTGATTTACTCGCCTCTGGGCATGATAGCCCTAATAAGTCACTTAAGGCAACAACAGGCACAAATTCGTTACGTAAAATAATGACTTGTCGCTCAGCTACTGTGAGCAGATCCTTCGTAGCTACTGTTAATAGTTCACTCGCGTACTGGGCGGTAAACCCCCATTGCTGATTAGCCGAAGAGACAATCAGTACGCGCATAACGGCTAACGACATAGGAAGACGTAATTGAAAGACAGTTCCCTTTTTTGGCGTTGTTTCGACCGAAATGCTGCCATGCAAATCATCGACGATGATCGACTTAACCACATCCATACCAACACCACGACCAGACAAATCGGTAATCATTTGACTGGTAGAAAAACCGGGTAAGAAAATAAAGTCGATGATTTCTTGTTCCGATAAATTTGTTGCTTTATCACGTGTAATTAATTCTTTACGAATCGCTTTTTCCAACACGTCAGTTAACGAAATACCAGCACCATCATCAGCCACTTCAATTACTACCCAACCAGCATCCTGACGAGCTGAAAGGGTGATTTTTCCTACTTCGGACTTGCCATTTGCCACACGTTGTTCCGGCGACTCAATACCATGATCAATCGCATTACGAATGAGGTGAATAATCGGATCACTCAAACGATCAATCAGCTGTCTGTCTAACTCAATTTCTGATCCACTCACCGCACAACTCAGTGACTTACCAATCGACTGACCGAGCTCTCGCACTAAACGACTCGCTGGCTCAAATACAATAGATAACGGAAGCATACGCATTAACAATGCCTTGTCCAGCAATTCGTTCATTTGCAGCTCTTGATGCTGCACATCTTCCTTTAAGGCTTGTCGAAAGCTGTGTAATGCCTGTTGTTCTGTTGTCGAAAGACGACCCACGTAGCTCAACTGTTGCGCTTCATGCAATCGCTGACGTAAGCGACTATGACTAGAAACCATTTCACCCATTAAACTCAACAACTCGTCCAGTTTAGTTAAGCGAATACGCACCGTGTCCGATGTTTTTAATTGTGTTGGTGCGGCTTCAGCGGCACTCATGGGTAAAACGACAGCAGCCTCCGCTCTCACATTAGGCAGGCTAGATAACAGCACTGTCGGCTCTACTGTGTCGGCTACCCTCTCTATCGACTTAGTCACTAGCGAATCAGCACTTTCTACCCTTAATAACGCTTGCAATTGAGCCACTAAGCCATCATCTGGCAATAGAATATGACTGGGATTCTTCTGTTGATCTAGTTGATCGACCATTAAAGATAAAGCATCCACGGCACGATGCAACACCTGCCCCAATTCTGCATCAAAAGTACGACTACCATCACGCAACAGACCAAGTATATCCTCCAATTGATGCGAAAAATTGGTTATGGGCATCAGCTTCAGCATTCGTGAAGAGCCCTTAATGGTGTGCGCTGAACGAAAAAGTGCGTTAACACTATCCGCATTAGCGGTATGTTGCTCCAGTTCGCACAGTCCTTCAGAAAGTCGGCGCAAATGATCCCTTGCTTCTTCAATGAAGCGCACAATAAACTTGGTGAGATCAATTGCCATGAGAAGCATCCTTGCCTTGCGCCGTCAGTTTCTGTATGTGATGCTGACACAAAAAACGCATTTCTGCCATAGAGAAGTCTAATGGTACCCAGCGCAAATCGGATAACTCAGGGTGCTTATCCATTAACTGTAACGCCGTTTTGAATCCCCTTAACGCTAAAGGCGACTGCTGCTGACGATAGTAGCTATCTGCCAGATAGTAGTGTACTAACCAACGATCACTGTGGGCATAAACCGCTTTTTTAAACCATTCGATCGCTTGCTCAATTCTACCCTGCCATTTCGCGAGTAATCCCAACAACACCAACGCATCCAAACACCAATCATCCTGTTGCAACGCCTGCATTAATAAGGCTTCGGCCGCCTCCCATTGCTTACGATTCATCAAAATGAACGCCTTCAACAAACGTGTTTGATGATCTTGCGGCGTGGCAATCAATAAAGCTTCGGCTAATGGAAAGGCTTGGTCATACTGTTTCTCAGCCAACAAATGAATCAACTTTTGCTTATCCGCCAGAATCGCCAACGGGCGCAAAGGTTTAGGGGGAACTTTGTGCTGTTCTTCTGTGACGAGATTGGCAGATAACTTATTTGCTTGCTTCGATAAATTAGGCACAACAACACCATCAGCCTTAGCCGATAACTTGCTAAAGTAGAATAAGCCGTTACGTTCGACCAAACGCAACACACCCAAATCGTTAGCCAAAGTCTCTGCTGTTCCAATCATCAATACGCCCTGATCTGTCAGCATTTGACTCAAATTTTGTTGAATCGTTTTACGGGTAGGCGTGTCAAAATAGATAGAAACATTACGAAAGAAAATAACGTCAAACTCACGCAACTCAGGACTTTGCATCGGTGCAAATAAATTGAGCTCTTTAAAAGCCACTTGCTGGCGAATCGTTTCTTTTAATTGAAAAGCATCGCCGATACGATCAAAAAAGCGGTGCCGTCGATCGACAGATACACCGCGAAACGAAAACTCGTTATATCGTGCTTTCATGGCCTTAGCCAACACTTGGCTATCAATATCCGCACCCACCACGTTAAATCCTGACAAAGCAGCCTCACCAAAGCGTTCAATCAGCGCCATTACGATTGAATAGGGCTCCTCACCCGACGAACATCCAGCGCTCAGAATACGAATTGGTCTACCACCAAACTGGTGTTGCCATTGAGGGATAAACACATCCACAAGCAAATCGATTTGCTCTGGTTCACGGAAAAAATAGGTTTCGTTAATGGTTAGACGGTTAATTAAAGCCTGAAAGCTCTGCTGATTTTCCGTTAATTGCGCAAGATAGCGCTCGGGGGAATGAATACACTCAAGCTCCATGCCGACCTGTATTGACGACGCCAACTTGTCGATACTATTGGCATCCTCTAACATTAAGCCCGTTCTGGCTTTAATGAGCGTCTGAAAAGGACTGAGCAACAACGACATACTCGCCCCTAACTGACCAAGGTAACCATACGTTCTGCCATAGCGTCTAGTGGAAGCACATCACACACAAAACCCGACTCAATGGCGACACGATTCATGCCGTAAATCAGCGAGCTCGCCTCATCTTGTGCGAGTGTCACACCTTGGTGCCGATAGATCTCTCCCATGCCTAGGACACCATCTTTACCCATACCCGTTAAAATCATACCGACACTGCGTTGACGAAAACTCTGCGCAACCGACGAAAGCAGCTGATCACAACTAGGGTGATAAATTTCGCCTGATTTAGGTTCAACTAACTGTAATTTCGCTTGCGCATCGACGCGTAAATGCTGCTCGGAGGGAGCTAAATAGACAGTACCCGATTCGAGTTGCTCTCCCGCTTGCGCCAAACGCACCGTTAATGGCGTTAACCGATTTAACCACTCCGCCATACCTTGCGAAAAACCCTGTGCAATATGCTGCGCAATCACAATAGGACTGGCAAAATCAGCCGGCAATGATGGCAACAAACTTGCCAATGCCTGCGGCCCTCCGGTTGAACAGGCGATGGCGAATACCCGATTAAAGCGCGCATCGCTCAGTTGAGGCGTTGCTGGTAACTCATTTTCCTTATCCTGCGTAACCCCTGTCGCCAAACGCTGGGCACGACGCGTAAACACAGACACACCAGCCAGCAATTTAACTTTGGCAGCCAACTGCAAGGCCTCGTGACTATCATATTCCGGCTTACTGATCACATCCAAAGCACCACACAAAAGCGCATCATAAGCCGTTTTAGCATCCGCTACGCTACTCACCACTAAAATAGGAATGGCTCTACGGGTCATAATCGCTTCAATAGCCGCCAGCCCATCCATTTTAGGCATCTGCACATCCATGGTGATCACATGAGGCGTAAGCGCACAAGCCATCTCCACCGCCTCTTGGCCATTGCTGGCTTCCGCAATGACCTCTATAGCAGTATCTCTCTCCAAATACTCTTTTAACAGCGCCCTTGATAAAGCACTGTCATCGGCAATCAGCACCCGAATTTTTTTCATTGCGCTTCTTTGTGATCTAACTTGAATACCGTTGTTACACTAGATAGTTTCTCGGACAAATCAGTCATGTCTTGGCTAATTTGAGCAATCTTCCCGATAGAACCTGCCGTATGCGCACTTGCGGTTACAATTTCACGCAATGCAACCACTACTTGGTTGCTGGCCACCTTCTGTTGTTGTGTCGATAAAGAAATTTGCTGCGCAGCCGTACTGGTTTGATTGACAGCGGAAACAATTTCATTAAAACGTTCCGCCGTCAGATTACTCGCCGCAGTACCAGCCAGAATGCTATTTGCGCCCTTTTCTGAATTAATAACTAGGCGGCTAATGGCATCTTGAATCTCATTAATCTTATTCTCGATTTCACCCGTTGACTCAGTCACACTATCGGCTAAACGACGAATCTCAGCGGCAACCACAGAAAAACGCTTGCCCGCCTCACCTGCGCTCGATGCCTCTAGTGCAGCATTAAAAGCGATTAACTTGGTTTGATCAGCTAAATTGGTAATAAGCGACATGACTTTACTAATTTGCTTTGACTTGTTACCCAATTCAATAATTTCTTGTAAGCTTGCTTGATTATCATTACGGATATCTTCCATGCGTGACAAGACTGTCTGCATCGCTTCAGAGCCTTTATAAGAACTGCTCATCGCTTGATTGGCCACATCAACCACCAAACCCGAGTGTTCGGCAATTTGCGTTGAAGAAGCCGACAACTCTTCCATAGTAGACGTAATTTCTGCAACAGAAGAAGACATTTGAGACGCAGTAGCTGCCTGACTTTCAATCGCCTCATTGATTTGATGTGCACAAATATCCACAGAACGTGTATTTTCAGAAACCTCGCGCACAGTACG
This sequence comes from Thiotrichales bacterium 35-46-9, assembly GCA_002281095.1. Lineage (GTDB taxonomy): Bacteria > Pseudomonadota > Gammaproteobacteria > Thiomicrospirales > Thiomicrospiraceae. Next base: position 16,777 of record NCFI01000004.1, on the reverse strand, counting down.
ATGCAATTGATCACGCATGTCATTAATCGCCATGGCCAAACGAGCCAACTCATCGCTGCCTTTAACGGGTATGGATTGCGTCAAATCACCGCTAGCAATCTCTTTAACATTCACAACCACATTCTGCAAACGGGCCAAGATATAACGCACAATTAACCAAGATAACGCCGCTGCCGCCAACAACACCAATACGGTAAACCAAATGGCATTGCTACGCTCTTGAGCCAACACATCCAGATTATGAACATTATTCATAGCCAACTCGACCACACCTAAGGGTTTGCCTGAATAATCTTTGATGGGTTGAAGTGTAACCGCATGATCAACGCCATTAATCTTCAACTGTGCCCACTGAGCTTCACCCTGAAAAGCGCGCTTTAAGGCAGACTCAGCAAACAAGGGTTTACGATCAGCCAAGGTTGAACCAATTGTTTTTACACCCGCGTCGGTTAACAGATAAAGAGCCACTTCTACATGGTTGTTCGCTTTAAATTGATCAAAAAAAGACTGGCCAAAACTCATACCAAACTCAACAGAACCAATATGCTGTTGCTGATAAGTTACCGGTACAATGCCCCGAATACCAAGCCCCGCTACCCCACTTTCCAGACCGCGCATGGGTTTCTTCTGTTTATTGGTATCAACCACTGAAAAACGAAAACTCGATAAGTCATCGCCAAAAGCTTCTGGCTTGTGTACACGTAAATAGGACACAGCAGGTGGCGTATGAAATTGAAATTGATCCACACCGTAATGCTGTTTTAGTACCGCGAATGGAGGAACAAAGAGTGAAGCCAATGCCTGTCGGTCATTAGCGGCAAATTTTTGCTGCACCAATGGCATATGAGCCACCAAACTGCTCATACTTTCAGCCATGCGACTTTCACTCAAAATCGCATTTTCCAATGCTTTAAAATGGATTTTTAACTCGGCCTGCTCATTGTGAGCAATCAGCTGACGCATGGATTGCCAATTTGAATAGGTCAATAAAAACGAAATCAACCCAATCACCAACATCATGGGCAACATGATTTTGAAACGCAAACTTAAATGCTGAAACATAACCCCAGAACCACCACTGATAAAACCTTAGGAATGTGGAAGAGATTATACGCAATATTCACTGACAAGGGTTTATGATCGTCAATAAAATTGACAAATATCAAGCCGTAAGCGCCATAAATATAAGCTGTTAATAATAAAGTAATTCATTATCAGGCAAGAAAAGTCGTGAAAAGCTAGTTTAGATCAAACTAAGGCGTTCACGTCTATGATGTCGGCAAAATTGTGATGACTAAGCAATTGACCCGCCACTGCTAATTTCGCCGAGAAAGTCTGAGGATAATGCGTAATGGCTTGTGCTAAGACAACCGAATGCGACAATTCAAATAGCCAGTAAGGCTCGGCACTGGCCACCAAACTACCCGATTGCTCAACCGTTAGCATATGTCTAGGTAGGTTTTGTACCGAGGAAACCGCATACAAATGATGTGCACTTCGCTCAGCTGTACCAGCCTGAGTGGTACCAATCGCCAGATAAGCGACATCACGCAACTGCTCATCGCTGTAATTTTGCACGGAACGAGCTGGAATATGGTACCACCCTGCCGATCCTTGCTCAAAACGCCGATTATAGTCACTGTCTCGCTGCGCCTTAGGTGCTGCCGATGCCAACAAAACAAGCTCCACATGCTTGGCTTCGACAACACGAGGCTTATGTACGGCCTGCTTTTTGGCTTGTTGCTTTAGCCAGATGCGACAGTCACAGTCTCTCACTTGAGATTCTTGCGGCACGGCTCCAGAGGACGCACGTATCGCCTTTAACCATTTAAGGTGCGCGGTTTTTTGTGCGAGCGAGCTATTCATATTCAATGGATACCTTCAATCTTGTTCGCCGGCATAAGCATTCCACTCTGCCAAAGTGCGATCTAAAGCACTGGCATCATAGTCACCCGTCAGGTAAGCCGTGCCCAATGCTTTGAGCAATACCAAGCGAATATGACCAGCATCGGCTTTTTTATCGACCGACATCATATCGAGAAACTGTGCTGGCTTAATCTGGGGCGGCGGATACAAGGGCAAACGCGCGCGGCTGATCAAATCCGCCATACGATCCAAATCGGCGTCAGTAATGTTACCGATAAGTTTACTCATATAGCCAGCCATCATCATACCCGCGCCCACGGCTTCACCGTGCAACCATTCCCCATAACCCATACCGGTTTCAATGGCATGACCAAAAGTATGACCCAGATTTAACAAGGCACGCACGTCCGCTTCTTTTTCATCGGCGGCAACAATATTGGCCTTATCTTGACAAGAACGTGCGATGGCATAAGCCAAAGCCGCTGGATCACGTGCCAGCAAGGCTTCCATATTCGCCTCTAACCAGCCAAACAAAGACGCATCGCAAAGCAAACCATATTTAATGATTTCCGCCACTCCTGCCGATAACTCTCGATCTGGCAGCGTATTCAACGTTAAGGTGTCGATTAATACCAGTTTCGGCTGGTGAAAAGCACCAATCATGTTTTTACCTAACTCATGATTAACGCCCGTTTTACCGCCCACCGAAGAATCGACTTGTGACAACAAGGTCGTTGGGATTTGGATGAAATCAACACCGCGCTGATAAATAGCGGCAGCAAAACCCACCATATCGCCTATGACACCGCCACCCAAGGCAACTAACATACATTTACGATCAAAGCGATTTTCCAGTAACGCGGTAAAAATCTTATTTAACTCGACCAAATGTTTATATTCTTCGCCATCATCCAATATGCAGCTGGCAACTGTCTTGCCTGAACCAGCAAAGAGTGCTTTAGCTTGCTCCAGATATAAAGGTGCCACCGTGGTATTGGAAACGATCATCACTTGTTTCGCTGGCACATGTGGTAAGACCAAGTCAGGGCGAGATAACAAGCCTTCACCAATATGAATGGGATAAGATCGAGCACCTAGCTCGACTTTCAAGGTTTGCATCGACGATGACATTAGACTCTCACTCCTTTCGCTTCTGGCCAGCCACGCTGGGCTAACGCCGTCAAAATTTCTTGTACCACACGGTTAATTGATTTGCGTTCGGTGTGTAACACAATATCCGCTACTTCACGATAGAAAGGCTCGCGTATTTTCATTAATTCCGATAAGACTTTTTCAGGATCAGCATTTTGCAACAAAGGGCGAGCGGTGTCATGACGCGTGCGTTCTACCAACTGCTTGACCGATGAGGACAAATAAACCACCGTACCATAGGCTTTAAGCTCGGCTCGATTTTCTGGCAAGATCACAGCGCCGCCACCGGTTGCCAGTACTTTACGACTACCATGCTCCACCAAGTCAGCAATTACCTGCGCCTCGCGCTGACGAAACCCTGCCTCACCTTCGACATCAAAAATGGTACTGATGCTCACTTTCAGGCGCACTTCAATTTCATGATCGGTGTCCATAAAAGGCAGGTCCAGCACCTGCGCCAGACGCTTACCCACCGATGACTTTCCAGCGCCCATAGGGCCAACTAAAATAATGTTACGTTTCTTATTCATGTATAATATTGTACCTTATTTGCATCACTAGATAACTCGCATCAAAGGAAAATAACCATGCGTGGTCAGTTATACGTTATTTCAGCGCCATCAGGAGCAGGCAAAACTTCTTTAGTTGCTGCTTTATTACGCCAAGAACCCAAAGTTAGGGTAAGCGTTTCTCATACCACGCGTTTGCCACGCCCTGGTGAGCAAGATGGTGTCAACTATCATTTTATTGATAAAGCAGCCTTTGAACAGCGCATTCAGGCAGGCGACTTTTTAGAACACGCTCAAGTTTTCGATAATTACTACGGCACATCGCAACAAGCTGTCGAAGCACAACTGAATGCGGGCTTAGACGTGATTTTAGAAATTGATTGGCAAGGCGCCCAGCAAATTCGCCGTCTGCGTCCTGATGTGATTAGCATTTTTATTGTCCCACCTAGCATAAAAGAACTACGTATTCGACTCACGGGGCGTGGACAAGACAGTGAAGCGGTGATCAACCGTCGCATGAGTGATGCCGTGAATGAAATGCGCCACTATAGCGAGTTCGACTACCTAGTAGTCAATGATGCCTTCGATTTAGCCTTAGCCGAGTTAACAACGATTTTCCGTGCACAACGCCTTCGTTTACATCGACAAGCTGCCATCAATCAACAATTATTATCTGATTTAACACGCTGATTTTATTATTTTTGTTACCTCAATCAGCATTACAAGACGACCAGCCATTCTAGATTTACCGGCAATAATCAGTTACAATGATCGGTCAAATTTTAGGAGTGATGCAATCATGGCTCGCGTAACCGTAGAAGACTGCTTAGATCAGGTAGAAAATCGTTTTGAATTGGTATTGGTTGGCGCTAAGCGTGCGCGCCAGTTAGTTCGTGGTGGCTCGGCAACTGTTGAGTGGGAAAATGACAAACCAACCGTTGTAGCCCTACGTGAATTGGCAGCGCACAAAGTTAAGCCAGAAGTCATTATGAGCGACGAAGAAACGCCTCCTTACTTCTACTAAGACTGCCTATGAAAGCCGGTCCCGACTTGTTATGTGGTGCTTCTCCACTACCAACCGACACTGACGGGCTGGCCGACCCGGACTGTTTAACGCAGCTCCTTGTCAAAGCTAATTATCTTTCAGCCGAACAGCAATCTCAACTGAGACGTGCTTTTTGGTTCGGCGCTAAAGCACATGAAGGGCAAACACGTAAAAGCGGTGAGCCCTACATTACGCACCCACTTGCTGTTTCAGGCATCCTAGCCGATATTCATTTAGACGTAGATACACTAACCGCTGCTATTTTACATGATGTTGTTGAAGATACGCCTTTTAGCAGCAAAGACATTCGAGCCTCTTTTGGCGAAGACGTTGCCATCTTAGTTGAAGGCGTTACCAAGCTGGGTAAACTGGAGTTTTCCAACCCCCAAGAAGCGCAAGCTGAGAACTTCCGTAAAATGATTATGGCCATGGCGCGTGATCTACGTGTCATTCTCATCAAACTGGCCGACCGCTTACACAATATGCGCACCCTAGGCAGCATGCGCCCCGACAAGCGTCGCCGTATCGCTCGAGAAACCATCGACATTTATGCCCCTATTGCTGCACGCTTGGGGATTAACGCTTGGCGCATGGAGCTAGAAGACCTGTGTTTTGTTGCCAAGTATCCGTGGCGAGCCAAAACGCTATCAGAAGGGGTTAAGCGCGCGCGTGGCAATCGCAAAGAACTGGTTGAACAAATTACCAATAGCATCTTGCATCGACTTGAGCAAGAAGGCATTGCCTGCAAGGTATCAGGGCGCGAAAAACACCTATTCAGTCTATTCAAAAAAATGCGGCAAAAGCACCTGCGTTTTAACGAAGTGATGGACATTTATGCTTTCCGCATTGTCGTTGAAAATGTCGATGCCTGTTATCGTACGCTTGGCATCGTGCATTCTCTGTATAAACCTCTGCCTGGTCGTTTTAAAGACTATATTGCCATCCCGAAAGCCAACGGTTATCAATCCTTACACACCGTCCTGTTTGCTACGCAAGGGGTGCACATTGAAGTGCAAATTCGCTCGAAAGAAATGCACGTAGTGGCAGAGCACGGTGTCGCAGCACATTGGTCGTACAAGCTCAATGGCTCCTCCAAGGTGGCGGCAGCCGACCAACGCGCGCAAGAATGGGTAAAACACCTGCTCGAAATGCAACAAAGTGCAGGCAACTCGCTCGACTTTTTGGAAAACGTCAAAATTGACCTTTTTCCAGACAATATTTACGTCTTTACGCCCGAAGGGGATATTCGCACCTTGCCGCGCGGTGCAACCGTCATCGACTTTGCTTATGCGGTACATACGAGCCTAGGGCATCATTGTATTGGCGCTCGCGTTGATCGCGTACCTGTCCCTCTGAAAACTCAGCTACATAATGGTCAAACGATTGAAATTATCCGCGGTAGCGCACCCGCCCCTAATCCAAACTGGTTAGACTTTGTTACCACCGCTAAAGCACGCAGTCAAATTCGCCATTATCTCAAAGGCCAGCATAGTGAGCATGCCGTGGCTTTGGGTGAACGCTTGCTGCGCAAGGCGTTACACGTACTGAATATTACCGAAGCTCCCGTTACACCGGACCAACAGCAACACATTCTGGCCGAATTGAAAGTGAAAGACTGGAATGAACTGCTGATGGCGATTGGCTTAGGCAACCGCTTACCCGCTTTAGTCGCCAAACAAATCGCCGATGGGCTAACTGAAACCGATGCCACACCGACACAGCCCATGCCACTCACCATTTCGGGTACAGAAGGACTGGCAGTGAGTTATGCGCAATGTTGTCACCCTGTTCCAGGTGATTGTATTATGGGCTTTATGAGCAGTGAGCGCGGACTGGTGATTCATCGCACTAACTGCCATAACCTAACCAACTTCCGTAAGCATCCGGAAAAATGGATCGAAGTACAGTGGGAAAGCGAGCTTGAGAGTGAATTTCAAGCGGCCATTACGGTTGAAACACACAATCGTCGCGGCGTATTGGCAACCATTGCTAACGCCATCGCTGTCGAAGGGTCAAATATTGAAAGCGTGAGCAATGCCGACAAAGACAACCACCACAGCGTCATGCATTTCACCATCTCAGTCGCCAATTTAGAACAGCTAGACCGGGTGCTCAAACGCCTACGCAACATGGGTGATGTACTCAGCGCTGAACGAGATGCGAGTTGACACTCTTGGCCGACATGTACTGATAGACAACCGCAACCGAAGCCAAAAAACTGCCAATTCAATAAGTACTAATTCAATACGTAGTAGGTGTTTTTTCCATTTTCTTTAGCACGATACATTGCAACATCGGCTTGTTGCAACAATGTTGAAGGCTCTATGGACTTGCTAGCTCCATAGAACACTAGACCTATTGATGCTGAAACCATTAGCGTAATGTCTTGGTAACAAACTTCCTGATTAATCAATACTAACAATCTTTTTATAATCGCTTCCGCTGACTCTCGATCATCAAGATTCGACATTAACAAAACAAACTCATCTCCACCAAATCGTGCAAGAATATCATCATCTCTCACAAAACTTTTCATTCTGTGCGCAACGTCTTGTAATAAATAGTCACCGATATCATGACCATAGGTATCGTTAATTTCTTTAAAACCATCTAAATCAATAAAAGCAATCGCAAATAACTTTTTTGAATACTCACAAGTGGCGTGTAACGCTAACTTATCCATTAACGAAACACGATTGTGAAGACCAGTTAATGAATCACAGTAAGCCAATTGTCGCAACTTCTGTTCCACAAATTTATTTTGTGTTATATCAGACAAACAACCTACAAAATATACAACATTACCGCTGTCATCTTGTATGGAATTCACAGATAAACGTTGCGGATAAATCTCACCTGTTTTTCGTTTATTCCAAACCTCACCAGACCAATTTCCGTCACGCAACAACTGATCCCAAAAGTCTTGGTAAAAATCAGCACTCAACACATCCGATTTCAAGACGCTGCTCTTCTGCCCCACGACCTCACTTGCAGAAAAACCTGTAATTTTTGAAAAAGCACGGTTAACCTCTAAGATCACACCATCAGCAGAAGTAACCATAATACCTTCACTAGCATGATGGAAAGCTGAAATGATTAGGTGCAATCGCTCAGGTGAAAGACTACTTACCTCTGGAAAAGACAGTTGTGAACTCTTCATCACTTTCAGCATAACCCCCTACTGACACGTTATTACAGACTGTCACGTAACCAAAACTCAACATCTTTGGCAACCCAAGAGCCATTCTAGTAAAACACACAAAATAAAACAATCGGTTTAATTTATAAATCTTGTTCAATAAATGGTTCAATAGTGATTTAACTTCTTGTTACATGAGTGAAGCAAAACGATTTAGTGAACGACTAAAAGAGTCCATGCGAGCGGCTGGCTATGAATTACGCCCCGTGGTACTTGAACGCGAATTTAACTTGCGTTATTGGGGGCGTTCGGTCTCTTTTCAGGCTGTGCGCCGGTGGTTGCGAGGTGAGGTTGTGCCAACGCAAGATAGATTGCAAGTGTTGGCGGAGTGGTTAGGGGTGGATGCACACTGGCTACGTTTTGGTGAGCGCCTAACATTAACAGTGCAAGAAAAACCTGCGCAGTGGAATAGTAAACTCGCGCCCGAAGAACGCGAAGCGATTGAGGCGTTTTTGGCCTTACCTCCCGACAAGCGCAAACTGTTCGGACAGTTGATGAAAGCCTGCCTCCGCTAACCGACTAATTCGCCAACAAAGTCGCTTTCAACTTATCCGATAGCGGCTTTTCCCCCAACCAGACGCCAAAATAAACTTGCTTAAATTCAGGCAGTTTGGATTGAAAGAGCACTCGCTGATTCAATAGCAACTCTGTCACTGAGTTTTCATAACGCAGGGTGTAACAATCATTCGGCTTAACGGCCTGGTAACTGGCGTGTAATCGCTCGACCTCGGCACGTAAGGCCGGGCTTAACTGTGCCGGTAAACTTTCATTGGCGCCTTGCACAAAGATATCAGGCGTTAGGGATTTGTAGTAGCAGAGCTCCAGTTTCAGTGGTGCATCATCAGTTAAGGCTGTTTGTTTCGCCACACCTTCAGGGCGATACAACTTGGCTTGGTAAATATCCATGAACATCCAAGTAGCCACGCCCTCACCCACTGGTTTCCATGTCACCGACGCTTGTGCCGACATCCCCCATAGCGCCAGCCAAAGAATGGCAAGTATCCATGACGGCTTCATTTATCGAATCTCTTGTTTACTGAAAAACAAGGTCACTTCACCGACCTTAAAGCCAAACTTGGTCACTTCCGCTTTGTTCATCATGGTATTGGGCGTGTGCAAAAACATCCAATCATCGAAAGTGACGTGAATGGTCGATTGCTTGTAAGGTAAATCGAGTACATAACGCCAGTTAAAGGCATTACCCGCCGAAATGCCTTTCGCTTCACCAATAACATCGCCTGCCGTTCCGATGTACTGCCCCTGAGCATCCTTGCGAATGGTCCAGACACGTTGTTCTTGCTCACCATCATCGTAAATAAAGCGCTCATCGAGCACCAGTTGATCGCCATTAACCTGTCCATCAATGGTAACGGTAAAACGCCGAATCAGCTCGCCTGATCGATCTTGGAACTGCCCCAAGGCGTAGGTTTTACCAGCAAAAAACTGAAACAAGTCAAATTTGGGCTCTTTATGGGCGTAGGCCTGAATATCAACCGAAGCACAACCTGCTAGGCTAAGACTGGTAGCAATACCTAGCAACCAATAAGTAATCTGTTTACGCATCGAATATTATCCTTATGATATGACCAAAAATAGACAAAAATATAACAAAACTAAACTAACACTCTGATTCATTTTCCGTTATGATTCAATAAATCAGCTAATTAGTTCACATGATAAAAGAATGCACAACAAACCAACACTGAACAAAAACACAACAACTATAAAACCATCGCAATTGCTGGCTTATGGCTTGTTAGGCTTACCCTTAGCCATGCTCGGCATTCCGCTGTATCTTTATTTACCAAGCTATTACCATCACCAGTTTGGACTGTCGCTGACCGATATTGGGCTTGCGCTGCTGTTGGCTCGATTGCTGGATGTGATTACCGACCCACTGATTGGTTTATTGAGTGATCGTTATGTCGCTAAGTTTCAGCGTCAATGGCAGATAGTGGCCGGCTTTGGCTTATTGTTGTTTGGGCTTGATGGGCTCTTTTTTCCAGCGGCAGATCAGGTGTCCTTATGGCAACTGGGACTATGGAGCTTTATCAGTTATTTAGGCTGGACGTGGATTCAAATTCCCTATTTAACCTTAGCGGCCGAAATCAGTCATGATACTTACGATAAAACCCGCCTCAGCGCGTGGCGTGAGGGCTTATCCATTATTGGCGTGCTGATTGCCTTGCTGCTACCGATACTGACAGAGCGCAGCATTAATGATGTCGAAGTGTACCAGTTATTTTGGACGGTCGTTTTCATTGGCTTAATGCTGGCAGGTGTGGCTTTACTGAGCGTTCGTCATCAACCTTTGCAGACTGAATCATCACAAGCCGCCTTACCAACCCTGTTCAGGCAACTCAAAGCGCATCGTGAACTGTTGCGACTGTTTCCGATTTATTTTCTCAATAACTTGGCCAATGCCTTACCGGCAACCTTGTTTGTCTTTTTCGTTAGCGATTATTTGCAACTAGCCGATGAGCAAGGGCTATTTTTACTGACTTATTTCATCGCTGGCATACTCGCTTTACCCCTGTGGTTAGCCTTATCAAAACGTTGGGGCAAGGCACCGACTTGGCAAGCCTCGATGCTATTAGCGAGTGTCAGCTTTATCGCTGTCTTTCTGCTAGATTCAGGCGACTTCACTCTATATCTGCTGATTTGTGTTCTGACTGGGTTCAGCTTAGCGATTGATCTTGCCCTGCCTGCGTCGATGCAAGCGGACATCAGTCAGCAGCAACCCGAATTAGCAGGCACGCTTTTTGGTTTGTGGGGCATGATTACCAAGTTCACTTTGGCACTAGCCGTCGGTATCAGCCTACCCATTATGGAATGGGCAAAAAGCCTGTCTATCGATTGGCCGATACTGCTATGCTATGCAGGATTGCCAATTCTGCTAAAATTAGCAGCTATTCTATTACTGCAGCGAAACAACAGCTAAATGCTACTTAACTTCGTTATTGTTTATATTCTATTGAGTGTCGCCGTTAGCCTTTGGGCGGCAAGACGCGTACACAACACACGCGACTTTTACACTGCTGGGCGCTCACTGCCACTGGCAATGGTCACCGCCATGATGTTTGCTGGCTGGTTTGGCGCAGAAACCGTGATGGGCATTCCCGCTACTTTTATGGAAGACGGACTGGTCGGTTTATTGTCCGATCCCTTGGGTGCTGCCGCCTGTTTAATTTTATTTGGTCTGTTCTTTGCCAAGCGACTCTATCGCATGAATTTACTCACCATTGGTGACTTTTATCGTCAGCGTTACAGTCGTGGCATCGAAGTGCTTACAGGCTTAGCGATTGCGCTCTCTTACTTAGGTTGGGTGGCAGCACAAATCACTGCACTGGGCATGCTGATTAATCTGCTCACTGATCAAGCATTGTCGATTAGCGATGGTATTATTCTGGCGAGCATTATTGTCGTTATTTATACTGTCGTCGGTGGGCTTTGGTCAGTAGCGATAACCACTTCCATCCAAATTGTCATTACGGTCATCAGTTTAAGTGGCATTGCTTGGCTATTACTTGATCAGGTGGGCGGTCTGTCGCCTCTGTGGCAACACGCCTTAACGAACGATGCCTTCAAAGTGCCGAGTGAGGTTTCACCGCTGTTGGCATTGGCGATGCTGACCAGCTTTTTAACCCTTGCCTTTGGTTCTATTCCGCAACAAGACGTATTCCAACGCGCTAACGCGGCACGCAACGAACAGATTGCTGCTTGGAGTGCGATTGGTGGTGGTGTGCTCTATCTGATTTTCACCACTATTCCACTCATTATCGCTTACTCGGCACACCTAATTGACCCGAGTTTGGTCGAACGCATTATGGCTGTCGATGGCGAGGCACTCATCCCTGCACTGATTCAACAAGAATTGCCTTTGTTCGCCCAAATTGTGTTTTATGGCGCATTGGTCGGGGTGATTTTAGGCACTTCTGCCAGCACGCTACTCGCACCCAGTTTTATGCTCAGCGAAAATGTACTGAGGGGATTATTTCCCCGCCCACTCAGCGACAAACAAATGCTGCTATTAACCCGTTCCGTGATTGTCAGTTTTGCTTTATTGGTATGTGTCTATGCCCTGCAGGCACGAGAGCTGGATGCCGGACTGCATGATATGGTCGAAGCCGCTTACAAGGTAACATTGGTGGTCGCTTTTGTGCCTTTAGTCGCAGGACTGTTTTGGCGCAAAGCGAATAATCGAGGCGCTTGGGTTAGTGTACTACTGGGCTTAACGGTGTGGATTAATGGCGAAATTTGGTTAAGTGAGAGTGAAGTCGGTGCTCAATGGTGGGGCTTGATCGCAGCGATCCTCGGCATGGTCGTCGGCTCACTATTACCCCACCGCCACGACGTTAACGAACCATTAATAGCAACTCGCCATCATTAAACGCTAAGAAACCGGTTCACTTTGCACACTCGGCGCGGGTGCTTCATTCACTTCAATGCTCATGGGCAAATCTGCACCATCGTACTCATCAAGCTTATTCTCTCGCATGATTTTAAGCAGAAAATCGATATAGCGACTGCCCAATTCCGAATAACTGAGTAGCGTCTTAGCCAAAGCCAAGCCCGAAGGCACATCACCAATTAACCGATGACGCATACGCTCGGCACGCGCCGCACGATAAGCACCCTTAGTGTTAATCAGGCGCATATAAAAAGCAATCGAATCATTCACGCCAACAAAACGTCGAAACTCGCCCGGTCCACCATCAAAAGGCACACCACAACCGGGCTTAAAGCACATGATGCCGAAAAAGTTGTGTGCATCTTTAGCTAAACGAGACGTACCCCAACCCGACTCTACTGCTGCCTGCGCCAACACCAATGAAGGCGGAATGGCATCCACTCGATGCAAGAGGTTTTGCCAAAAAGGAAGATCAAAGCCCTTAGCACCCAAATCGACTTCATAGTCTGTTGCCAAACTGACCAACCACTCTTTTTGTTTCAGTGACAAGCGGTTTTGCTGCGATAATCCATATAAACGCACCGCTTCACGACGCAACTCTAACACGCGCGCATTTTCTTGAGCAATTAATGGCAATAACCAAGCAATAAAGATCTGCTTACGATCATCCGATAAGCTAATGGACGAAAAATTGGGTGCAGGAATCAAGGTTACTTGTAGTCCAGAAGCATCATCAGCTTCTGCTTCATCGAATCTTAAGGTCTCTTGTGCAATCGGCTCATTACTGGCCACTGGCACGGGCTGCGGTGGCGTAGGCCAAGACAGCCACCAAGCTGTGAGCGCGAAAATAACCGTCAAATAGGGCGATGCCGATAACCAACAAGACCAACAGGATTTCATCATTCACCCACTCCCAGCCATGCCGAACCATAAAGTGCCTGCCATAACGTCCAAAATCCAAAGATGGCCATACCCAGAGCGGCGACACGAATTAACCAAGGATTACGTTTAAATCGCATCAACCAAAAAGCACTGGCGCCCACCAACAGCAAATTGGGCAAAGTGCCTAGCCCAAATGCCAGCATCACCGACATGCCCGCCCAGACAGAACCGGCGCTCATCGCCAAAATAAGGGTCGAATAGACCAAGCCACACGGCATCCAGCCCCACAACAAACCCATTAAGTAAGCCTGATGCCAACGCTGCACGGGCAAAAAGTGTGCACGCCAACGCTGAGATAAACGCGACCACCAGCCTGTTCCCAAACCCTCTAAGCGAGCAGGAAGTGCTGACCAGCCCATTAACCAAGCAGCTAAAATAACCATCCAAACACCAGCAAAACCCAATAGCCAACGCTGCATCGACAGCAATTCACCCGCTTCAATTAACAGCAATCCCACCAAACCGGCAATCGCACCCAGAATGACATAACTGGTTACACGACCTAGGTTATAGCCTAATTGCATCAACGCTACACGCCGTGAAGAGCGCTGAATATCGGGGCCTAGTGAAAAGGTAAAAGCGCCCGCCAAGGGACCGCACATACCCACACAATGTACACCGCCAAGAAAGCCAACCATCAAGGCGGTCGCCAGTAGCTCAATCGACATGCAATGACTCGCACCTGACATCGGTCGTTAAATCGGCCTGTAAGTAGGTGAGCAGTTGTTGCACCGAATCGGTCAAAGCGCCCGAGTTATCAATCACTAGCGCATCGACAGGTGGTACAAAAGCTTTTGCTCGCTCTAAGCGCTCTTGAATCTGCGCTTCTGTTTCACGACCTCGCGCACGCAACCGTTGCGCCAATACACTGGCTTCACAATGCACCCACACTGGCACCAAGGTCACACCATCTTGTGCACAAATACGAGCAACTTCAGGCAAAGCCTGACGCGACCCATTCACTACCACCACAAGACCCGCCTCTAACCACTGTCGAACTTCGGTTCCAATAGCGTAATCCAACTGATGCGATTGCCAATTAAGCCAAAACAATCCCAAACGCTTTCTTTGTTCAAATTCAGCACTGGAAAGCTGAACAAAGTTTTCTGAAGCATCCGCATTGGAACGCGTAATATAGCGATGGGCAAACAGGATTGGCTTGCCTGCCAAAGCAACACGCGCTGCCTGCATTAAGGCATCTTTGCCTGCTCCAGAAGGACCAATAACGTAAAATAAGCGACTCATAAGCACTAGCCATGTGACAAATATATTGCCATTATAATGACTTATGTTGTTTCTTGCAGAATAATGCACCCATTAGGGGTTCAAGTTTCATCCAATTGTCATTAAATCGTGCGACAATAGAAGCTGTAATTTTATGCTCTGATGACGGGAAAACACCATGACGATTAGCACCAACACACTGGCTACCGATACCACTTATAACCCCTTCATTAACCGTGAAACCTCGGTACTGGCCTTTAATCGTCGCGTGCTCAACATGGCACTTAATCCAAATTACCCGCTATTAGAACGCCTACGCTATTTGTGTATTTCTTCCAGCAATTTAGATGAGTTTTTTGAAATTCGTTATGCCAGTTTGGTTGAGTTAACTAAAGATCCCGATGCGCGCACCAAGCCCGACGGTATGCGCCCAAAAGATGCGATTGAACTGGTTAATGCCAGTGCACATCAGCTGGTCGACGCACAATATCAAGCCCTACAGAAAGTTATTCTACCGGAGCTGGAGCAAGCAGGTGTTCGCTTCCTGCGTCGTGATCGCTGGACAGCCGACATTCGTGCTTGGGTAGCCGACTTTTTTGCTGCCGAACTTCAACCTCTGCTCACGCCATTGGGCTTAGATCCAGCACATCCCTTCCCTCGTCTGCTCAATAAATCGCTTAATTTTATTGTCTCGCTTGAAGGCAAAGATGCTTTTGGTCGCATGGGCGAACTGGCCGTGGTGCAAGTACCTCGTGCTTTGCCGCGCATTATTCAATTACCTGAATCGGTGAGTGGTAGCGCACACGACTTTATCTTCTTGTCATCCGCCATTCATGCCAATGTACACAAGCTTTTCCCTGGCATGTCGATTAAAGGTTGTTTTCAATTCCGCGTCACACGCAACTCCAACTTATTTGTCGATGAAGAAGAAGTCGATGACTTGCTTACTGCTTTGCAGGGTGAGCTTTCATCACGTAAATACGGCAATGCCGTGCGCTTAGAGGTCGCGGACAACTGCCCTGACGAAATCGCTCACTATTTGCTGCAACGTTTCCGCTTACCCGAAAACGCCTTATTCAAAGTCAATGGTCCGGTTAATTTACATCGTCTTTCTGCCGTACCCGACATGGTGGCGCGTGCTGATTTACTCTTCCCGCCTTACACAGCATCGACGCCTAGCCTGCTCGAAGATACGCAACTTGATGGTCAGAAAGGTCACTTTTTCGACATTTTGAAAACACAAGACATTCTGCTACACCATCCCTTTGAATCTTTTGCTCCCGTTATTCACTTTATTCGCCAAGCAGCGGCCGATGAGCAGGTACTGGCCATTCGCATGACGCTATACCGTACTGGCACCAACTCGGCCATTGTTGAAGCACTCGAACAGGCAGCCAAACGAGGCAAAGAAGTGACGGCCGTCATTGAACTGCGCGCCCGATTCGATGAAGACAACAACATTCAGCAAGCGACCCGCCTACAAGAAGCGGGGGCTCATGTCGTTTATGGCGTTGTCGGTTATAAAACCCACGCTAAAATGATTTCAGTGCTGCGCAAAGAAGCAACGGGACTGCATTATTACACCCATTTAGGTACAGGTAACTATCATGCCGGCACAGCGCGTGTCTATACCGACTTTGGTCTGCTGACTTCAGCACCGGATATTGGTCGTGACGTCAATCGCATTTTCCAGCAACTGACCAGCTTTGCCAGTGAAACCGAGCTTGAAGCCTTGTGGCAAGCACCACACTCACTACACAACAACCTTAAAGCAGCGATTGCACGCGAAGCGGCCAACGCACAAGCAGGTAAACCCGCTCGTATCATTGCCAAAATGAACGGATTGCAACAGCGTGAAATCATTGAAGGACTCTACGCCGCCAGCCAAGCTGGCGTACAAATCGATTTAATTGTGCGGGGCATGTGTAGTTTGCGTCCTGGTGTACCGGGGCTATCTGACAATATTCGCGTGACTTCGGTACTCGGTCGCTTTTTAGAGCATCATCGCATTTTTTACTTCCAAAACGATGACCAACCTCAGCTATGGTTGGCCAGTGCCGACTGGATGAGTCGTAACCTGCTTTCTCGCGTTGAAACCTGCTTCCCCATACGCGACCCAGCACTATTTGCACGCATTTATGAGGAAGGGCTAGCAAACTATCTTAAAGACACCACCAGTTGGCATTTGGATGCCAATGGCGACTACCATCAGCGTAACAGCGATGGCGAGTCCTTTAGTGCGCAACAGGTGTTGGCAGAAAAATATCACAAGGGATAATGAATCGCGTAAAATAGGCGGATGATTTTTATGACCGTCCAAACGCTATGAATACACCCGACACCTTCGCTGCCATTGACCTAGGCTCTAACAGCTTCCACATGATCATCGCTCGCGAAGTGGATGGTCAACTACAACTGTTAGACCGTCA
>NCFI01000090.1 GCA_002281095.1 Thiotrichales bacterium 35-46-9 | reverse complement strand
TGAGCATGGGCTTCGTTAATGCCGGAGGCAAGGGCTTGCAGATCAAACTCATTATGGCGTACACGCAAAGAGTAACGGGGTTGGCCAGCATAAACGGCATCGGCACCGTAGGCATAGGCGTAACGAAGACTTTTTAATGAGCCCGCAGGAGAAAGCAATTCAGTCGATAGCATGATGTTTTCTATGGTTTTTATAGTAATGTTGTTCATTGTACCCGAATATGCCCCGTTACTGTAGGTTTACGCAAGTAATTTTAATGGCTGGATAAAGGATTTATGGTTGTGGTTTGATTTTTTGCTAGGCATAATTCCATCATTAGTGATTACTTATGTAAGTAAAACAATTAAAGATGATCAAATTTTTTTAAGGATTATCACATGAACATGCCAAGACTGACTTCTGCCATTTTTACTGACCTGTTGATTTATATGGTCGTATTTGGCTTGTTGATGGGGCTGGCGTTTCCGACAATGATGACGTGGCTTGGCTTTGAAGCTGAAAGTGTTTACACCCTGAAGTTTTTTATGGCATCGATGTTCGCGGGCGTTGTCATGGGTGCTATCAACTTTTTTTGGGTGAATGTGACGGTTCGTCCCCATCTGCGTTTATTGGCAGATCGGATGAAAGGGATTGAATCGGTATTAAAACATACCATTCAACAGGAAGGCTGGTCAGCGGCTTGCCAAAATCGTACCTGTTTTATTGATGAAAATTCCAACGACGAAATTGGGGCCTCAGCGCAATCGTTCAATGCACTGTTACGCGCTCTGGTTAAGTCGCACGATATGGAAACGACCTTGAAAGAGTTAAGTAGCACCCTCTCTAGCTCTTTGGAGCTGTCTGAAATGGGTGAGGCAGCCTTGCGCATGATGACCAATCGCACCAATTCGAGTGCTGGCTGTTTGTTTATTGAGGACAAAGGGAGTTTGAGCTTGGTCGCTAATTTGGGTATTCAAGATACCATTAAGCTGTCTAAGGATCCTTTTGTTCTTTACTGTATGGATGTTGGTCGACTCGAGCGTATTAGTTTGCCAGAAGACGTGGAAGTGAATGCTTTGTTAGCCAGTTTCCGCCCCAAAGAAATGCTAGTGATGCCGATCCTTTATAAAGAAAAGTCACAAGGTGTTTTAGTGTTGGCAAGCGCTCTGGGTTACAGCGATGACGATCATGTCTTGATCAATTTATTTGGTCAAGGTCTGGGTATGGCCATGTCGAATGCGCAAACGCATGATCGCCTACAAGACTTAGCGGCAATGGACCCGTTGACGGATATTTACAACCGCCGCTTTGGTCTGAATCGTTTGCGCGAGGAGTTTCAACGAGCGCAACGAAGCCAATTGCCTTTGGCGGTGGTCATGATTGATTTAGACCATTTCAAACACATCAATGATACCTACGGTCATTTAATGGGTGATAGGGTTTTGATTGAAGTGAGTAAAGTCGTTAGAGATGCGTTACGTGATGAAGACATTCTCGTTCGTTATGGTGGCGAAGAGATGTTGATGGTGCTACCGGGTGCGGATTTGCAGACGGGTATTTCGATTGCTGATCGTGTCAGACGCTTAATCGAAGATGTGCAGTTAAACGATGATAAAGGCAAGCGTTTACCGATTACGGCCAGTATGGGCGTGAGTGCGATTCCTCGTGCGTTTACTGAAAACGAGCTGCAACTCATTAAAGCGGCTGATGATGCACTTTATCAAGCTAAGGCTGCCGGTCGAAATAGGGTGTTGAGTACGCGCTAATGCTTGGCTGGTTAACCCATAAGCTCAGGATGCAACGCTACCGTTCAGCTTGGTTTGTCGGTAGTATTTTTGCGTTACTGATTGCCTTAGGGCTGATGTGGCGCGGACTTTACTTATACTTCCTTGAAGAGCAGCTCGAACAGCATCAGATTACGGAAGAGCTGATCGTTAAAAGCGAACTGATTGAAAATTTGATTATCTCAGCGCGCAACCGTTCCGTATTGATTTCGCAAATGATTTTTCAGAAGCAGCAGGATAACGCTAAATTTGATGCCTTAGTACAGCGCTTTGCCGATGAAGCAATCAAAGTGATTGTCAATCGACAGGATTATGACCGT
This sequence comes from Thiotrichales bacterium 35-46-9, assembly GCA_002281095.1. GTDB lineage: Bacteria > Pseudomonadota > Gammaproteobacteria > Thiomicrospirales > Thiomicrospiraceae. The sequence continues at coordinate 5,662 of NCFI01000090.1, read as the reverse complement.
ATCGCTGATGCTCATGAAAAAAGGTTATTGAGTCAACATTTTGAATTAGCCAGTTTGAATCGATCGCAACAAGATTATTTGTTGGCTTTGTTGATGGAAGGTGAGCGTGAATTGGCGATTCATGAGTACACAGAGTACACTTTGCCGGTACAAGAACAAGCACTGGCCTTATTGGATGCTTTGCATGCTCATGTGGCGCAACAGCGAGAAATCAATAAGCAGCGTATTGATGAACACTCTCACACCTTAACACAGATTGTTTATTACTCAACAACCTTTTATTTACTGTTGTTGTTGGCGCTTGCCCTGTTTGTCGTGTGGCGATTGATTAAAAGCAGCCGAGCCCAAGCGAACTTGCAAGAACAATTAAATGATCAACTATTAGAAAAAACAGTAGCCTATGAACAGGCCGACAAAGAGCTGATTCGCTTAGCTCATTATGATGTGGTTACGGATTTGGTCAATCGACGTTATTTTGAACAGTGTTTGCAGGATTTATTAGCCAAATCAAGCCGAGTAGCGTTGGTGTTGATTGATTTAGATAATTTCAAATGGTTTAACGATACCCTAGGTCATGCCATTGGTGATGAATTATTGAAACGCTTTGCGCAGAAACTACGCGATGCCGATTCTCCCATCTTGCATGCACCGATTGGGCGTTTAGGCGGTGATGAGTTTGCCATTATTCTGGCAGATACCAGTCTGGAAGAAGAGGAAGCGGTGATTCGTTTCTTGTTGGCTAGTATTGCTGAGCTAGATGAGCATTATGGTCCCGCTAAGGCTTTAAATGTGAGTATTGGTATTGCTCGCTTTCCGGATCATGCTCAAGTGGGTGATTTGTTAATGCGTTTTGCTGATTTGGCGATGTATCAGGCAAAAGCTTTGGGCAAAGGTCGCGCTGTGGTGTTTAATGCCAACCTGCTGCAGGCAATGTACGATGAGCTGGATTTAGAACAAGCCTTAAAGCAGGCGTTGCAAGAGCGACAGTTACAGGTTTTCTATCAGGCGCAATATCGCTTATCTGATTTGCAATTGTCTGGTGCAGAGGCTTTGATGCGCTGGCAACGTTTTGGTCAATGGGTATCGCCTGCTGTGCTGATTCCTTTGGCCGAGAAGACAGGTCATATTCATGCTTTGGGGTTGCAGATATTAGAGAAGGTTTTAGAGGATATTCAGCGTTGGGATGCTCGGTCGGAATATGTGCCTAAAGTGGCGGTTAATGTGTCGCCAGTGCAAATGCGTTTAGATAATAGCCATGATGAATTGGTGGGTCGAATAGACGCGAGCGGTGTTGATAGTGCTCGCATTGAAGTAGAAATTACGGAAAGTGCCTTTGCTGATAGTGAAGTTTGTTTTAGCTTTATTCAGCATTTTGCACAGCGCCAGATACGCATTGCCTTAGATGATTTTGGCACTGGCTATTCATCGCTTTCTCAAATTACCAAATTAAATATCGATACCTTAAAAATTGATCAATCGTTTGTTTCTCAGTTGGAGCATAGTGAACAAATTCGTGTGTTGGTGAAGACTATTATTCGCATGGGGCATGGCTTAGGATTGACCCTGTTAGCTGAAGGAATTGAAACACAGGCTCAGTATGAGCTGTTGAAGGAGTGGGGCTGTGATGAAGGGCAGGGCTACTTGTTCGCGCGCCCTGTGCCTGCCGATCAGTTTTCTTTTGCACCGCTTGAATTCAGTTAAGTGGTTTAAGCTAAGCGGTGGTGTGAATTTCATAGCAAGGGTGATAAGGCTTATCGCCCAACTTCATGCGTTTCTGTTCAATAAAGACGCTGAGCAGGGCGTCTATAGCGTGCATAATTCTGGCGTCACCTTTCAATTGAAAGGGTCCGTGTTGTTGCACGGCACGTAGTCCGCTGGCTTTCACATTACCGGCAACAATACCAGAGAAGGCTTTGCGCAATTGGCTGGCTAACAGATGAGTGGCTTGATTGGCACTCAGGTCGAGCTGTGCCATATTGTTATGCGTGGGTTCAAATGGACACTGTAATTCCCATGGAATACTCAGCTGCCAGTTAAAGTAATAGGCATCACTGTTTGCTTTTCGCTGAGTTCGTACTTGCTGTAGGGCAGTTAAACAGCTTTGAGCCACCGTTTCAGCGCCATCAATAGCCAAGGTTATTTTTTTCCAAGTTGCCTGACCTAGTGTGCTGGTAATAAAGGTTTCAATGGCGGCAAAATAGGCTTCACTGCCACTGGGCCCAGTCAGAATAAGGGGTAGTTCAATGTGCTGGTTGTCGGGATGCATGAGAATGCTGAGCAGATAGAGCAGCTCTTCCATGGTGCCAGCACCACCGGGAAAAATGACAATGCCGTGTCCTAAGCGCACAAAGGCTTCGAGTCGTTTTTCAATGTCGGGCATAATGACCAATTCATTCACCACCGCATTCGGGGCTTCAGCGGCAATAATACCCGGTTCGGTAATGCCAATATAGCGTGCGCTGGCGGTGGTGCGTTGCTTGCCGCGCGCGACAGCGGCGCCTTTCATCGGACCTTTCATGGCTCCAGGACCGCAGCCAGTGCAAATATCAATGCCTCTTAGCCCTAGCTCATAACCGACAAATTTGCTGTAATCATATTCATAGCGTGAAATGGCATGGCCGCCCCAGCAGACAATAATATTAGGCGATAGGTTCGGTTTGAGTAGTTGCGCGTTGCGTAATTGATGAAAAACGACATTGGTAATACTGGATGAGTCATTCCAATTAAACAGTCCTGATGCACGTAACTCATTTTTGGTGTAAATCAAGTCGCGCACGACGGCAAACAAATGCTCTTTTAGTCCGGTAATCAGCTCACCATTGACTAAGGCGCGAGCAGGCGGGTTGGTCAACTGCAGTTGCATGCCCCGACCGTGCGAGCGTACCTGAATATCAAAATCTGGGTGGCGCTCAATGAGTTTGAGTCCATTGTCTTCATCATCACCGGCATTGAGTACGGCCAATGCGCATTGGCGCAACAAGTCATTTAAGCCATCGTCTGATTGATCGCAAAGTTGTTGTACTTCATAGCGCGACAAGATTTGTAGGGAACCTTCGGGACGAATCAGAAGTTGAGTCATGGGGTGCTCCAAGTGCGTAAAGGGGGGTGGATTCATCTTTGCTCATTCACGCCTGCACAAAACGCAGCCGATTACTGAGCCAGCGTTCAATCAGTGGTGCAATACGCTCTGGCGTGTGCTGTTCAATCCATTGTGCTTGTGCCAAGGCGGGTTGATGCAGACTGGCGTCGCGCAATAAATCGGCAATGCGCCACTCGCTCAGTCCGGTTTGTCGTGTGCCTAATACCTCACCCGGACCTCGTAATTGTAAGTCTAACTCCGCTAGGGCGAAGCCGTCTTGACTGTTACGAATGGCTTCGAGTCGTGCTTGTCCTTGTTCAGATAAAGGCGGTTTGTAGAGCAAAACACAGCTGCTTTTCAGCGTGCCTCGTCCGACGCGACCTCGTAGCTGATGCAGTTGCGCCAGTCCGTAGCGTTCACTGTTGTCGATAATCATTAAGCTGGCATTGGGGACATTCACCCCCACTTCAATGACAGTCGTGGCGACTAAGACATCCAAATGACCGGCCTTAAACGCCTGCATTTGCTTATCTTTTTCGGCGTTAGTGAGTTGACCGTGTACCAAGCCCACACGCAGCGCGGGGAAACGACTTTTGAGCCATAGCGCTGTGTCGTTGACATTATGGGCTTCAATGCTTTCGCTTTCTTGCACAAAGGGGCTAACCCAATAGGCTTGTGTGCCTTGCTGACAGGCCGATGCTAGGCGTTCAGCGACTTGATCTCGCCGTGCTTCGGGAATGACCACGGTTTCAATCGCCTGCCTGCCCGGTGGACGTTCGGTGAGGTTGGAGACGCTTAAATCCCCGTACAAACTCATGGCGAGGGTGCGTGGGATGGGCGTGGCGGTCATCAGCAGCAAATGCGGCATCTGACTGGCGTGCGTGCCTTTGTTTTTCAGTGCCAGTCGTTGTTCAACGCCAAAACGATGTTGCTCATCGACAATGACTAGCCCTAGCTTGTGGTAGTTCACCTGCTCCTGAAATAAGGCATGGGTACCGACCACCACTTGCAGACGTCCGTCCAGCAAGTCGAGCAGCTTTTGTCGCTTTTCTGCTGCTTTGGCACTGGCGGTAAGCAGGGCGCAGCTGACCCCAAGGGACGTAAGCCATTCGTTTAGACTGGCATAAAGCTGTTCTGCCAAAATTTCTGTCGGAGCCATGATGCTGGTTTGATAACCAGCGCTGGCGGCTTGTGCTGCTGCTAAAGCGGCTAATACGGTTTTGCCGCTACCAACATCGCCTTGCAACAAACGATGCATGGGGTGTGGCTGTTGCAGTTCTTCGGCGATGGTTGCCCAAATATGAGCTTGACCTTGGGTAAGTTGAAAGGGCAACCTTTCAATTAATTGCGTTACTAACGATGTCTGTGCCACTAATGCTGGTGCTTCGCTTTGTGCAAAGGCATGACGGGCCTGCCTTGCTAGCAGCTGTTGTGCGGTCAGTTCTTCCAAGGCTAAACGCTGTATGGCTGGGTGCTGGCCCGTGCTTAACGCCACCGCATCGCCGGGTTTGGCTAGATGAACGGCTTTCAGTGCTTCGATGAGCGTGATTTGGGTTTGGTGCAGTAACTCGCTGGGTGGTTGTTGACTGAGCCGAGCCAGGGCATCGGCTATCGCTTTACGCATTAGCGCTTGTTTGAGTGTACCAACGCTGGGGTAAACGGCGGTGAGTCGATCAGGCAGGGGATTGGGTTTGTGTGCATCTAAGCGAGTCATCGTTGGATGCAAAAGTTCCAGTTGCCCGTGCATATCGCTGCGCAACTGACCAAAAACCCTAACCGACTGCCCCACTTTTGGCAAGGTATGCGACCACTTTTGATAGTTCAAAAACTTCAGTTGAATCAACAACCCTTGCGTCTGCAAGCTCAGTAAATGAATGGGACGACGAGCAGGCACTTCTTGGCTACGGCTGATGATGCCTTCTAATTGCACCAGCTTTCCCGCTTGACAGTCATCAGCAGGCGTTAATTGAGTTCGATCTTCGTAGCGTAAGGGTAAATGCAGCAGCAAATCCCATAAAGTGAAAATGCCCGCTTTATGCAGGCTATCTTCGGCGGCAGGCCCAACGCCTGCTAGTTGGTTGATGGGGGTGGAGAGCATAATTCTGGTTAGGTGATGAGCGGACTGACGATTTTGACAGATAGACCTTTGATTTGCCTTAATCTGGTGTCATTGGTGAAAAGCTGTGCTTGATGTGTCAGCGCTGTCGCGCAGATGATGGCATCGGGTAATTTTATTTTGTATTCTTTTCTGAGTGCGATGACACGATTGGCAATAGCAGCGTCAACCATGATGATATGGAAATGGCTGAACAACGACAAGATAAGGTTTTCTTCCTCTTGGGATTCAAATGGATAACCCATCACTTCCATGTAAGTCACAACAGAAACAGCATAGGTTTCGCCATCTGGCAGCACCTCATCTATCGGCAATAACTCTTTGGACAGATAGATTAATGTGTTTGAATCAAGAAGGATCACACCCATTCTTCTCGTTGTGCTGCTTGCCAAGCAAGGGGGTCTTGCATACGCTGAAAAGGTTTTTTGTCTGCGTTGTCGAGCAGCGTTTTGATTGCCTGTTTTGGG
>NCFI01000089.1 GCA_002281095.1 Thiotrichales bacterium 35-46-9 | reverse complement strand
CAATTTAGTGAGGAAGCTAAGGCTATGTCTTATTCCACAGTGTGGCAACCATTACAGCAGCGGTTAAGTTCGGTCATTGTTGGGCAAGAGCGTTTGTTAGAGCGTCTGCTTATTGGCTTGCTTGGGCGGGGTCATGTGTTGCTGGAAGGTGCGCCTGGCTTGGCGAAAACGACTGCAGTGAAAGTGTTATCGCAAGCAGTGAATTTGGATTTTGTCCGCATTCAGTTTACGCCAGATTTAATGCCGTCGGATATCACCGGTTCTGAGGTGTTAGACAAGGATTCGGGCATGATGCGTTTTGTGCCAGGACCTTTATTTCATCAGCTGACGCTAGCCGATGAAATCAACCGTGCGCCACCTAAGGTTCAGTCGGCTTTATTGGAAGCGATGGCAGAAGGGCAGGTTTCGGTGGGTGGACAAACCTATGCCTTAGATCCGCTATTCTTTGTTGTGGCGACGCAAAATCCGCTTGAGCACAGTGGTACTTATCCTTTGCCAGAAGCGCAAATGGATCGTTTTATGTTGCACGTGGCGCTCGACTTTCCCAGTCAAGAACAAGAATTGGTGATTTTACAAAGAGCGCGTTCTGGTGCTTTATCTCAGCCTTTGCCGCCTTCGACACTGACCATAGCCGATTTACAGCAAGCACGATCGACCGTTGAGCGATTGCACATGGATGTGTCAATTCAGCGCTATTTAGTGGCCTTAATTAGTGCCACGCGTGCGCCTGAACAAGTGCATGAGAGCTTGCGCGATACGGTATTAGTGCCAGCCAGTCCACGTGCGACGCTCGCTTTAGCGCAAGCTGTGTGTGCACGGGCCTTTTTGCATGGGCGCGATTACGTCACACCCGATGATGTTGTAAATTTATTGCCCGATGTCTTGCGTCATCGCTTACATTTATCGGCCAAAGCCCGTGCGCAACAACTCAGCGTTGATGCTTGGGTAAACCGAGTGTTAGATAGTGTCAAATTGGCCCACTAACGACTGGCTGGCTGCTTTATTGGCGGAGTGTGCTGAATTGCCGCCACTGGCGTTAAGCCTGCTGGGCGAAGGTGAGGGATTGCGTCATGGTGACTATGCCGGTAGGTGGTTAGAGCCTGGAGTGGATGTTGAAGAAAGTCGGCTCTATCGTCCCGGTGATTCTGTGCGTCATATCAATTGGCGCTTAACGGCACGCTCAGATCAAGTTTACGTTAAATATCAGCCTAAACCCACTGAATTAAGACTCAAAATGCTGGTCGATTTACGAGCGAGTAGCTGGCAAGGTTCGACTATCCGCTTAAAAGCGGAGCAGATGGTGCGTGCGGCCTTTCGCTTAGCGCAACAACTTTCATCTTCGGTATTAATTGATACGCAGGTATGGGCGCATGAAACGCCACAGTTACCGGTATTGCGTGGTCAATCACGTTGGCATACATGGGCAGAAGCTTGGTTACCGATTGTCAGTGGGCTGAGTAGCAACGCGCTCAAACCTGCTCTGCCTTTATCTGAGGCCTTGGCTGATCATCAAGATCAACTTTGTATCATCATTTCTGACTTCATTGATTGGGATGAAGTGCTAGAAGCACAGCTCATTGAGGCGAGCTTGCGTGGCAAGGTGCTGTTAGTTCAGGTTTTGGACAAACAAGAAGTTCAGCTACCTAAAGTCACCTCGGCATTATGGGGAGAAGCGGCTGTTGCCTTGACGGAAACCCAACGCGCCCATTATCAACAGCAAATGACGCAGTTCTTACAGGATATTCAACAATGGTGTAGCACACTATCGATTGGCTATTATCCCTTATGGGCCGATGCTGCTCTGAGTGAGCTAGCCCAGCAGCAGGATTGGTCGTGACGATGAATGGTCAATGGGTTTGGTTGTTGCCGCAGGCTTTTTGGTTATTGCCGTTGGTTGTGATAGGTTGGTGGTTTGCGCATTTTCGTGCGCAGACCTTGCCGACAGTACAACTACGTCATGCCTTTATAGATCGTTGGTTAACCAAAACAGCGTTAAGCGGTTCATCTGCTGCTCAACGTCATTGGTGGGGACTAACGGCTGTGTGGCTGGTGCTGGCCTTGGCGCAACCGGCATGGCAAACGCCGGGTAAGATTCAAACTCAGCCATTGACACAAGCCAGTGGTATGTTGGTCGTTGAAACGTCGGTGAGTTTATTGTTACAAGAAGCGGACGGCAAAACGCGTTTGCAACAGTTGCAAGGGTTTGTCTCTCAATTAACAGCCTTGCGCCACGATCAAGCCAGAACGGGATTGGTGGTGTTTGCCGATGAGGTTTATCCGGTGTTATCACCCACCCAAGATAGGCATCAAATGAGCTCGATGGTGTCACGTTTAGATGCCGCTTTTGCCGGTCGTGAGGATGCGGCTTTGCTGGAAGCCGTGCAGTTTGCTGGTTGGCAATTCGTGGAGCAAAGTGCGGTTAACCCTTGGTTGTTACTGATTACCGATGGTGCGCATACGGCAACGCGTGGTCAGCTAGATGAGGTTATGGCATGGTTAACGCGTCATTCGATTAGGGTTAGCGTCTTATTATTGGGGAGTGATGAAGCAATTGAATCTTCTGCATCAGGCTTGCTTTACATGCCACGACAGGCGGCACTGGCCGAAGCTTTATCAGATTATGGTGCACAGGTGGTTAAGGTTGAAGATGCGGCTGCGGTTTCTCAGTTGCTGGCGCAACTGACGCAAACCGTCGCTAGTGAAGCGACTGAAACCGATACAACAGCAGAGGACAGTCAAGCCTTGTCATCGGTTTTTTTGCTATTGGCGTTACTGTCGGCGTTATTGATGTGGTGGCGGGAGATGCGTGATGCTGTGGTTTAATGTGTCTTTCATTTCTCCCGCATGGTTGTTACTGTGGCTGCTTCCTGTTGTGTTGCTGGCTGTTCGTTGGTGGCTAGCGCAACGAGCAACGGATCATTTGTGTGAGCCAGAATTGCAGCCTTGGATGTTGCTGGCGCGCTGGCAGTGGAAAGGACTGCCGTGGCGTTGGTTAGCGCTTTGGTCATTGATGGTGTTGGCTTTGTCGCAGCCCATGTGGTTATCGAAACAGGCGCAAGCACAGCATCAGCCCATGCGTTGGCTAGCGGTGGTGGATGTTTCTACTTCGATGTCGGCAACCGATGTGGCACCGAATCGATTGCAGCAGGTGCGTTGGGCATTAGAAGCGGCTGCCATTCAGTGGCAGCCGGGCGATCAAGCGGGCTTGCTGGTGTTTTCGGGTAGTCATCATTGGTTAGTTCCGATGACTTCGGACAAAGCCTTGTGGTTATCGGGTGTATCTTTATTGGCAACCGATATGTTGCCCTTGCAAGGTAGCTTGCTCTTACCAACCTTGGAGACCTTGCGTCAAAGCCTGCATCAGCCGACGGCGATCGCCTTGTTTACCGACGGTGGCGATTTGGCAACAGCCGATTTGTCTCAATTAGAACCGGTTAATACAGCGGGATTGGTGTTGGCTGTAGGCAGTCAATCAGGTGACTGGCCCTTGCAGGCCTCTGGACTTCGTCAATTGGCGCAAAAAACAGGCTGGGAATATCAAGGTTTGAGCGTTGAACAATCAAGCGCATGGTTAGGCTGGTTGCAAGCGTGGCGCAGTCAACAGCCAGTGGATGCAAAAGCGGTGGGTTCAGGCATTGATTTGAGTCCTTGGTTAATTGGGTTGGCGTTATTACTCTGGATGAGTTTTGCGCGCTGGCCGATTTCTCGCGCTTCAACGACGTCGAGTATGTTATTGGTTGGTGCTAGTTTTATGTTCATCAGTGGCGTGCAAGCGCCAGCATGGGCAGCGACTCAATCTAGCGTTGAACAACAGCTGTTTCAAGCGCAACAGGCCTTGTCGGAAAAACGCTACACGCAAGCGACGGATCAGGCATTACAGGCGTTTAAACAAGCTTATGCCTCTACAGAACAATCGAAAGCCTTGGTTTTATTGGCAGAAGTGATGATTGCCCAGCAACACTGGTTTGATGCAGGTCAAACCTTGCGTGGTGCTTTAGCGCATCAACCTAATCAACCCGAAGTTGAAGCACGATTAGCTTATGTGATTCGTCATTTACCCAAAGCACCTGATCGTAGCCAAACACCCGATAAGGCAGGTGATCGGTTCGAGGGAAGGATTTCCGATTGGGATGAAGCGCAATTGGCTTGGGAAACCAAAGATGTGCTCAAGTCTGCTAACACGCAATCAAACCAGTCTAAAGTGCCTAGCGGCAAAACAAACGACACAATGCAAACAGCTTCACCCGTAGCAGCGGCTCAACAAGCTCGACAAGACTGGATATTAGCGGGCGAAATGCGCCAACTGCAGCAAGAAAAGCGGTTATTTTACCAACGCTTATTTAGTCTAGAGTCAGGTTTTTCTGTGGTACAAGATAAACCACAACCGATTGAGGGAGTCGACCCTTGGTGATGCGTTTTCTTTTATTCATCTTGACCGCTTTACCATTATGGGCGGCAACGGCAGAGGAAGTGGCTGTTGAACGGGTATTGCTCGACCAAAGGATGCATTTAGCTAAAAACGACTATCAGGTTAAAGCTTGGGTAGCCTCTCGGCAGGTGTTTCAACAACAAGCCTTGATAATTCATGTGCAATTAACGACCGCTAACGCATCTTCCTTACCCAGCCTGGCGGTAGCGAGTCAGGCCGATAATGCATGGTTACAGCCTATTGTGAGTCATCAACCACGGCTAACAGAGCAAAATGGAAAAACAGTAGCTCAATGGCAGCTATTACTCTTTGCCAAACAAGTTGGGGTTAATGCACTGCCTAACTTACGCTTGCAATGGGTGGGCGAGTCCATGTCGCGTCAAACACAAACCTTGCCCAGCTGGTCGATTAAAGTCTCGCCTCTACCAGTTTATGTGCCAGAACAGTCCATTGTCGGTGAGTTGGTTAATGTACAAACAACCGTGAGCTTGCCTAGCATCGTCTTAGTGGATGAGGTGATTCAGCGTCAAGTGCAGTTTCGTTTAGTGAATCACTTGCCAAATAGCTTATGGCTGAATGGCTTGCAAGGACAGGGAATTGAGCCACTCAGCCCTTGGTTACAAACAGGTGATTCAGCATGGCAGGAAGAAGGATGGTTGAGCGACTGGACAGTTTGGCAACCTTGGCGCATCAGCCAAGCGGGATTTTGGCAAGTGGAAGCCCAAGACATTTGGGTGTTTAATCCACGTACTTGGCAGGTGACGCATCTTCAGTTGCCTGCTCATTCAGGCTGGGCGATACCCTTATGGTTATGGCGCAGTGTGCAGGCATTTTTACTGCTTGTCTTCTTGTTGTTCAGTTATTTGTTCATACAGTGGAGTCGTTGTTGGCTCAAACGTCGCCACTATCGGCAAGCGATTGAACGTTGTGCCGATTCAGCCCAGCTTTACCACTTAATGGTGCAGATGTGGCAGTTAACACCAGGTATTCCTTTAGCGCACCAAGGATTGCCGTTACCTATTTACCATACCTTGGTAGAACTGGAAAATCAGTTATTTTCAAGTGAAGTTCTGTACAATGAAAAGTTTGAACAGATTAAAGCTCGCTTGGCTTTGAAATATAGGTGCTACTCATGTTAATAATGTCGTTCTCTCAGGTTAAATTCACTCATTGGTGGAGAAGATGATTTTTGTTGACGCCGATGCCTGCCCTGTGGCGCTGAGAGAAATATTGATCCGCTGCGCTGAGCGCACCAAAATTGATATGTTGTTTGTCTCTAACCATATCATTCCTATCCCTCGTACATCGAATATCAGTTGGGTTCAGGTGCCTAAGGGTTATGATGTTGCCGACAATGTCATTGTCGAACGCTGCTCAGCAGATGATTTGGTGGTCACACAGGACATTCCCTTAGCGGCAGAAGTTTTGGCTAAAGGGGCTAGAGCGATAGGGTTACGGGGTCAAATTCATACGCCGGACAATATCCGAGCGCGTTTAACTGTGCGTGACTTTATGGAAACCATGCGTGCCAGTGGTGAACACACGGGTGGTCCTGCGCCTTTATCGGCGAAAGACAAGCAAGCATTTGCCAATGCCTTAGATAAGTATTTACACCATTGGCAAAGTCTTCAGCACCAGAAAAGGCTATAATACCGATACTGTGACCTCTAAAAAGTCCTACGCGGGATGGGGGTCTGGGGGAAGGGATGCACTCATTTACAGGTTACTTCATGATTTAATCCCTTTCACCAGAAAAAAATAAACTTGGGCTCTCTAAAGGCTTCACTAAGTGAAGTTTTTAGAGAAGACCCTATAATGCCATTTTAGGAGCGCCTTTTCTCATGCCAATCATGAAGCAATCATTCCCCTTAGAACGTTGTGACGAAATTCAAGCTGAACCGCAGCGCTTCCGTTTATTAGAACAGTTGCCTTGGGATGAGAATACAGAGTTACCGATTCTGTTAAGTGATCCGAGTGATGAAGACCAGTATCTTATTCTGCTTGATACTGAAACAACCGGTGTGGATAAGCTTAAAGATGGTATTGTTGAATTGGGCATGTTAGCGGTTCGTTATAATCCAACGACCGCTAAGCTAGTAATGATTGCGGATAAATTTTCTGAGCTAGAAGATTGTGGTGTGCCTATTTCTCCCGAAAGCGAGGCTATTCACGGTATCAGTCAAGCGGATGTCGAAGGTAAAGCCTTTGATGATGACTACATCGCTAATTGGATGTCGCCAGCAAGTTTAGTGGTTGCCCATAACGCTGGCTTCGATCGTGCCTTCTTTGATCGTCGCTTTGCCCAATTGGGAGACAAAGCTTGGGCTTGCTCTTTCTTTGAAATGCCTTGGCGCGATGCTGGTTTTGAGTCAGGTAAGTTAGAATATCTACTCTATCGTAATGGTTATTTTTATGATGGTCACCGTGCCTTAACCGATTGTTTTGCGATGGCTTGGTTATTTTATTTACAGCCAGACCTATTAAAAGGACTACTGACAAAATCGGCCAGTCGTACCGTGTTGGTACGCGCTTTTGGTGCGCCGATTGAAGTGAAAGATGTGTTGAAAGCACGTGGCTATCGATTCGATGATGGTCGTACCAGCGGTGCGAACAAACACTGGTGGAAAGAGGTCGAAGAGGGTGGATTGATGGAAGAACGCGCCTTTTTAGATGAAACCTACCGTGATGGTGCTAACAAGGCTGGTTACGAACATCGAGATGCCACCAAGCGTCACAAATTAGCTTAACCCAATTCTTTATTGAGACTTGAGGTGCTTTAAGTAGCACCTTTTTTATTGAGTGCGCAGCCTGTTTGCGCCATTACTTGGATACTCTTGCATGACCTTTGCCGAACTCGGCCTTCACGATGCGTTATTACGTGCTGTGAGCGAAAAAAACTACACCACACCTTCACCGATTCAACAACAAGCCATACCTGCTGTGCTGACAGGCAAGGATGTTATGGCTGCTGCGCAAACGGGTACAGGCAAAACAGCCAGTTTTACCCTGCCATTATTGCAGCGCTTAGCAGGTGGTTTTAAGCCCAAGTCTAACCATATTCGTGCTTTGGTGTTAACACCAACACGCGAATTAGCGGCTCAGGTTGGCGAAAATGTTGATGTTTATGGAAAATACCTGCCCTTAAAATCAGCAATTATTTATGGCGGCGTTAAAATCAATCCGCAGATGATGAAGCTGCGCGGCGGTTTGGACGTTTTGGTGGCAACTCCAGGAAGACTGCTTGATTTATACAGTCAAAATGCGGTGCATTTCTCACAGGTTGAAATGTTGGTGCTGGATGAAGCTGACCGCATGTTAGATATGGGTTTCATTCGAGATATTCGTAAAATTATCGATTTGCTGCCGAAAAAACGTCAAACACTG
>NCFI01000088.1 GCA_002281095.1 Thiotrichales bacterium 35-46-9 | reverse complement strand
CATCGTCTTGCCTGAATTGGAAAATCATCCTTATTTTGTTGAAAAAAATGGGATATGGTGACTTTATTGAGACTGCTAAGTCAGGTGACGGTGGCGTCGATGGCATTATCAATGAAGATCAGCTAGGGCTAGAGAAAATTTATATTCAAGCGAAGCGTTATAGTGAAAATAAAGTACGTGAGACAGATATTCGTAACTTTATTGGAGCTATGAGCGGAGACACACGAAAAGGAATTTTTGTCACGACTTCTACTTTTGATGAAAAAGCTAAAACTAAGGCGAGAGATGCACATCATACGATCATTTTAATCGACGGTTCTAAGCTTGTTGATTTGATGCACAAATACAATGTTGGTGTTCAAACGAAAAGTGTGTACGAAGTTAAAGCCGTTGATAATGATTTTTTTGATGCAGAAGAAATTTAATGGCGAAAAATGCCTCCCTCCTCACCATCGCGGGTCACGACCCCTCCAGCGGAGCGGGGGTGTCTGCCGATATGGCAGCCGCTAATGCTTTAGGTGTGCCGTGTTGTAGCGCCATTACTGCACTGACGATTCAAAACTCGCAAGGGGTGTCGGCGGTTCATCCTGTATTGCCGAAAATCTTACAAGCGCAAGTCGAAGCGATTTTGACGGATATGCCGATTGCCGCCATTAAAATTGGCATGATTGGTAGTCGCGCTATGGTGTCGCGTTTGGTGCACATTTTGGCCGATGTCGATGTGCCGATTGTGCTGGATACCGTATTTAAGGCGAGTATTGGTGAGGATTTGTTAGCGACGGGCGCAAGGCAGTTATTCATTACGCGACTCATACCGATGGCAAAGCTCATCACGCCCAATATTCCCGAAGCCGAGCAACTCACCGGATTGAGTATTAACAGTCGCGAGCAACAACTGGCTGCTGCACAAGCTTTGTTGGCGATGGGAGCGCAAGCGGTGCTGCTGAAAGGGGGACATTTTGATGATGCGCTCGCAGCCGATGTGCTACTTGAACGGGGTAAGCCGCCGTTATGGTTGATGGCACCTCAGTTGGTGTCGGTGCATAGTCATGGTTCTGGCTGTGTCTTGGCGAGCAGTATTGCCGCAGGCTTGGTGCAAGGCTTGTCTTTAGTGTCGGCGGTGGTGCAAGCAAAAGCACGCGTGCATGGCGGTATTGCCCATAGTCAGGTGTTGGGACAAGGGGTGGGAGCCGTGGCGACCATGGGTTGGCAGCCGCATTCTGATCATTTTCCTTGGTTGCATGCTAGTGATGCACCCGTTGCCCTAGCTAACCCATTCGCTGCGATGCATCAGTCGATGGGTATTTATCCGATTGTTGCTTGTGCCGATGAGTTACTGCCTTTATTAAAGGCGGGGTGTCGGACGCTGCAATTACGGGTGAAGTCAGCCGATACGGATTTGATCAAACAACAGATTGAGCGAGCAGTAGCCATTTGCCAAGATTATGAAGACAGTCAACTGTTCATTAACGATCATTGGCGTTTAGCGATGCAAGCTGGCGCTTTTGGTGTGCATTTGGGGCAAGAGGATTGGCAGGCGTTATCGAACGCCGATCAAGCCTTGCTGCGTAACAGTGGTTTGCGTTTAGGGCTGAGTACGCATAATTTAGCGGAGATGGCACTGGCTCACGCGGCACGTCCGACTTATATGGCGATAGGCCCGCTATTTGGCACCACCAGTAAGCAGATTGACCACCCAGCGGTTGGTTTGGAAAAATTAACGGATTGGTTGCGTTGGCTGTCACCGGCTTATCCCGTGGTGACCATTGGTGGTATTGAATTGAGGGATGTGGCAGCGGTGAAAGCTTGTGGAGTGGATGGCATTGCCGTCATTGGTGCCGTCAAAGCAGCCACGTCCGAACAAGTGATAGCAAAAGTAGAGGCTTTATTAGCCGCTTGGCATTTCAGCTAATCTGGTTGGGTCAGACGTTCTAACTCGTGCAAATAGGCCAGCGCTTCCTCTCGATTCTGTCCGCACATAGCCACGCTGGGTTGTAAACTGCCGCAAACGTTGGGACGTTCGGGGAGGCCGAAGAGTTCACACAAATAGTCGGCGGTTAAATGGGCGCAAGCGACACCAGCCGGTTTGCCTTGCGGCATTTTGGGTAGCGGCGTTGAAATCGACGGTGCGATACAGCAGGCAGCACAGCCGCTACGACATTGCATAAGGTCGCTCCAAAGCACTGAGCGCGTTGGCTAAGATATGCCGTTGATGCTGAACAAGCCAAGCTTGACCCGCCAGTGCACCAGTCTCTCTAAGCTCATTATGGGCTAGGTAATGTTGAATCTGGGCCATTAGGTCGTCGAATTGATTGACTTGAATTAAAGCGCCCAGTGGTACTAGCTTGTCAACTTCATAAGCAAAGTCGCGCATGTCCGGCCCTGATAATACCAGCTTTGCCAATCGAATCGCTTCGAGTGGGTTTTGTCCGCCTTTAGGCGCAAAGCTACCGCCCATCACCACCAGTTCGGCATGAGCCATCCAAGCGGTCAATTCGCCAAAAGTGTCGGCGAGTAAGATGCCCTGCGTGTGTTGGTTGTTCTGGCTGCGTTGGCTGAAAGTAATACCCGCTTGTGTGAATTGTTTAACGATATCCGCAGCACGCTTGGGATGACGTGGCACAATAACGAGTGTTGGCAGCTCGGCAGCTGCTTGCCAGCGTTTAGCCAGCTCAATCTCTTCAGGATCATGGCTAGAAGCCAAGAGCACATAAGGACGATTTAACAGGTGTGGCAAGTCATCTGGCGCTTGATCACACCATTTCAAATTGCCAATAACCTGAATGTGTTCTCCGTTAACGCCCAGTTGACGAAAGTCTCGCTCATCTTGGTCGTTACGGCAGAGAATGTGGCTGACTTGCTGATTCAGTAGCTCGACCAATAGCTGGCGCCACCAATCGGGTGCTGAAAGGGTTTTATGCGTGATGCGGGCGTTAATCAGACGGATGGTTAGACCCTGTTGATGCGCTAACTGAATGAGGTTTGGCCAGAACTCAGTCTCGACCAAGGTCAGATTCGGACAGTCTAGCGACGCTAAAAAGCGTTGCATCGTCCAGCGCCAATCCAATGGCAGTAATCTCAGTTGAATGTGATGAAGTTGCCCAAAGCGACGTTCTGCTTGTTCCAGTCCTGTCGGAGTAAAGGTGGTGACGAGCAAGGATTGTCCTTGTTGTGCCAGTGCCTGTACCACAGGCGCAATGGCATTGACTTCACCAACGGATGCGCAGTGAAACCAATGATCAGCTTTAATCGCTGCGCTTTGTCCTAAGCGTGCGCGCAAAAGAGTCAAGCTTTTATGCTGCCACGCTTCTTTAATCAGCCATGAGAACACTAATGGGCTGAGTAACCATAATAAAAGTTGGTAACGCTTTATCAAGCTAAGGAAAAACATGAAAAAGTCGTTTTCGTGATGTTTGCGAGCGTGGTCATCTTTAAAGTCTGCATAAAAGGAGATCGAATAGGCTGAGGAATTATAAGTGAATGTCTGAAAAATACAAAAGGGGTGATACCTCGCCTATTATGCGGAACTTGCTAAATGGGGTGAAATAAGCTCATCCGTGTTGGATCATCCCTAAAGTGCGGCAAAATATTCTATAATGAAACATTGCCAGTTTTAATTATTAAGGATTTTGTTATGCCTCAATATCGTTCTCGTACATCCACTCATGGTCGTAATATGGCAGGCGCGCGCGCGCTGTGGCGTGCAACAGGTATGGGCGAACAAGATTTTGGTAAGCCGATTATTGCCATCGCTAACTCATTCACGCAATTTGTGCCGGGTCATGTGCACTTAAAAGACTTAGGTCAGTTAGTTGCGCGTGAAATTGAAGCCGCAGGCGGTGTGGCGAAAGAATTTAATACCATTGCGGTGGATGATGGTATCGCCATGGGTCATGATGGCATGTTGTATTCCTTACCCAGTCGTGAAATCATTGCTGACAGCGTTGAATACATGGTAAACGCTCATTGTGCCGATGCGCTGATTTGTATTTCTAACTGCGACAAAATCACCCCTGGCATGTTAATGGCGTCACTACGTTTGAATATTCCCACGATTTTCGTTTCTGGCGGTCCGATGGAAGCGGGTAAAGTGGTGTTGGGCGGTAAAAAAATCAGTCTTGATTTGGTCGATGCCATGGTAGCAGCAGCTGACAGCAAAAAAACCGATGAAGAAGTCGATGCCATTGAGCGTTCGGCTTGCCCAACCTGTGGTTCTTGTTCGGGTATGTTCACCGCCAACTCAATGAACTGTTTAACAGAAGCGCTGGGCTTGTCATTGCCAGGTAATGGTTCTACTTTGGCGACACATAGTGATCGTAAAGGATTGTTCTTAGAAGCGGGTCGCCGCATTGTCGAGCTGGCACGTCGTTACTATGAGCAAAATGATGAGACAGTATTGCCACGCAGCATTGCCACTTTCGATGCCTTCGAAAATGCTATTGCTTTGGATGTGGCGATGGGTGGTTCGACTAACACGGTATTGCACCTGTTAGCGGCAGCGCATGAAGCGAAAGTCGAATTTACCATGGCCGATATCGATCGAATGAGCCGTAAAGTCCCTTGTTTGTCGAAGGTAGCGCCTAATCACCCCGATTATCACATGGAAGATGTGCATCGTGCTGGTGGCATTATGCGTATTCTTGCCGAGTTAAATCGCGGCGGTTTATTACATACTCACTGCCACACGGTTCATGCTCCTACTATGGGCGATGCTTTGGCGCGTTGGGATATTCGTGCTGGTGTTACTGATGAAGTCAAAACCTTCTTCAAAGCGGCACCCGGCGGTATTCGTACCACCGAGGCTTTTAGTCAATCAGCGCGTTGGCAAACCCTAGACGATGATCATGAGAAAGGCTGCATTCGTTCTATAGACCATGCTTACACGCAAGATGGTGGTTTGGCCGTTTTATTTGGTAATTTGGCGCAACATGGTTGTATTGTTAAAACGGCGGGTGTTGATGAGAGCATGTATGAATTAGAGCAACTACGTTATACCACCAGTGTGCCAACTTCTGTTTTGCGTGTTTTCCGAGGCCCAGCACGGATTTATGAAAGTCAGGATGCTGCTGTGAAGGGTATTTTGGCTGATGAAGTGCAAAAAGGTGACGTCGTCATTATTCGCTACGAAGGGCCAAAAGGGGGGCCTGGCATGCAAGAGATGCTTTACCCTACTTCTTATCTCAAGTCTAAAGGGTTGGGAAAATACTGCGCACTGCTTACGGATGGTCGTTTTTCGGGCGGAACTTCCGGCTTGTCGATTGGTCACGTTTCACCTGAAGCAGCTGAAGGCGGTAACATTGGCTTGGTGCAAAATGGCGACATCATTACCATTGATATCCCCAATCGTAGCATCAATGTTGAGCTGACTGATGCTGAATTACATGCACGCCGTGAAGCGATGGAGGCAAAAGGTGTTCATGCATGGCAGCCTGCAGCACCGCGTGAGCGCGCTGTATCGCCAGCATTACGCGCTTATGCTGCGATGACGACCAGCGCAGCTTTTGGCGCGGTAAGGGATGTGTCTCAAATAGAAGGTCGTAAAAAAGGTTAAAAAGCATGCAATTACATCAGTTTGCGGTTTCTGGATTTGCTTACAAGCTGACTCAAGCTCAGCGTGAGTCGTTATTGAAGCTGTTAGTGAATATGGCCGCCATTGATCATGATATTTCGGTTGAAGAAGAGCAGTTTTTGATTGAGTGGGCAACAGAATGGCAATTGCCATTGGATTTGACGCCTGAAGAAGTCGATGATGATGCGGTGTTGCTGTCAGCATTCGATAGCTTTGCCACTAAGATTATCGCTTTGCAAGAAATGGTCAAATTGAGTTATCAGGATGGACATTTCGGTGATGAAGAGCGAGAGAAAGTGCAGTTGTTTTCGATCAAACTGGGTATTCAGAATGCCAATGTGATTAATGAAATTAACCGTTGGGTACGCCGTTGGTATGATTGGCATTTTGAAGGCGAACAGATGCTGGAAGCGGATACGTGGATGAACTTGGCGAGAGGAACTTAATTTCTTTTTCGATTGTTCTCCCTAACAATAATGCCACCGTTAAGGTGGCATTATTGTCACATGATTTAGTTAAGCCCTGACATCAATATTTTGACCCAAGTTAGGCGGGTTGCTTGCCGCAGGCGTAGCCGTTTGTGTGGCGGCATTCACTAGCGCTAAAGCCCCTTCTGTGTTCATATCAAGCGCTTTTTTAAACAAGCTAACTTGAACTTCTTGCATACTGGCTGCCTGTTTCTGCTCTAACATGGCATTGATGGCACCGTTAGCTGAAATCTCCATTGTCCCTCTCCTTGTCTATAGTCTATTGCTCTCTATCAGCTTATCGACCAATTGATGTTTTTCTGAACCTATTTTCACAATAAAAAAACCGCTGTTCAGTGAACAGCGGTGCGACATCGCAGAAGACTAATAGCCTTCTAAGGGGAGGGAAAAGTCGAAATGGGTTAAGCGCGAACTTGCCAAGTGCCGTCTGCTTGTTTGCAGGCAGAACCTTTGTCATAGACCGCTTTAGCACCTTCTTGAGTAACCAATTCAAAATCACGGCACTGTTGATTACTGATTTTATAACTGCGTAGTGGTGTGACGGTTAAATCAGGCGTGTTTTGTGGCGTGCTCATAAATTGATAGGGTTGTTTGTCTGGGGCTTTATCCAGTGTGTAAGCCACTTTTTGACGACTTTGGGGGCTCATATTTTTGCCCACATAGCTACCAATAAATCCGCCCGCTGCAGCACCCCCAGCAATCGTATACCAAGCCGTATTGCCAAATATCAGTGGTGCGGCAATCGCACCGACAGCAGCACCAGTAGCAATACCAATATCTTGTTTGCTCATGTTGCAACCACTTAGGCTAGCGAGTGATATCAGGGCGGTAGCGCTGATCAAGGTCAATTTACGCATGGCAATGCTCCTTTAATTCGGTTTAACGAATAAAGAAAAGCAGATAATGTGCCAAAAAAGAATTGTGCAATAAAAAAGGGACTCTGTTAGAGTCCCATAATCGGTGCTTCAAGCTTTCGCTTAAATTTCATTCCAGCCTCTGCGTCTTGGCGCGCGGGCAAAACGACCAATCAGCCAACCCATAAAGAGAATGCCAGCCCCAACCATCACCCAAGCGCGTTGATTTTTTCCTTCAACATCGCTGGCTTCTTGTTCTAGGATGTCGTTGCGTTGACGTAAGGCTTCAATTTCCGTTTTCATGCGACGGTTGTCTTCATTAACGACGAGAGTTTGTGTTGATAGCGTTTTGACGTAATCGAGCTCTTGTTTGAGTTCATAATTGTCTTTACGTAAACTGGCCACTTCGGTTTCTGCATTTTCAGCGCGATTTTTAAGCGCATCCATTTCCGTTTTGAGTGCGCCATGAGCTTGCATGGCTTCGAGTGATTGACGCTGAGCGCCTTCTAATTGTTGACTGGCAACGGGGGTGGTTTGCAGATAGCGTTTGGGCAGATAGCCTTTAGTATCACCACTGGTCACTAACGCCCAACCATCGTTCGTGACGCCGATTAGGGTAGCTTCAAAACCAGGCTTAACGATTTTAACCACTTTACAACGATCACCAGGGCAAGAGCGTAGGGGAACCTCTAACTTATCACTGACCCACTGTTTGGTGGCGGGAACTTCTTTCACTTCCCACGCTGGTTTTTTAGCTGTTGCGGCGGCTTCGTTGTTGGTTGCTTCCGTTGGTGCACTGGCAGGCGCCAGATCAACTGCCCAAGCAGTCCATTGACAGCTGAGCAATAGGGTTGCTAGCGCGAATCGATTAAAGTGCCGCATATTGTTTCTCCAAGTTACTTTTCGCGTTTTGCAATTCGGCCAAGCGCGCTTTTTCTTTTTCCACTAAGGCTGCTGGCGCTTTGTCGACAAAGCCAGAGTTATTCAGTTTGCCGGCGAGCTTTTCAATTTCTACATCCAGTTTGCCCAGCTCTT
>NCFI01000087.1 GCA_002281095.1 Thiotrichales bacterium 35-46-9 | reverse complement strand
GTTGTACGCAGCAAAGGGAAGCTGGGAAGCGGTACACCTTTTGGTACCTTAAAAGGCTTGCCCACGACTTTTATGGTTACGCCTGAAGGAGAAGTGGTAGCCGCCAGAACGGGATTGGTTGACCAGGCCGTTTTAGAAAAGTTTATAGCTGATAATAGCAAAAAATAATAATAAACTTAGACACATTAAACCCGATAAGAGGTAACGATCATGAAGCGATTACTCACCACAGCTTTATTAGCCTGTCTGTCTATTTCGGTTGCTTATGCCGATAAATCGAAAGGATTTTTCCAAGAAAGTTTTGGTAATTATCAGGAAGAGCTTAAAACCGCCAAGCAAGAGGGTAAGTCGGGCGTTTTTATGTTCTTTATGATGGATGAATGTCCTTTCTGTGACAAAATGGAAAAAACCATTTTGTCACAACCTGAAGTACAGGCTTATTTTAAACAACATTTCGCAACCTTCGTATTTGATATTGAAGGGGATGTTGAAGTCATTGACTTTAATGGTAAATCGAAAAAACAGAAAGAGATTGCCGAGAAAGATTTTCGTGTCCGTGCCACACCGGTGATGGTATTTTTTGATTTAACGGGTAAGCCGGTAGCGCGTTACACAGGAGCAACGCGTAATAAAGAAGAGATGTTGTTGCTGGGTAAGTTTGTGGTTGAAAAACACTACGAAAAAATGAGTTTTGAACAGTATAAACGTCAAGCCAAGGAGTGATCCTAATGAGCCAAACATGGAAACAGTCTGTTTGGTTGCTCGGCTTGGTTGCGATTAGCCATGTCGCATGGTCGGCTCCAACAGCTCAACAACGATTGCCCGAACCGCTAACGCTAGAAGCAGCACTGGCCATTGCAGCAGAGCAAGATCCGCGCGTGATGTTAGCACAGGCAAAAAGTCAGCAAGCGAATGCACAACTGGCTGCGCTATCCAGTTTGGATAGTTTCAAAATGCAGTTTAATGGTGGTTTGGTTAGACGAGAGTTTAATGGGCGTGAAGAAGATTTTAACAATGCCTATGTCACGCTGCAAAAACAACTTTACGATTTTAACCGTACCGCATTATCGCAATCTGCTGCTCAAACAAAATACCAAGCAGAACAAGCCTTAGAACGTTTGGCCGTGAGTGATTATCGACAGTCGGTGATTAAAGCTTTTTACGATGTATTGTTAGCCGATGCTGCTTATGCGGTTGAAAATGAACAGTTAGCGATTGAATATGTTGCCCTAGATAATGCTAAAGAGGAACTCGCTGTCGGTAAATTGTCGGAACTCGATATTGCTTCCTTAGATGAGCCTTACCAACGTACGCTAGTGAGACGGGCGCTGGCTGAAAGTCAGCAGCGTAATACCCGAGCTGCACTGGCTGAATTGTTGGGATTTCCTAATAAACTCCCCGAAACTTTGGTGCCGCCAAAACAATCAGAACTGGCCAAACGCAAGCTAGACGACCCTAAAACCCTGCAAGCTAAGGCGTTGGATAACAACCCCGAACTTAAAGCCGCCCAGCTGATGATTGAAGCCGCGGAACTGTCATTACAATCGGCTGAAAAGCTCAACATGCCGCGCATTGATGCCATTGGTCGTGCGGGTTGGCATAGTCAGGTTGAAACACTTTATGAGGGACGTTGGCGTGCCGATTTAGCCATTTCGATGCCTATTTTTGACGGTGGTTTGAAAGATGCCGAAGTGGATAAAGCTAAAGCAGAGCTTAACAAACAACGAGCCTTGCGATTGGCATTAGAACGACAAACACGTCAGGCGGTACTGGAAACTGCATTAGCGATTGAGCGACTGAAAACACGAGCAGCACAAGTTAAGGTAGCCGGAGATTTTGCTGAGCGCTACTTAGACAAAAGCCGCACCGAGTATCAATTTGAACGTAAAACCGATTTGGGCGATTCCTTGGTTAGAGTTACCCGTGCCGAATTTGAAGCACTGCAATTACAGCGAGATAGAGCTGTGTTGTGGGATAGCCTAGCGAAGCTTTTAGGAGAATAAATCATGAACTGGAAACAAATACTATTCGTCACGAGCTGTTCTGGTATATTCAGTGTTATGCCCAGCCAAGCTGCAACGATTGGTGCGTTAGTGGATGGACAAATTACCAGCCTGTCAGTTAAAGAGGGTGATAAGGTCAACAAGGGTCAGGCGTTATTGTCCATTGATTCGCGTGGATTGCAGGCGTCGCTTGCACAAATTAAAGCCAAATTGCGCTTGGCTGAATTAGAGCTTAAAGATGCGAAAGTCGATTTTGAAGCAGAAAAAGCCTTGTTCGATCAGAGTGCGACGGCTAAACGCCGTTTCGAAGCCTCGCTGTTGTTCAAGGATAGAGCGACAGCTAAGGTGGATGCCTTGCGTGCAGAATTGAATGAGGTACAAGCTAAATTGGCTTATTACGAGATAGTATCGCCCGTCGATGGGGTGGTGACTAAGCTCTGGGTTCAATTGGGCGATACCGTATTCCATGAAAATATGAAAATGATTGAAATTGAGGCAAAACCCTGATGAATGAATTATCAACGCGCATTGCGTTTATGCGTCGCTACTGGAAGCTAGCCATTCATTTGGTGCTCAAAACCAAACATTTTGGAGTTAATAACGATTGGTGGGCCGCGCATCCTTCACCAGTGGGCTGGAGTTGTGGACAAAAGCTCTGGGGTATTGTGACCGTTATGCCAATTTGGCGTAATTACCAGTCGATGAAAGTACGCAGCTGCTTGGGATGGATTCGTGGAGATGATGCTGATGCCGTGGGCTTCAGTGAGGAAATTTTAGGGCGCAAGCATTTGTAAGGAAAGTAAACTATGTCTCGTCAACTTTATTGTTTAGCCCAATTTTTGCCCAAAGCGGGTAAAGAGAAAGAAGTTTTTCGCTTGTTGCAAGCTTTAGAGCCTAATACGTTGAGAGAGGATGGGTGTATCAGTTACCGAGTTACTCGTCTTGTCAGTAATCCCAATGCGGATGGTCAGAGCTTTCCGATTGTATTTAACGAAATTTGGCGCGATGAGGCTGCCTTTAACGCGCATTGTCAGCGTAAGGAAATTGTTGAGTTTTTTGCTAAGTATTGTGAAGCTGAAGACGGCTTAATCGAGCGATGGAACGTCTGTGTTTACAGCGATGAGCCAGAAGACTATGATGCGCCAGTGTTTGGTTAAGAAAAGCCTAGCGACCTCTAAAACCCTAACGGGAAGGGGGACTGGGGGAAGGGATGCTCGGAAAATGAATATAACTTTTTGATTAAAACCCTTCCACCAGAAATAAAATAAACTCGGGTACTCTAAAAATGCCACGAAGTGGATTTTTTAGAGGTTCCCAGCCTATTGCCACAGGCCTAATCGATCTGGCCTATCAAAGGCACGATTGAGCAAGATCAAAAAGTCCTCTCTTGGTATGGATTTAGCCCCTAACGACAATAAATGATCGGTGCTGAACTGGCAGTCGATGAAGTCAAACTGCCAGTCTGTGAGTCGCTGACATAAGCTGGCAAGTGCTACTTTTGAAGCATTACTTACTAGGCTAAACATCGACTCACCAAAGAAAACACCGCCCAGTGAAACCCCATAAAGCCCTCCAACTAACTTTCCATCCAACCATACTTCGACTGAATGAGCATAGCCTTGCTCGTGTAATGCGGTGTACCCTTCGATGATATTGGGCATAATCCAAGTGTCAGCACGAGTGTGAGCGCAATATCGAATCACAGCGCTAAAGTCTTGATCGAAGGTGACGGAAAAGCCCGCATTACGCAAAACTTTGCTTAAGCTGCGAGATTGTTTGAATTCACTGGGGATGAGGATAGTGCGAGGATTGGGACACCACCACAGGATAGGATCACCTTCGCTAAACCAAGGAAATATTCCCCGTCGGTAGCCAGCGAGTAACCATTCAGGCGTTAAGGCACCACCAATTTGAATTAACCCTTCGGGATCATCTAAGCAACATTCGATGGGGGGAAAGGCCGGTTTCGCGTTGGGGTGTTGATAATGCACTTGCGCGCCATTATTCAACACTACCCAACCCGACATATCAGCCCTGAAGATTAAGCGTGTTCTGCTAAATAACGCTCAGTGTCTAAGGCTGCCATACAGCCCGAAGCGGCTGAAGTAATGGCTTGACGGTAGATTTGGTCGGCAACGTCGCCAGCAGCAAACACACCCGCAACGCTGGTGGCGGTAGCATTGCCCATAATACCACTTTGCACCTTGATGTAACCATTGACCATCTCTAATTGGCCTTCAAAGATGCCCGTATTGGGGCTGTGACCAATGGCAATAAACACGCCTTGCGTGGCGATGTCTTCCGTCGAGCCATCGTTCTTTTTAACGCGCACTCCTGTGACACCCGTATTGTCACCCAAAATTTCATCCACTTGGCTATTCAGTACCAGCTTAATGTTGCCGTTATTCACTTTATCCATCAGGTGGTCAATCATGATTTTTTCGGCTTTGAAGGAGTCGCGGCGGTGAATTAAGTAAACTTCACTGGCGATATTCGATAGGTAAAGTGCTTCTTCCACAGCAGTATTACCACCGCCAACTACCGCAACTTTTTGATTGCGATAGAAAAATCCGTCGCAAGTGGCGCAAGCTGATACACCCTTGCCCTTGAAGGCTTCTTCAGAGGGCAGTCCCAAATACTTAGCAGAAGCACCCGTGGCAATAATCAATGCATCCGCAGTGTATTCTGCCACATCACCTTTTAAGGTAAAGGGGCGTTGAGATAAATCAACGGAGTTAATATGGTCAAAAATGATTTCTGTGCCAAAGCGTTCGGCATGTTTTTGCATGCGTTCCATTAGAGCAGGGCCTTCGACACCTTGGTCATCACCTGGCCAGTTATCGACTTCGGTGGTGGTCGTTAATTGTCCGCCTTGTTGCATCCCGGTTACCATAACGGGTTTCAAGTTGGCACGCGCAGCGTAAACAGCAGCACTGTATCCGGCTGGACCAGAACCCAAAATCAATACCTGACAATGTTTCGACATAAAAACGACTCCTAAGCCATAATGGTTACGTAATATCCCAAAGTCTAGCGCAAAGCGCATCTTTATAAAAGTCTATTTTATCAGCTTTTGTTTTTATCCTTCATATGTAGGTAAAAAATGCGCTAAAATATGCGGTTTGATATTATGTTATAAAGGACGAGCACGGTGGAATTAGCCAGTGTTTTTGCCCGCATTCGTGACCTGAACGATCGTTGCGAATCGCTTAGGGGGTATCTTTGACTACGAAGGTAAGTCAGAACGGTTACAAGAAGTCACGCGAGAACTAGAAAGCGCCGATATTTGGAATACGCCAGAAAAAGCACAAGCATTAGGAAAAGAACGCGTTAGCCTAGAGCGTGTTGTGACTAACCTTGACCGCATTCAAGAAGAATTAACGGGACAGTTTGAATTGCTCGAAATGGCTGAGGCAGAAGATGACGAAGATACGGCTAATGCCGTTATCGAGGATGTTGCTAGCACTCAAACCGCTATTGAGAAGCTTGAGTTTGCGCGTATGTTCAGCGGTGAAATGGATCCGAATAACGCCTACATCGACATTCAATCGGGTTCAGGCGGTACAGAAGCTCAGGATTGGGCCAACATTTTGTTGCGCATGTACTTGCGTTGGGCGGAAAGCAAAGGATTTGAAGTAGAGTTGATGGAAGTCTCAGAGGGCGAGGTAGCAGGTATTAAAAGTGCTACCATCTCGGTTAAAGGGGACTATGCTTATGGCTGGTTGCGCACCGAAACTGGGGTGCATCGTTTGGTGCGTAAGTCGCCTTTCGACTCGAATAACAAACGTCACACCTCATTTGCTTCTGTCTTTATTACGCCTGAAATTGATGACAACGTCGAAATTGACATCAACCCAGCCGATTTACGTATCGACGTTTATCGTGCTAGTGGTGCTGGTGGTCAGCACGTTAACCGTACTGAGTCGGCTGTTCGTATTACCCACGTTCCGACCAATACGGTAACGCAATGTCAGGCTGGTCGCTCGCAACATCAAAATAAAGACCAAGCGATGAAGCAGTTGCGTGCTAAGTTATATGAGTTGGAAATGCTCAAACGCAATGCGGAAAAACAAGCCTTAGAAGAGACCAAATCGGAAGTGAGCTGGGGCAGTCAAATCCGCTCTTATGTTCTCGATTCGGGACGTATCAAAGATTTACGCACCAACGTTGAAGTCGGCAATACGCAAGGCGTGTTGGATGGGGATTTGGATCAGTTTATTGAAGCCAGCTTAAAAGCTGGTTTGTAAGCGATTGCGCTGTCATCTTGCGTTGTTGCGCGGTACTCGAAAAAGTCTATACACTCCTTTTTCTGTGTGCCGTGCGCCTAGCAATTTTGCCAGCTCATGACGCTTACTTGGAATAAAGAAAAAAAGGATTAAATAATGAGCGAACAAACTAACGCCGTTGAACATCATGATGAAAATCATGTTATTGCCGAACGTCGTGCTAAATTAGCACACATTCGCCAACAACGTAATGCCTTCCCTAACACCTTTAAGCGCGACACCCTAGCACAAGCATTGCACGCGGCTTATGCCGATTACGATAAGGCGGCCTTAGCTGAGTTAGCACCGCCCGTAACCGCTACCTTGGCGGGTCGTATTATGCTTAAACGCGTGATGGGTAAAGCCAGCTTTTTGACCCTGCAAGATGTGAGCGGACAAATGCAGGTTTATTTACGTGGTCAGGATATTGGCGAAAGCCTCTACGAAGAAGTCAAACACTGGGACTTGGGCGATATCGTCGGCGTTACCGGTTACTTATTCCGTACTAATACGGGTGAATTGAGCCTTCATGCCACTTCAGCTGAGTTATTGACGAAGAGCTTGCGCCCATTACCCGATAAATTCCACGGACTACACGATACCGAAGTGCGTTACCGTCAGCGTTATGTCGATTTGATTGTCAATCAGCACAGCCGTGAGACTTTCCGTCGCCGTTCATTGATTATTGCTGGTATTCGTCAGTTTATGATTGAGCGTGGCTTTTTAGAAGTGGAAACGCCGATGATGCACCCGATTCCGGGTGGTGCGGCAGCTAAGCCATTCGTCACGCATCACAATGCCTTGGATATGCCGCTCTACTTGCGTATTGCCCCCGAACTTTACCTGAAGCGTTTGGTTGTCGGTGGTTTTGAGCAGGTGTTTGAAATCAATCGTAACTTCCGTAACGAAGGCTTGTCGGCGCGTCACAATCCGGAATTTACCATGATGGAGTTTTATTGGGCTTATGCCGATTACAACGACTTGATGGATATGACGGAAGCCTTGCTATCGAAGTTGGCCTTAGATGTGACTGGCTCAACCGAGCTAAACTATCAAGGAACACCGATCAGCTTTGCGGGACCTTTTGAGCGTTTAAGCATTAAGCAATCCATTTTGAAATACAATGCCGATGTCACAGCAGCTGATTTGGAAGATATTGATGCCCTAACGCGCATCGTCGAAGCAAAGGGCTTCAAAGTACTACCCGGTTCGGGCTTAGGTAAGGTGCAAACCATTCTGTTTGAAGAAACAGTTGAGCATCAACTCATTCAACCGACCTTTATTACCGAGTATCCAGCGGAAGTATCACCTTTAGCGCGTCGCAATGATGACAATCCAGAAGTGACCGATCGTTTTGAGCTCTTTATTGGTGGACGTGAAATTGCGAACGGCTTCTCTGAGTTAAATGACTCGGAAGACCAAGCTGAGCGTTTCTTAGATCAAGCGAAAGCGAAAGAAGCGGGTGACGATGAAGCCATGCATTATGATGCGGATTATATTCGCGCCCTAGAATATGGCTTGCCACCCACTGCTGGTGAAGGCATTGGTATTGACCGTTTGGTGATGTTACTCACTGATGCGCCTTCGATTCGTGATGTACTTTTGTTCCCACAAATGCGCCACGAAGAACACCACTGATAACCTTTGATTACTGGTTATAACCAAAACCCCGCTACAAT
>NCFI01000086.1 GCA_002281095.1 Thiotrichales bacterium 35-46-9 | reverse complement strand
TCTTGGGCATGTTACCCCTGTCGCTAAACTTAAGGAATGGCAGAAAACCCATCCTGAGTTATTTGTTAAAAAAGTTTATAACCAGTTGAGACCCGACATGTACTTGATCTCGAGCGGTTAGCAATAAGACGGGAGTGTTAGTGTTCACCGCTCTGAAAGCCTTGAGTACTTGCCAGCCATCTAGGATGGGTAGCATGATGTCTAAGATGATAAGACCGTAGTGATCGGTTAATGCTTGGTGTAAGCCGTCGGCGCCGTTTTGCACCCAATCGACGAGATATCCCGTTTCGAGTAACCCTTTTTGAAGGTAGTTACCTGCGCTTTTATCATCTTCGACTAAGAGAACTTTCATATCCAGCATCCTGTTATTGAAGATGACAAAATTGTCATCTTGGCGTCATCTCGCTGTTGGTTTTGTTTTTGCAGAATATACACCATCAAGATTGAAAGCAATCTTTTTTATTGGTAACACAGGACTGGAGTACAGACAAATGAAAACAAATCGTATGATGACTGCGGCGGCTGTTTTGTTGGGTGCGATGACCTTCACTGCGGCCATTGCCCATGCACAAGATAATATGGGTGACATGTCTGGACATTCACATGCGGGGCATCAGCACATGATGATGTCGAACGACGCGATGATGATGGCGGATAACGGCAGTGCACCGATGGCAGCACATCGAGTGAGTGGTGAGGTGAAAAAAATTGATCTGGCCAAAGGGGAAATTAAAATCCGCCACGAAGCCATTGCGCATTTAGATATGATGGCCATGACCATGGTATTTAAAGCCAAAGATAAAGCGGACCTAGCGAATCTTAAAGTGGGTGATCGCATTACCTTTCAAGCGGAAAGTCTCGGGGGTGTAATAACCGCCATAGAGATTAAAAAACAATAATCATCTCAGGGCTAGCTCGTGTGTGTCATACTGCGTTGGTCACGGGACAGCATTGATGTATACAGACGAGCTGGGGGAGTGAGGTCATGAAATTGCATGCAATGGTGGCTTGTTTTGGCATCTTGTCGATCACGGTCGGCGAGGTGTGGGCCGAGCAGGCGCTGGGCTTATCAGAGAGTGTTCGTTTGGCAGAAGGGCGCGCCATGAGTTTGATGGCGCAAGATAAGGCAGCCGATGCGGCAAAGCAAATGGCCGTTTCTGCTGGCCAATTACCCGACCCGATGCTTGAACTAGGGCTGGAAGACTTGCCTATTTCCGGTCCTTCTGCCTATAGCTTAACGAAAGAGGCCATGACGAGGAAAACCATTGGTCTGAGTCAGGCTTTTCCTAGCAAAGAAAAACGCATGGCCAAGGCCGACGTGTTTGAGCAACAGGCACAGCTAGCGGGCGCGCAAAAAGCCCAGTTGGCCGTGGCGGTGCGAACACAAACAGCGCTGAGTTGGTTAACCGTTTATTACCAGCAGCAAATAGCGCAGTTATTGCAGCAACAAGCGGACTATCTGCAATCGGTGGCACTATCGGTGTCTGCTGCTTATCGGGGCGGTAAAGCCAAGCAAAGTGATGTGTTCAGTGCTGAGCTAGCAGTGACAAAAGTGCAAGAGCAGATTGCTGAGCAGCAAAATCTGGTTAAAAACAGTCGTATTTTATTGAGCCGATGGGTGGGCGAGCGCGCTTTTTCGCAGACGCTGGTCAGCGAACCCGTGTTGGGTCGTTTTGATTTGCCGTCTGATTTGTTGGGGCGTTTAAGTCAACAGGCCGATATTCAGCTGATGACGGTGGCGCAGTCTGTTGCGCAGGCGCAAGCTAATGTGGCGAGACAAGAAAAGCAAGCCGATTGGACCTGGTCGGTGGCTTATGGTTGGCGGGCACCAGAGTATGGTGATCTGGTTTCTGTCGGGGTATCTATCCCGCTGCAGTGGAATCAGTCGATGCGTCAAGATCGGGAGTGGCATTCGAGCACGCTAAAAATCAGCGAGATTTCGGATCAGAAAGAAGAGGCATTACGCGAGCTGCGGGCGCAGGTGTTACAACAGCAAAGTACGGTGGAGAGTAATCGTCAACGGCTTCAGTGGTATGCCGATAGGCTGGTTCCCTTAGCGGAAAAGAACACCTTGGCCGCACAAGCTGAGTATGCGGGTGCCAAGGGTGAGTTAGCCACGATTTTTGCGGCTAAAAATGCCGAAGTACAACTCAAAATAGAACAAGCGAAATTAAGCCTAGAAACGGCGAAATTATGGGCAATGCTAAATTATTTGCTACCAACGTAATGGTATAGGTGGATGAGATGAATAAGATGGTTGTGGGTGGCGTGTCCGCGATGGCTTTGCTGTCTGTCGGTTATGCGGGCTATTGGTTGGGTGGACAGTCATCTACGGTGGCATCCCAAGATGTGCGCATGACTGATGATATCAGCGCTGAGCATTCGCATGCAGCGCTTGAGAACCCAGATAACTGGGGTGTTGCCGAAGGAGAAACCGCAACCAAAAGGCATATTCAAGCGCATTTAAAAGCGGGTGATGTTGACCCAGTGACAGGGCGAAAAATTCTCTATTATCATGATCCGATGGTGCCCGGTAAAAAGTTTGATGCGCCAGCCAAATCCCCCTTTATGGACATGATGTTGGTGCCAAAATATGAAGGGTCGGGTCAGGCAGAAGACGCTGCGGGTTCGGTTCATATTAACGGTCAGGTTCAGCAGAACTTGGCCATTCGTTTTGGTGTGGTCAGTGAAAAGCCGCTTCGCCAGCAGGTGACGGCGGTGGGTCAGGTGGAGTGGGATGAGCGTCGCGCCGTCACTATCCAAGCGAGAGCAACAGGGTTTGTAGAACAACTGTTTGTCCGTGCGACCTTAGATCCGGTTAAAAAAGGCCAGCCTTTGTTTTCTGTGTATGTGCCCGACTGGGTGGCAGCGCAAGAAGAGTATTTGGCGCTGTTGGCGATGTCAGGTCCAGAAGCGCTGCGTTTACGTCAAGCGGCGAAGCAACGCATGCGTTTGGTCGGCATGGATGATGCCCAAATTGAACTGGTCAGTAAAACGAAAAAAGTACAGCTACATGCCTTGGTGGTGGCACCGCAAGATGGGGTGATTACCGAACTGGCTGCACGCGAAGGGAGTACCGTGTTGCCAGGCATGCTGTTAGCCAAGTTAAATCAACTATCGACTGTCTGGGTGCAAGCCGACATTCCTGAAAGTCAGGTGGCGATGGTGAATGCGCTGACTCAGCTGATGGTTACTACCTCGTCATTGCCGAACAAGGTCTTTAGTGGCAAGTTGCAGACGCTCTTACCCTTGGTCAATACCCTGACCAGAACACGTAAAGCGCGGATGGTGATTGACAATGCTGGCGAGCAGTTAGTGCCAGGGATGTTTGTGCAGGTTGCGCTGAATACACCTGAGACAGCGCATGTTTTGGTGGTACCTACCGAGGCGATTATTAGAACCGGGCAACGTAACTTGGTGATTGCGGTCAACGATGATCAGTCTTTTTCGGTGCAAACAGTGACGCTGGGTGCCGAAGTGGATCAGTTTACGGAAATTCAGTCGGGGTTGAAGTTAGGACAAAAAATTGTGACCTCGGGGCAGTTCTTGATTGACTCAGAAGCCAGCTTGTCGGGTGTTGAAGCTAGGTTGGATCAGCAGCCATCCGCAGATCCAATGGATAAGGTCTATCGTACGGAAGCCAAGTTCGAGTCGGTGGATGGGGATACGGTGACGCTGACGCATCCAGCTATTCCCGCGTTGAAGTGGCCTGGCATGACCATGGACTTTAAGTTGTCTCCGGATATTAAGCTGCCGTCTTTGCAACCAGAAGATCAGGTGGTGATCGACTTTAAGTTGCAAGATGGCGATAATCCGATGATTGTTAAGCTAGAATCGAAGTGAGAGGCTAGGCATGATTAAGCACCTGATTCATTGGTCGATTGCCAATCGTGTGTTGGTACTCATCGCGACGATTTTTGTGGTGGTGGCGGGCATCATGGCGGTGGTGAAAACCCCCTTAGATGCCATTCCCGATTTGTCGGATACCCAGGTCATTATTCGCACGACGTGGCCTGGGCAAGCGCCACAGTTGGTCGAAAACCAAGTGACCTATCCGCTGACATCGACCATGTTGTCGGTGCCGGGTGCCAGTGTGGTGCGGGGTTATTCGTTTTTTGGCGACAGCTATGTCTACATCTTGTTTAAAGATGGCACCGATTTGTATTGGGCCAGATCGCGCGTGTTGGAATACCTCAACCAGGTGCAAAGTAGATTGCCCGCCGGGGCGGTCGCATCGATTGGGCCAGATGCTACGGGGGTAGGGTGGATTTACCAATATGCGCTGGTGGATAAAACTGGGCAGCATGATCTGGCGCAGCTGCGTAGTTTGCAAGACTGGTTCTTAAAGTATGGCTTAACGTCGGTGCCAGGCGTCTCCGAAGTCGCCACCATTGGCGGCATGGTCAAGCAATATCAAGTGGTGCTCGACCCGGTGAAATTGGCTGCCTATCAGTTATCGATCGATCGGGTGATGACGGCTATTCAGGGTGCCAACCAAGAGAGTGGTGGCTCGGCCATTGAAATGGGTGAGTCGGAGTTCATGGTCAGGGCTTCTGGTTATCTCACTAGTTTGGATGACTTTAAGCAAATCCCCTTGCTGACCACGCCGGCGGGCGTATCGGTACGATTAGCGGATGTCGCCACCATTCAACTGGGGCCAGAAATGCGCCGCGGCATTGTCGACCTAAACGGGGAAGGGGAAACCGTGGGTGGCGTGATTGTCATGCGCTCGGGTGAAAATGCGATGACCACCATTAACGCGGTGAAAGCCAAAATCGCCAGCCTGCAACAAGGCTTGCCTGCTGGGGTCGAAATCGTCCCCACTTATGATCGTTCGCAGTTGATTGAAGCCTCGATTGATAACTTGTCACATAAGCTTTTAGAAGAGATTAGTATCGTGGCGATCGTGTGTTTGCTTTTCTTGTTCCATTTTCGCTCGGCTTTTGTGGCGATTATTTCTTTGCCGCTGGGCGTATTGGCATCGTTCATGGTGATGGAGTGGCAGGGGATCAATGCCAATATCATGTCGCTGGGTGGGATTGCGATTGCCATTGGCGCGATGGTCGATGCCGCCTTGGTGATGATTGAAAATGCACATAAGCATTTAGAGCGCTTCTACCATCAGCATCCTGGCGCAGAAATGACCAGTGCGGTGCGTTGGCAAGTGATGGCCGAGGCCGCCAGTGAAGTGGGCCCCGCCTTATTCTTCTCCTTGTTGATCATTACCTTTTCCTTCATCCCTGTGTTAACGCTAGAGGCGCAGGAAGGCAAGATGTTTTCGCCGTTAGCGTTTACCAAAACCTATGCCATGGCCGCGGCGGCGGGCTTGTCGGTCACACTCATACCCGTGTTGATGGGCTATTTTATTCGCGGCCATATTCCGAAAGAAGAACAAAACCCCATCAATAAGGCGCTCATCGTCCTCTATCGTCCGATGTTACAAGGGGCGTTGCGCTTCCCTAAATCGACCTTGTTGGTAGGCGTGTTGGTGTTTTTATCGTCGCTATGGCCGCTGATGCACATTGGCAGTGAGTTTATGCCGCCATTAGATGAGGGGGACTTGTTATATATGCCGAGCGCCTTACCGGGGTTGTCGCCTGCCAAAGCGCAAGAGCTGTTACAACAGACCGATAAGCTGATTAAGACAGTCCCCGAAGTCGCCAGCGTGTTTGGTAAGGCGGGTCGTGCGGTAACCGCGACCGACCCAGCGCCGTTAGAAATGTTCGAAACGGTGATTCAGTTTAAGCCAAAGTCTGCGTGGCGGGCAGGCATGACCAACGAGAAAATCATTGCCGAGCTGGATAAAGCGGTAAAAGTCCCCGGCTTAACCAATATTTGGATTCCGCCGATTCGTAACCGTATCGACATGTTGGCCACCGGAATTAAAAGCCCCGTGGGGGTGAAAGTGTTGGGTGATGACT
Source organism: Thiotrichales bacterium 35-46-9 (assembly GCA_002281095.1). GTDB lineage: Bacteria > Pseudomonadota > Gammaproteobacteria > Thiomicrospirales > Thiomicrospiraceae. Next base: position 2,071 of record NCFI01000086.1, on the reverse strand, counting down.
TGGCGGTGATCAATCAACTGACCACCGAGATTGAAAAGACCGTGAAATCCGTTCCGGGGGTAACCAGTGCCTTTGCCGAACGATTAACTGGTGGGCGTTATATCAATGTCGATATTCAACGCGATAAGGCTGCCAGTTACGGCTTAAATATTCGCGATGTGCAGACGATCATCAGCACGGCCGTTGGCGGTGAGAATATCGGCGAAACGGTCGAGGGCTTGGCGCGTTACCCCATTAATATCCGCTACCCACGAGAGATTCGTGACTCGGTGGATAGGTTGCGTCAATTGCCGATTGTGACCAATCAAGGACAGTTGTTGGTGTTGTCGGATGTGGCGAAGGTGTCTATCACCGATGGCCCGCCGATGTTACGCAGTGAAAATGCCCGCTTGGCTGGCTTTGTCTATATCGATTTACACAATCGCGATTTGGGCTCGGCCGTACAAGAAATGCAGGCTGTGGTAGCGAAACAGGTGAAGTTGCCGGCAGGTTACGCGATCGAATGGTCTGGGCAGTATGAGTTCATGGAGCGGGCCAAACAAAAACTGATGTATGTGGTGCCCTTAACCCTGCTCATTATTTTTGTATTGCTCTATCTGACGTTTAATAACATGGTCGAAGCCAGTGTCATCATGCTGACCTTGCCCTTTGCGCTCACCGGCGGGATTTGGTTGCTCTATTTATTAGACTATCACTTGTCGGTGGCGAGCATGGTCGGCTTCATCGCCTTGGCGGGGGTGGCGGCCGAGTTTGGGGTGGTGATGCTGATTTATTTACAGCAGTCCTGGCAGAAGCATGCGTCGGCGAATGATGTCGGTCCGCAGGCGTTGCTGCAAGCGGTACAAGAAGGTGCGGTGTTGCGGGTGAGGCCCAAAGCCATGACGGTTTCGGTGATTTTGGCGGGCTTATTCCCGATCATGATTGGCGATGGCGCTGGCACCGATGTGATGCAACGTATCGCCGCACCGATGATTGGCGGCATGATCACCGCACCCTTGTTGTCGATGTTTATTATCCCGATTTTGTTTTATTTACTGCATAAGCGTGGGGAGAAAGGGACAGCGTAAACGCTGAAAACGGACAGTGTTTTTTGACGGGAGTGTGCTCTTTTCGATACGACGATAGCTGTGATATGATCTTGCTCAGTATAACCGATAGAAATAGTGTTATGCGGAAAATCAAGTGGTTATTGCAGCGGGGTTTTGATGCGATGAAGTTGTCTTTTGTAGGCTATACGGCGTTGCCGTTTAATTATAGTTAGCTCTTATGCTTAAGCTACTACTTACCTTTGTTCAGATAATTATTGCTTTTTACTGGGCTGGCGACATGGCGCGTCAAAACCCAAGAATTGATGCGCTGGTTACTCACCTCGAAAACGGCTACGGAAGTTTCAACGAAAAGTTGAAGGATGCAAAAATCGTAGATGGCCTCTCCGCCTTAAGAAACTTCTACGGTTGGGTTGCTGTTGCGGCTTCCTCGCTGTTCTTCGTCCTTCCGAATGTCATCGGCCCAAATCCGAGTTTCTTTGGTTTTTTGTCAGTTGTTGGTATCGCTAGCGTCTTCGGGTGGTTCTCAATCAAGTGGTGCATTGACCATAGGAAGACTGTTCGAGAATTTGGCTCGCAAATTTCGCTGATGGTTTTTGGCCCTATCCTAATTGGCGCCTTTGACCTTCTGCTTCAAACACCATTTACACAAATTCTTGCTGAAGGCTTTTATCGCATCCCGTTACCCTTTGGCTGGGAAGTTCCCCATTTAACTAACCCAATTGCTATCGGCGGTGCCATATCCTTGCTATTCGCGGTCTTCTTTTGTTTTTACTACATCATTACTTGGTTCCTCACCGTGCCGGCCACATTTGTCTCGGCAACTGTCGTCTTGTTACCAGTGCTACTTGCGCGATTCACTCATGCAGTGGCACCAAGAAAACCATTTTTTGGCTTCACTTTTGTTCTCTTCGCGGCGGTTACCTTATGTGTCGGGTCTCGACTGGTTGGATGAGTTACAATTATCTTAAATCTCAGTATTTGCTTGAAGGTTGCAAGTCCGAGATTTTAGAATTTCTGCAACC
>NCFI01000085.1 GCA_002281095.1 Thiotrichales bacterium 35-46-9 | reverse complement strand
AAAAGGAACAATCATGCTACCTGTTTTAATTTGCCAATTTTATCCAGCAGAAGGCCCTGGTTTTTTTGCTCAGTTTCTCGATGAGCAATGTATCCCTTGGCACTTACTAAGACTAGATCAAAATCAAACACTACCAGAAAATCTTGAACCCTACGCAGCACTGGTAATGATGGGTGGGCCTATGAGTGCCAACGATGACTTACCTTGGATTCCACCACTACTCAACCTAATTCGGCAAGCACACAGACAAAATCTTCCTATCTTAGGGCATTGTCTCGGTGGGCAACTCATTGCTAAAGCTTTAGGCGCTAGCGTCAGCAGCAACCCTGTTAAGGAAATTGGCTGGGGTAGCGTCACCCCCAGCCAAAATAAAATTGCAAAAACACTATTCGGCGAAAGCCCTTTTAATGCTTTCCACTGGCATGGCGAAACCTTCAACCTACCCGATGGCGCTACCCATTTACTCAGCAGCGCCTATTGTCACAATCAAGCTTTTGCACTCGGTAACACACTGGCCTTACAATGTCACATTGAAATGACTAGCGATATGGTTCATGAATGGTGTATTGAGGATGCAGACTATCATAGACAAGGGTTAATGAGCTCACCCGCAGTACAAACCTTATCTGATATGCATCACGAATTGGAAAGCAATATTAAGCAACTACAGCAAAAAGCACGCACTATTTATCAACACTGGCTTAAACAAGGAAAAAACACGATTGATTAAACCGTTTCTACGCATTAGCTGGTCTTTAATTGGTGCTGCAACGGCTATGCTGCTGGCTCTATGGCTGATCGCACCACCCGTCTCTCCTTTTTTGCTCGCCTCACTAGGCGGTTCAGCTGTGTTTCTATTTGCACTCACCAACGCCCCAGCAGCACAGCCTCGCGCCCTACTGGGCGGTCATTTAGGCGGAGCATTGATTGGCGTCATTTGCTATCAATTTTTCGGTGATGGCTTATGGGTCTATGTATTAGCCCAAGTCATCACCTTACTGTTCATGCTTATCGCCCACACCATGCACCCACCAGCAGGCGCCAATCCCCTCATTATGATTGAAGCACACGGTGACTTTAGCATGATTTTAGATACAGTCCTAATTGGTGTACTCTGCTTATTTATTGTGGCATGGATATGGAGTCGAATCTTTAGCAATAGCCATACCTATCCCATCAAATGGTGGCAACGGTCACCGCCGCAACGCCTATCAGGCGTATGGAAAGACGAGCACTAAAGTGGCGGTCGATTCAAATTCAATAACACCTCTTCCGATCCTTGCCATACACAGTTCGCAGCTTGGATACTAGCCAGCCAGTCCCGATAGCGACAGCCTCCCTGTTGCAAAAAGACAAACAAAGACTCAGCGCAACTGTAATGAATTAACACCACCATCGCATCTCGGCCTTCCGAGTCACGCAAACTAACACATAAGGCATCACTTCGATGCTGCTGCTCAATTAACAACTGCAAAACTGATAATTGCAAATTTGGCATATCGCAAGGCAACAACAACAACCACTGCCCTTGCTCCTGACGCAATGCCATCAACAATGTGTAAATTCCGCGCAACGGCCCCTGACTGGGCAACTCCTCAGACTCAACAAACAAAGGATAACCTAATTCAGACCAGCCAGATAACTGCGCTGAGCGCACACATACACCCAGCAAAGGGATCTTTTCAAATCCTTGTAAAACATGTTCAATCAACCGCTTACCCACGATCAGTTGCAACGCCTTATCAATTCCACCCCAGCGACGAGATCTACCACCCGCGTTCACACCAACATATAAAGCAGGCAAGGACAACATTTATGACAGCATCTCCATCACTGCAATAATCGACTGAGACACTTCCGCCATCGACTTACCTTTATTCATCGCCATTTTTCTCATAGCTTCAAAGGCTTCGGATTCGCTCATATCTCGTTCTTTCATTAACAAGCCTTTAGCTTTCTCAATCAACTTTCGGTCAGCCAGTTTGTGCTTCGTTTGCGTCAACTCATCTTTAAGTGCCTGATACTCTCGAAAGCGCGTCATCGCTACTTGCAAAATTCCTTTTACCCGCCGATGCGACAGACCATCCACTACATAAGCACTAACGCCACTGCGGATAGCTTGACCGATCAATGCCGAATCATCATCATTAGCAAAAACCACCACCGGTTTCGGATTATGTTCATTAATAATGGCTAGGTGTTCTAAGGTATCGCGACTGGGTGAATCCACCTCGATAATAATCACATCGGGTAAAAAAGACTCAACCAGCTTGATGAGATTTTCGCTGGCATCAGGACGTAAAATATGAAATTCAGACTCAGAATCCCGTAAGGCTTGCGCAATCAACGCCCCACGCCCTCGATCCTCATCAATCAGCAACACTTTGACCATGATATCGCTCAATAAATACTATTGAACACCAAATAGCAATTTTTAAAGCAATTTATTACAAGCCATTATTTTTCAATAGACAAGCACTATACATTCAAAGAAAAAAGCCATAAATGACGGCTCATTGCACCATAATGGAATTTTTTGTACAGTAGCAATAAAAAAGCCCTCAAATTCTATTGAGGGCTTTAGAATGGGACCACGTTACTTTTAAGTAACGATACTCAAGCACCGAAGCAACAACGCAAGATGACTGCGCAACAGGTTAATAACGTTGCACCACCAAAGTTGCATTCGTCCCACCAAAACCGAAACTATTCGACATGATACGTTGTAAACCAGCATTATCCTGACGCTCACGCACAATCGGCATATCGGCAACCGACTCATCTAATTCGGTAATGTTAATGGACGGCGCAATAAAATCACCCTGCATCATCAACAAACAATAAATCATTTCATGTACGCCAGCTGCACCTAATGAGTGACCCGACATAGATTTAGTCGAACTAATCCTCGGAATCGCATCACCAAATACGACCTTGATACCACCCGCTTCTTTCGTATCGCCTACAGGCGTCGAAGTGCCATGCGTGTTAATGTAATCAATTGAACCATCAACAGTAGACATCGCCATTTGCATACAACGAATCGCACCTTCCCCAGAAGGAGCTACCATGTCATAACCGTCTGAAGTGGCGCCATATCCGACAATTTCACCGTAAATTTTAGCACCACGCGCCAGCGCATGATCCAATGCCTCGACCACGACCATGCCGCCGCCACCCGAAATAACGAAACCATCACGGTCAGCAGAATAAGCACGAGAAGCTGTTTCAGGCGTTTCATTATACTTGCTGGATAAAGCACCCATGGCATCAAACAACATGGTCTGCGACCAGTGCAACTCTTCACCACCACCGGCGAACACCACATCCTGCTTACCCAGTTGAATCAGCTCGTAAGCATTACCAATACAATGAGCAGAAGTAGCACAGGCCGAAGAAATAGAATAGTTCACCCCTTTGATTTCAAAAGGCGTCGCCAAACAGGCCGACACAGTCGAACCCATGGTACGAGGCACCATATATGGGCCAATACGCTTGACGCCTTTTTCCGCCATAATCGCATTCGCTTCAATCAAGTTTTGATTAGAAGCACCACCCGAACCGGCAATTAAGCCTGTGCGCGGGTTAGATAGTTGCTCGGGAGTCAAACCGCTATCAGCAATAGCTTGTTGCATCGACAAATAGGCATAGGCAGCCGCATCACCCATAAAACGACGGTGCTTACGATCAATCTGATCTAAATCCACGTCAATCGCACCTTCTACATTGGTACGAAAACCACGCTCCGCGTAAGCTGGTTGAAACTTAATACCACTTTTGCCTTCGCGTAAATGCGACGCTACTGTAGCTGCATCATTACCCAAACTACTGACGATACCCAAGCCTGTAATGACAACACGACGCATGCTCACTCCTTAAAAGTTTTCGGTTGACTGGAACAAACCTACTTTAAGGTCTGTCGCCGAATAAATTTCACGATCATCAACGAATAACTTTGCATCAGCCAAGCCCATAAAAAGCTTGCGTTTGATGACTCGCTTCATATCAATCTGGTAACGAACTGTTTTTGCCGTTGGCAGCACCTGTCCATAAAACTTAACTTCGCCCGCACCCAATGCACGACCGCGACCTTCACCACCAGCCCAGCCTAGGTAAAAACCGATCAGTTGCCACATAGCATCCAAGCCTAAACAACCCGGCATCACAGGATCACCCTGAAAATGACAATCGAAAAACCACAAATCAGATGTTACATCCAACTCAGCTCGGATTTCACCCTTATCGAACAGACCACCTTCTTCGGAAATATGGGTAATGCGATCAAACATCAGCATTGGCGGTAATGGCAACTGTGGATTGCCGATTCCAAACATTTCACCACGCCCACAACGTAGCAGGTCTTCTTTCGATAAACTAGAAGGACGGTTAGACATGTCGCTTATTAACCCTGAGTCTTATAAAAATATTTCTGTGATTATATCAGGAAGCAAAACGCTTTGCTTGATTTCGCGCAAGCCAACGAAAAAGAAACAACAAAAATGTGAAAACAGAAAAAACTGCACCATTTCCACCTTTACAACCGCTTAAACAAAGACAACCAATTGATTTAACAATCCAACAACAAGAAAAAACACCTTCATATCAAAGAAAAAATTGAGGCCATTATTCAGACCCTAACTAACCGTGGTATAATCACAGGGTTTAGTTTTTACCTCGGAAAGCTGTGATTATGTCGGATAACAAGACCTACGATTCCTCATCCATTCAAGTATTGCGTGGCCTTGATGCTGTTCGCAAACGCCCCGGCATGTACATCGGCGATACGGATGATGGCTCTGGCTTGCATCATATGGTTTTCGAGGTGGTGGACAATGCCATTGACGAAGCCTTAGCTGGCTACGCTTCGCATGTTAAAGTAACACTGCATACTGATGGTTCTTGCTCTGTTTATGATGACGGTCGCGGTATCCCTGTTGATATTCACGAAGAAGAAGGAGTATCAGCCGCAGAAGTCATCATGACTATCCTACATGCGGGTGGTAAATTCGACGACAACTCTTATAAGGTGTCTGGCGGTCTGCACGGTGTCGGCGTTTCGGTTGTTAATGCGCTCTCCTCCAAATTATGGTTAACGATCCACCGTGAAGGTAAAGTTTGGCAACAAGAATATGCGCTAGGTGTACCGGTTTATCCACTGAAAGCCGTTGGTGACAGCAACAAAACCGGTACTGAATTGCGCTTTATGCCATCGGATGAGATTTTTGCCTTTATTGAATTCAATTACGACATCCTACTCAAACGCCTGCGCGAACTCTCTTTTTTAAACTCTGGCGTACACATCGAATTGATTGACCATCGTGATAATCGTCACGACGTGTTCAAATATGAAGGTGGGATTAAAGCTTTCGTAGAACATCTTAACAGTAAAAAAAGCCCTATCCACCCAAGCCTTTTCTATTTCAGCGGAGAAAAAGAAGGCGTTGGTGTTGAAGTCGCTTTCCAATACACCGATGCCTATACCGAATCGGTTTATTGCTTTACCAACAACATTCCGCAAAAAGATGGCGGTGCTCACTTAGCTGGTTTCCGTTCATCACTAACACGCCACATTAACCAAGCCGCTGAACAAGAAGGCTTGGAAAAGAAATTCAAAATTGCCTTATCGGGCGATGACACGCGCGAAGGTCTAACGGCCATTGTGTCGGTCAAAGTACCCGACCCTAAATTTTCTTCACAAACGAAAGAAAAACTTGTCTCTAGTGAAGTCAAATCCGTTGTCGAAAGCTTGATGGGTGATGCACTATCAACCTACCTGCTTGAAAATCCCAATGATCGAAAAGCCATTTTAAACAAAATTTTTGAAGCCGCTCGTGCTCGTGATGCGGCTCGTAAAGCTCGCGAAATGACACGTCGCAAAGGAGCACTCGACATTGCTGGCCTACCTGGTAAGTTAGCAGATTGTCAGGAAAAAGATCCTGCCCTTTCAGAACTTTACTTAGTCGAGGGTGATTCGGCTGGTGGTTCTGCCAAACAAGGACGAGATCGCCGTACCCAAGCGATTCTGCCACTGAAAGGTAAAATTTTGAACGTCGAGCGCGCGCGTTTTGACCGCATGATTAGTTCGGCCGAAGTCGGCACGCTGATTACCGCTCTCGGTTGTGGCATTGGTAAAGATGAATATAATATCGAAAAATTACGTTACCACCACATTATCATCATGACCGATGCCGACGTTGACGGTTCACACATTCGCACCTTGCTACTCACCTTCTTTTACCGTCAAATGCCCGAAATTATCGAACGTGGTCACGTTTATATTGCACAGCCACCGCTTTATAAGGTCAAAAAAGGCAAGCAAGAAGCCTATCTAAAAGACGATACGGAACTAGAGCATTATTTGTTACAACTAGCGATGGAAGGTGCGAGTCTTAGTCTGGGTGAAAACGCAGGCACTATGTCGGGTCATGCCTTAGAGCAACTCGCCATTGCTCATTTCCAAGCTGAGCGCGTCATCAATAAATACAGCCGTCGTTATCCCGAAGCCTTATTGCGCGCCTTGGTTGATTTGCCGGCATTGAACGAAACCATACTGAAAAATGACGCTGACTTATCTGCTTGGTGTACCTCGGCTATGACGCGAATTGAACAAGATTTCATTGCAGGTGGTGCTCGATTCAGTTTAACTACTGCAGACAATCAAGATCCAGATAGCGACAACCGTGTTATTCGTTTGACCACACATGAGCATGGTTTTGATAGTGTCCAGGATATGGGTGATGACTTCTGGTTATCGGGCGATTACCAACGTCTCATGCAAGCTGCTGAACGCATCGGTAATTTATTAAGCGATGGCGCCCAAGTGCGTCGCGATGAAAAATCCATCGCCGTGACTAGCGTCAAACAAGCGTTTGACTGGCTACTCGGTGAAGCTAAGCGCGGCATGGGCATTCAGCGCTATAAAGGTCTTGGTGAGATGAATCCCGATCAGCTTTGGGAAACGACCATGAATCCTGCGACACGTCGTTTGCTCAAGGTCAGCATCGAAGATGCCATAGCGACTGATGATATTTTCAGCACCCTAATGGGGGATGAAGTCGAACCGCGTCGCGCCTTTATTGAAGCGAATGCCTTATCCGTGTCAAATTTAGATATTTAATGATTTTTGGTTTTTAATTTTTTAGAAGGAGTCTTCCATGTCGATTAAACATCCTGTCGTTTCGGTCACTGGTTCGTCTGGTGCAGGTACTACTTTCGTTAAACGTGCATTTGAAAAAGTATTTGCTCGTGAAAATTTAAATGTTGCGGTCGTTGAAGGCGATAGCTTCCACAAATACGAACGCGCTGAAATGCGTGAGAAAGTCGCAGAATCGCGCAAAACGGGTAAAGTGTTAACCCACTTCTCTGAACATGCTAACCACTTTGACTTGTTAGCAGAATTATTCAAAACCTACGGTGAGACAGGTACCGGTAAACGTCGTTACTATGTTCACAACGATGAAGAAGCAGCACACCATGGTGTTGGCACGGGTTGTTTTACACCTTGGCAGGATATTCCTGCTGGCACAGACATCATGTTCTACGAAGGGCTACATGGTGGCGTCGTCACTGAAACGGCCAATGTTGCAGCTCACGTTGACCTACTAGTAGGCGTGGTTCCTAGCGTTAATATCGAATGGATTCAAAAAATCTATCGTGATACTTCTGAGCGTCCTTACACCGTTCAGCAAGTGGTTGATACCATCCTTGATCGTATGCCTGACTATGCCGAATACATCACACCCCAGTTTGATCGTACCCACATCAACTTCCACCGCGTTCCGTTAGTGGATACGGCTAACCCATTCAGCGGCATGGCTGTACCTAAGCCAGAAGAGAGCTTAATTGTTTGTCATGTGCGTATGGACGGTATTGACTTAGCAGGCATCGCTAAACAGGTTGAAGGTGCTTTCTTACAAAAATCAGACACTTTGGTGATTCCTGGTCAAAAGATGATTGATGTCATGGATTTGATGCTATCGCCTGTCATCAAAAACATGATTGCTCAGAAAAACGCTGCTTAAGCTTTTTCCGATTCTATTCAACAACAGCCCCGCTTAACGCGGGGCTGTTGCGTTTTA